>DASXED010000148.1:0-16745 GCA_036490295.1 Verrucomicrobiia bacterium | reverse complement strand
GGGCTCAATAAACCGCCGCGCGGGCCGACCATCGTTTCCGTCGAAGTAATAATTTCTTCGCGAATCGGGTCAATCGGCGGGTTTGTGACCTGCGCGAACAATTGCTTGAAATAATTGTAAAGCAACTGCGGCTTGTTCGACAAAACCGCGAGCGGCGTGTCCGTGCCCATCGAGCCAAGCGGTTGCACGCCGTCGTTGCCCATCGGCCCGACGATGAAACGCAAATCTTCAAACGTGTAGCCGAACGCCTGCTGCCGTTGCAAAACTTTGCGATGATCCGGCTGCGTTGCCTGCGACGGCTCCGGCAAATTTTCGAGCAGCACATGATGTTCATCGAGCCATTTTTGATACGGCTGCGCGCTCGCGTATTTTTTCTTCAGCTCTTCGTCCGCGACAATCCGGCCTTGCTCGATGTCCACCAAAAACATCCGGCCCGGCTGCAAACGGCCTTTTTGCAATATGCGTTCCGGCGCGACTGGCAAAACTCCCGCTTCCGACGCCATGATGACCAAGTCGTCTTTTGTGACGTAATAACGCGACGGACGCAGACCGTTTCGGTCGAGGCACGCGCCGATGATTTTTCCGTCCGTGAACGCCATTGATGCCGGGCCGTCCCACGGTTCCATGAGGCACGAATGAAATTCATAAAATGCGCGCCGCTCCGCGTCCATGCTCTCGTGATTTTCCCACGGCTCGGGAATCATCATCATCATCGCGTGCGGCAATTCGCGTCCCGCGAGCGTCAGCAATTCCACGCAATTGTCGAACTGCGCCGAGTCGCTGCCATCCGTGTTGATGACGGGAATAATTTTTTTGATGTCGTCGCCGAACAGTTTCGATTTGAAATTCGCCTGCGCCGCGTGCATCCAGTTGACGTTGCCGCGCAGCGTGTTGATCTCGCCGTTGTGCGCGATGTAACGGTTCGGATGCGCGCGATCCCAGCTTGGAAATGTGTTCGTGGAAAAACGCGAATGCACCAGCGCGAGCGCCGTGATCACGCTTTCGTCGCGCAGGTCGGCGTAGTATTTTTCCACCTGCTCGGACATCAACATGCCCTTGTAAATGATCGTGCGCGCCGACAGGCTGGAAACGTAAAACCATCTGCCGCCGGGAATAATTTTAGTGGCACGGGCATCCTGCCCGTGCGTTTCTGAATTTGCGTTGGAACTCACGGGCGAGACGCCCGTGCCACCATTTATTGCGTAACGGATTTTCTGCTCGGCAATTTTGCGGATGACGAATAATTTTCGCTCGAACGCCGCTTCATCTTTGAGCGCGGAATTTTTGCCGATAAAAACCTGCGCCATGAACGGCTCGGAATTTTTCGCGCCGTTGCCGAGCGAAGAATTATCCACCGGCACGTCGCGCCAGCCCAGAACGCCCTGGCCTTCGCCGGAAATGATTTTTGCGATTTCTTTTTTGATGTTCTCGCGCTCGGCGGAATCTTTCGGCAGGAACAACATGCCGACGCCGTATTCGCCCGGCGCGGGAAGTTGGAAACCAAGTTTCGCCGTTTGCGCGGCCAGGAAATCATGCGGGATTTGGATCAAAATGCCCGCGCCGTCGCCGGTGTTCGCCTCGCAGCCGCACGCGCCGCGATGATCGAGGTTCACCAGAATTTTCAGCGCGTCGGAAACCAATTGGTGCGATTTTTTCCCCTTGATGTGGACGATGAATCCGAGTCCGCAGGCGTCGTGCTCGAATTGCGGATCATAAAGCCCCTGTTTCGGCGGCGCGGAAGTTTGGGTTTGCGCGTGCCGTTCATTCATTTTGTTCGTCGGGTTTCTGATCATCACTCTTCGAGTTAATCTTCGTTCCTATATTTTTCACTCAAATTTCCCTGTCGCGCAATAAATGTTTTCAAAATTTGCCGGATTTTCCTCATTAGGATTTGATTTTTTACGCGCGCTTGCATTAGCCGGGCAAAATCGCCGCCATGAAAAATAACCTGTTACTTTTCCGCGCCAGCGTAAATGTATAGGTGAAATGCCGAACGATGACCTGAACCTGCTGCGCGAATTTGCCCGGCAAAATTCCGAGGAAGCGTTCGCCGCGCTCGTATCGCGGCACGTCAATCTCGTTTATTCAGTGGCGTTGCGGCAGGTGCGCGACGCGCAGATGGCGGAAGAAATCACGCAGGCGGTTTTCATCATCCTCGCGCGCAAGGCGGATTCGCTGGGCGACAAGACGATTTTGTCCGGCTGGCTTTGCCGCACGACGCGATACGCGAGCGCGAATGCGCTGACCATTCAACGGCGGCGGCAACGTCGCGAACAGGAGGCGTATATGCAATCCATTTTGAACGAAGCCGAACCGATGCCCGACGAAACTTGGAATCAAATCGCCCCGTTGCTGGACGGTGCGCTGGAACAACTCGGCCAGAAAGATCACGACGCGCTGGTGCTGCGATTTTTTGAGAACAAGAATTTTGCGGAAGTTGGCGCGGCGTTGGGCGCGAGCGAAGACGCGGCGAAAATGCGCGTGAACCGTGCCCTGGAAAAATTGCGGAAATTTTTTACGAAACGCGGCGTGAGTTCGACGACGGCAATCATTGCCGGAACGATTTCCACCAATTCCGTTCAAGCCGCGCCCGTGACGCTGGCAAAATCTGTGACTGCCGTGGCGATTGCCAAAGGCACGGCAGCCAGCGGTTCAACTTTAATTCTTGTGAAAGGAACTCTCAAAATTTTGACATACGCAAAGCTCAAATTGGCAACCGTCATCGCCGCAGGAATTTTATTGGCCGGCGGGGCAGTGACGGTTGTTCTTTCGAGCCATCAAATGGGCGACAATCTTTCGCCAGACGAAATCCTTAAAAATGCGCAGGAGAAATATGCCTCGTTGACAAGTTATAGTGATGAAGGGAAAACCGTTGCCACCATGAACGGCAGCACGAGCACCACAATGTTCACCATAAGATTGGGCCGCCCGAATCTTTACCGGATTGAATGGGAGCAAAATAACGGAACAGCCTTTCCCACCGCCAAAGCCCAGGCAGTCTGGTCGGCAGGCGCAGGCGATTTTTTGACGATGGGCTTTGGTGTGAAAAGCCGAACAACCCAGGAAATGGCTTTGGGCGGTATTCCCGGCATTTCCAGCAGTGCGGCGACAACCATTCCCGCGACTTTTTTCAAGATGGCTTTGAGCGACCAGCTTGGCGGTCCGTCGTCGGACGAAAAACGACAGGCCGACGAAAAAGTAGGAGATGTGGATTGTTACGTTCTTGTGAGCGAGTTGAACGGGACGACGAAGACGCTTTGGATTGGCAAGCAGGATTTTCTGATTCACCAAGTTCGAACTGCAACGAGTGCCAGACCCGGCTACGCTGCGCTGCCGCCGCTGGCCGCGCCCGCCAATATCCGTCTTGAAACGATTGCCGCTATGGAAAAAGCCGGATTTCCCGGCATTACTTCGACTGAAACTCACAGGAACATCGTCATCAACCAATCATTTTCAAAAGCGGATTTTGACTATCAAACTTCCACTGCTTTTCCAAACTGAATCTTTTTCATTTTCGGGATTTCCACCTTCAATCAAACCATAAAAATTATGAAAACAAAAAAACTCCCAGTCGTAATCAATAGTGCTGCCGTCCTATTGACCGGCATTCTTTTAGTCCTTGCCGCTGATATGGCAAACGCGCAAACCATTGATCCAACTATGGGAATGCCGGCGTCTGGCACAGCGAACGCATCGCATATCGACCCTGCCACGGGAATGCCTGTGTCTGATGCAGCGAACATTCCGCGCCTCGACTTTACTACGGGGCTGCCAGTGTCCTCCAAGACGGGCGACCCAACTGAGGCAGCCGCAAATATCGCCATGACTAACGAGACGACCGTCATCGAAGTGCATGAACTGATTGCCCAAGGCCGATATGACGAGGCATTGCAGAGTTGCCTCTCCGTTCACAATCAAATTAAAGCCGATCAATCGTTCGGATTACTGGTTCCGCTGTTTTCCGATTGGGTCGAACTGGGCCGGAGATTTCCAAAAGCCAGAGAGCCATTGATTGAAATCCGCGATCACGATGTCCGTGAATTTTCCGAGGGCGGGGGTTATTCTGAATTGTTTTTGGAAGTTAATTACATCAATAGCTATTTGAATCAGGCTGACGCGACGTATGCCCTGTTCAAAACCATTCATCAACAGGACAAACAACTGGCCGGACAATGTTATTATTGCGTCCAAGATTTGCTGATGCAAAAAGGTGAATATGAATTGTGTTTGAATTATATCGGCAATCCGCAAGCGAATTTTGAGCAATTCAACCGTGCTTTGGAGGCGGTGAGGGAATTGCAGCAGCGCAGAGATGAAATGCAGAAAGAATATCCGATACCAGTGCCGCCAGTGCCGCGTTTGCCACACGGCATATTCAAGCCCTTCACGCCACCCGGCGTGGGGCAGATGGCAACTAACAACTTTGTGGGACAGGTTTGCAAGCTGGTTGAAATCCTCGTCGCCACCGGCCACAAAGCCGATGCGGAAAAAATCCGCGATGAAGCCATGGCAATAATTGATGACGCCCGACTGCATTCCGCCATCAGCGACGCGGAAGAGAAGATTTCCCGCAATGCTGATGCAAACGCAGAACCGATTTCAAAGTGAAGAGTGAATGCCCGCTCATCATTCTCCCGCCGGGCAAAAGATTTAATTCGGCGGTATTTTAATTTTCTTAAAGCGCAAACCATTTTACACGCCGCCAGCGCCTTGTATAATGTCCTTCTGTGAATTCGCAAAAGCGTCAGCGCGTGGTCTGCGGCATGAGCGGAGGAGTTGATTCCTCGGCGACGGCGGCGCTTTTGATCGAGCAGGGCTACGATGTCATCGGCATCACGCTCAAGCTCTGGCCGCAGGATTGCGTGAACCGCGCGGAGGACAAATGCTGCGGCCCGCAAGCCGTCACGGATGCGCGCTCGGTCTGCGACAAGCTCGACATTCCGTATTACCTCATTGACGAGGCGGCGGAATTTCAGAAGCACGTCATCCAATACTTCGCCGATGAATACAAGGCGGGTCGCACGCCGAATCCGTGCGTGATGTGCAATCAGAATTTGAAGTTCGGAAGATTGATTGACCGAGCGGATCAACTCGGTGCGGATTTTATTGCGACCGGACATTTTGCGCGGATTGAGCGCGTCGAAAATTTTCCGGAGCGCGAGTTGTCCCCAACTCGCAGCGGTTCGATTACAGAACGACATCCGAATATCCAAGAAACCTCCGATACGGCAACACGCTGCGGCTTGGGACAAGCCGCGCTCCAATCCGGCGTGCGTTATCTGCTCAAGCGCGGACGCGATTTGCGCAAGGATCAAAGTTATTTTCTTTTCTCGCTGCGACAGGATCAACTGGCGCGCGCGATTTTTCCGCTCGGCGAAAAGACGAAGAGCGACACGCGCGAAGTGGCGCGGCATTGCAATCTCAAGACCGCCGACAAGGAAGAGAGCATGGAGATTTGTTTCGTGCCGGACAATAATTACGGCGGCTTTTTGCAGTCGGCGAATCTCGTGCAAAAAACGCGCGGCGACATCGTGGATTTGCACGGCCACGTTTTGGGCAAGCACGACGGCATCGCGTTTTACACCATCGGCCAGCGCAAAGGTCTGGGCATCACGACGAGCAAGCCGGTTTATGTCGTGGAATTGGATGCGGAAAATAATCGAGTCATCGTGGGCGACGATTCGGCGCTCGACCGCGATGAATTTATTGCCGACCGTTGCAACTGGCATCCGTTCGACAAATTGACCGAGCCAATCGAAGTCACGGCCAAAATCCGTTACAACCATCCCGGCACGGCGGCAACGATTTCACCGCTGGAAAATAATCGCGTGAAAGTGAAATTGCACACGCCGCAGCGCGCCATCACGCCCGGCCAGGCGGCGGTTTTTTATCAGGATGATCTAGTGGTTGGCGGCGGATGGATTATGCGGTAAGCGTTGCCTTGCATAAAATTATTTGCAGGTTAAAATTCATTTATGAGTTTCGAGCAGATCAAACGCGAAGTGGCATTGCTGGATGAACAACAGCAGGCAGATTTGATTTCCTACACCTTGCAGTTGCGTTACGCTCATGATGCCGGTTATCACCGCGAAGTCACCGACCGTCTCAACGACGCGGACAAATCCTACTGGCTGACGCCGGACGAATTTGAACGCCGGCTCAATTAAACCCCATGCGGGCTTACGCGGTCTTCATCAACGAACAGGCGCTCGCCGCCGCGCCGCGTTCAGGAACGCAGCGGGAAAACGTGATGAAATTCATCCGTTCACTCGCCAACAATCCAAACACAGCCGGAGATTTTACGGAAAAGGATAACGCCGGCAGAATTATCCAAGTGAAAGTCATCGGCCGCTACGCCGTGACATTTTGGGCTGACCACGCGGTTTCTGAAATAAAAGTCACGCACATCAAATCGGCGGACAAATAATTAACTGTTTGGTTTTGCGCGTTTGTCTTTCCAGTTGAGGAACAATAAAATTGCAATGACGATTCCCGTCACGCCAACGCAAACCGGCGCGAGAAATCTGTCCAATGGAAGTGAACCTCGCATTGGCAGCTTGAGTTGTGCGGAGAAAATGTCGCCGTTACCGGGAATGGAAGTTTTGGCAATGACATCGCCATTATACAAAACGGCCTGGGAAATGCCGGAACTGGCGACGCGAAAAATTGGAATGCCATATTCTGCCGCACGCACGAGCGCGACGCGCGAGTGTAATTCATGTTCATGTCGTCCCCATTCCTCAACGTCCATTGTCGGAACGATGAACAATTGCGCTCCTTGTTTCACTAATTCATCGGTGACACGCGTGTAGCTCAAGTCGTAACAGATGCAGATGCCGATTTTGCCCCATGGCGAATTCCAGACTTCTTGTTTCTGCGCGGGGAGACCATCTTTGAAAAATTGAATCGGCACGCTTTTGGCCTGTTTGAAAATAATTTCACCGTTCGTGCCAACGACGAAAGCCGTGTTGTAGTAAATGTCGTTGGTGACAAAATCTTTTCCGCCGACGACTAAAAATTTCGAGTGTTCGCGACACCAAATTTTTAGCGAATCAGGAACTGCGCCTTCGAGCGTGTATTCACTCAAAACGAAAATTTGCGCGTCGGTGTTTTTCGCCAGCGCCTGGTTGAGCATTTCTGGGATGACACCTTCCGGTGGAAATTCCATTTGGATGCCGACGATTTTTACTGGCGGAAGAGGGCGTTCATATCTGGCCGCAGCCATAAACATCAAGAACCAAGACAAAGGAATCAGTAAAACCAAAATGATCGCGAATATGTTAATCCGGGATTTTTTGACCAGATTCTTGTGAGACAAAATTGCGGCGAGAGAGAAAACCCAAAAGCCGACGCCATACATTCCAAATACGTAAAGAGGAGCGGCTGGATAACTTGGAAAGGCATAACCCACGTTCAACCACGAAAATCTCAAGTAATAAAGTTCGCTGCGAAAATATTCCAAGCCAGTCCAGACAATCGGAATCAGCCACATCGCCTTGGCTTTTCCCCAACGCCGGTTGCAGCCGCAAACAATCGCCGTGAACAGTCCAATCCAAAACGCGAATACGAGCCACAGGACAATTGCCGCTTGCTTGAAAATTCCCCAGAAAAAACTCGCTTGTGGTGCGGCGCACAAAAAACCGGCTGCCAAACCAAAATAAAATGCGCGTTTGACGGTCGGCTGGTCAGTGAGCCGGACGAGAAAATAAGCGTAGCCAAAAATAAAGAGGCCGAGCGCGGGAAATTTGATGGAAGTATAGGCGAGATGAAAACACGCCGCAGCCAGCACCAGCCATAGCAAAGATTTTTTCCAGCCGATTGGGTTTGCCGATGTTTTAAGGACATTCATCGTGCGTCAGCGAATTGAAACCGCAAACGGACGAACGAGAAAGACAATTATTATTTCACCAACTCCGCCGCGCTCGCGTTTATTTTGACTCCGTTCGGTGTTTTTGCAGCCAAGGGCGGAGTGCGGCTGACATTTAACTACGCAAATAACTCTTAAAAAGGAACTTGGGAGTTTTTTTGAAGCTCACAGGATTTCGTGGGAAGAGGTCAGGACTTTGCGGGAGGCGTCAGGATTTCACGGGAACGACCTGGGATTTCACGGGAAAAGGCCAGGATTTTGAGGGAAGCGTTCAGGACTTCGCGGGAGCAGTCCAGCATTTCGCGGGAGGAACGCAGACTTTGCGGGAACGAGCCAGGATTTCGCGGGAGCGGCGGATAAGTCGGCGGCTTCGGCGTTCGCCTTGACCTGTTCGGGATTTTTGCAGCCGGGGATGAGCGCGGTCACGATCGGATTCTTCAGGCACCACGCCATCGCCCATTTCGCCATCGGCACGCCGGGCGGCACTTCTTCTTTTTGCAATCGTTCGACTTCGGCAAGGTCGCGCTTCAATTTTTCCGCGCCGAAGGTCGCGCGCACGTCGTTCGCAGGGAAGCTCGCGCCGGGTTTGTATTTGCCGGACAACAATCCGCTCGCCAGCGGCACGCGCGCGAGGATGCCGAGATTGTTTTTTTGGGCGGGCGGAAAATAAAGTTCCTCGGCGCGGCGGTCGAGCCGGTTGTAAAAAACCTGCAGCGCTTCGACGCCAAACTTCGCGGCTTCACGCGCTTGAAGTTCGCTGCCTTTTTGCAAGATGGAAACGCCGAGGTGACGGATTTTGCCCGCGCGTTTTTGTCCGGCGAGAAAATCCCAGAGCTTTTCGTTCTGAAAAATTTCGTCCGAGCCGGAATGAAATTGGTAAAGGTCTATCGTTTCAACGCGCAATGCCTTGAGCGAGGCATCGAGTTGTTTTTGCACGCCGACAATGGAAAAATCGTCGTCGCGGTTCATAAAACTTTTGAAGTGATGTCCGAATTTTGTGGCGACAATCCATTTCGAGCGGTCGCGGCGCGAAAGATAATCGCCGACGAGTTTTTCTGAAAGATGATCCGGCCCATAACATTCGGCGGTATCTATTAAATTGATTCCACATTCCGCCGCCATGTCGAGAATCGCGTCCACTTGCGCCTGTGAAAAATTGACGCCCCATTCGCCGCCAAACTGCCAGGTGCCGATGCCGATGACGGAGACGCGGAGATTTGTTTTTCCTAAAATCCGATAACGCATGGGCAGAGTTTAGCACAGTTTTCATTTGACTTACAACTGTCGAAATTGTATTCCTTTTTGAGTGAAAAATACATACACAGTCAAGGAAGCGCAGCAGGACATCACCGGAATGGTGCGCGTGGCTGAGCGCGGCAATCTGGCCACCATCACGCGGCATCAAAAGCCGGTGGCTTACGTTTTGAGTCCGCAGCGGTTGAGCGAATTGCTGGAAACGATGGAGATTCTTGCCGACCCGAAGGCGATGCAGGCGATCCGTGCCGCCGAGGCCGGACGCGGAAAAGTTCACGCGGCGAAAGACCTGCCTGAATGAGTTACCGTGTCCAAGTCCGCGAGCAGGTCTGGAAATTTTACGGTCAGCTCGGTTTGCAGGATCGCCGCGCCGTGAAGCGCGCGATTCTGGAATTGGCGAACGAACGCGGCGACATCCGGGCTTTGCGCGACCGGCTGGACGGTTACTACCGGCTGCGCGTCGGTTCGTATCGGGTTGTTTTCCGCTATTTGCCCGGTCGCGTGATTGAATGTGTTTATGTGAATGACCGCGCGCTCGTGTATGACGTTTTTGAAAGCGAACTGCACCGCATCATCGCCAAGGAACCGCGCGGCTGATTCAATTTCTCCCTTGCGCCAAGTTTGTTCGTTGTTAAAGTCGTTTCGCAATTTCATCCGCCGGTTGCGGCGGTTTTTCCGTTTTAACCAAAAATACAATCATCAATTCGTGAAAATTTTCAGCGGCACAGCGAACGAACCCTTGGCCAGCGCCATCTGCAAATCCATCGGCTGCGAACTCGGCCAGTGCACCATCAAGCCGTTTCCCGACGGCGAGACGTTCGTGAAAATCGAGGAAAACGTGCGCGGCGAGGAAGTTTTCGTCGTGCAGCCCACTTCGCCGCCGACGAACCATAATCTGATGGAACTGTTCATCATGATTGACGCGCTGCGCCGCGCGAGCGCGAAACGGATCACCGCCGTCCTGCCGTTTTACGGTTACGCGCGGCAGGACAGAAAAGATCAGCCGCGAGTTCCGATTACCGCAAAGCTCGTCGCGAATTTGCTCGTCGCGTCGGGAACGAACCGCATCCTCGCGATGGATTTGCACGCGCAACAGATTCAGGGATTTTTCGACATTCCGGTTGACCACCTTTACGCCGCGCCGGTGATGTATGAATATCTGAAGAAGAAAAAATTGACCGACCTCGTCGTGGTCAGCCCGGACACGGGCGGTTTGAAAATGGCGCACGCCTACTCGCAAATGCTCGAAGCGGGCCTGGCCATCGTCGCCAAGCGGCGCAAAAATGCGACGGACGTGGAAAGCATGGCCGTCATCGGCGAAATCAAGGGGAAAAATGTTTTGCTCGTGGACGATTTGACGGAGACGGCGGGCACGTTGACGGAAGCCGCGTCTTTATTGAAGAAAAAAGGCGCGAAGAACATCATCGCCTGCGTTTCACACGCGATTCTGGGCGAAACGGGCATCGCAAGATTGCGCAAATCGGCGATTGACGAATTGATTACAACTGATACAGTCCAACGCCCTGCGATTGACGGAGTGAAGATTACAACGCTGTCGGTCGCCGGACTTTTGGGCGAAGCCATCAAACGGATTCACAGTAATTCGTCGGTGAACTCGCTCTTTGAATTCAAAGGCGGGCGCACCAGTTGAGCGCCGCCGGAAAATAATTTTAAGAAAAAAAATGAAATCAGTAGCATTGAAAGCCTATCCGCGCGCGCAAGTGCAGCGCGCCGAAGTCACGAAACTCCGCCGTGCGGGACGCGTGCCAGCCACCATTTACGGCCGCCAGGCCAAGCCGCAAAACCTGGAGGTCAATTCCAAGGAATTCGCCGACCTGCTGCATCATTCCGCCTCCGAAAATTTGCTCGTGGATTTGTCCGTCGAAAACGACGCGCGATCCAAGCGCCTCGCGCTCGTGCAGGAAATCCAGCATCACCCGCTCGACGGAAAAGTTCTTCATGTTGATTTTCACGAAGTCGCCGAGAACGAAAAAGTCACGGTGCAAGTTCCGGTTGAAACGACCGGCGAATCCGTAGGCGTGAAAGCCGGCGGCGTGCTCGAACACGTTTTGTTCAAATTGAAAGTCCGCTGCCTGCCGAAAGATTTGCCCGAACAGATCGTCGTGGACGTAACTAGCCTCGAAATCGGAAAGTCATTTCACATTGGCGACATCAAGGCGTCCGAAGGCGTTGAAATTTTGGGCGACAAACACATCACCGTCGTCGCCGTCGCCGCGCCGCGCGCTGAAGAAGTGGTTGCCACCGATGCCGCTGCTCCTGCTGCTGGCGATGTCGAGATGACCAAGGAAAAGAAGGAAGACGGCACCGAAGCCGCGCCCGCTGGCAAAGCCGGCGAAAAAGCCCCGGCCAAGGGCGACGCGAAAGCCGCCGCTGCCGGAGACAAAAAAGCCGAGGCCAAACCGGAAGCCAAGGCCGAGAAGAAGAAATAATTTTAGTGGGTTGGGCTTCCAGCCCGACCTTGACAGGCAGGATGCCTGTCCCACTATTGCCCGCGCATGGAAAATGTTTTTCTCATCGTGGGCTTGGGAAATCCGGGCGCGGAATACGCGAAGACGCGCCACAACGCCGGATTTTTGCTCGTCGAAAAACTGGCGGCGAAGTGGAAATGCGATTGGGCGAACGAACGAAAGTTCAAAGCGCGAATCGCGAAAGTAGTGGAGCAGGCTTCCAGCCTGCTGGCAGGCCAGAGGCCCGCCCCACTAATTTTGTGCGAACCGCAGACGTTCATGAATTTGAGCGGCGAAACGGTCGGTGCGCTGAAAGATTTTTATCAGTTGCCGTTGAAGCAATTGATTGTCGCGGTAGACGACGCGGATTTGCCGTTGGGCGAAATCCGGTTGCGCAAAAGCGGCAGCAGCGGTGGACATCATGGTTTGGAATCCATCGAGCAGCATTTGGCATCGCGAGAATTTGCGCGGTTGCGGATCGGGATCGGACGCAAAGACGGCGCGCGCGAGATTACGAATTACGTTCTCGGAAAATTTGATTCGTCCGAGAGCGAGTTGTTGAAAAAAGTTTTGGAACGGGCTTCGGACCAGATTGAAACCTGGTTGGAAGCCGGAATCGAAAAGGCAATGAGTCAATTTAACGGAGTCATTGACTCCACGAACGAAAAGAAAAAATAGTGAAACGATACGAAGGTCTGTTCATCCTGAACACAGCAGGAAAAGAAGAAGCCGTCAAAGACACACTCGACAACGTCGAGGCGGAAATCGTCGCCGCTGGCGGCAAAGTCGAGACCGTCCAGAAAATGGAACGGAAAAATTTTGCGCGCATCGCCGACAAAAAACACAGCGCCGGTTTCTACGCGAACGTCATTTTCAACGGCACACCCGCGATCATCGCGCAGTTGCGCGCGAAGTTCGGTTTGAGCGAGGATATTTTTCGCGTAATCTTCACCGATTCGCCGGAGCCGAAGCCCGCGAAATAAATTCAAAGGAATTTTATGGCCAGCTTCAACAAAGTCATCCTGATGGGCAACCTGACGCGCGATCCCGAATTGCGCTACACGCCCAAAGGAACGGCCATTGCCCGGATTGGGTTGGCTGTCAACCGCGTTTGGACAACCGATACTGGTGAAAAAAAAGAAGAAGTCACCTTCGTGGATTGCGATGCTTTCGGAAAAACTGCCGAGACTATCGGCCAGTATATGCGGAAAGGCGCGCCGATTTTGATTGAAGGACGTTTGCGCCTCCACACATGGGACGATAAACAGACCAGCCAGAAGCAGAGCAAACTGCGTGTGGATGTTGAAACTTTCAAATTTGTCGGCGCACCACAAGGCCGCGCCGAAGGTGGTTCTGCACCCGCAACACCGCGCGCGCCGCGTCCGGCAGCAGCAGCCAGTGCGCCCGCGAGCGAACCCGTCGAAGGCGACGGCCCGCCCGAAAGCGACGACGTTCCGTTCTGATTTTTAATTCCGTAAATAAATTTTTCTATGGCAAAAACTGAAGTCATTCTCACTCACAACATCGTCGGCCTTGGCGGTGAATCCGACCAAGTCCGCGTCGCCGCCGGTTACGCGCGCAACTTTTTGTTCCCGCAGGGTTTTGCGGTTCCGTTGAGCGGCGCGAACAAACGCCGCCTTGAGTCGCTCAAGCAGCGCCGAGCCGAGCGCGAGGCGCACGAGTTCAACACGATGACCGAACTGGCGAAGGGCGTTTCCAAATTGATTTGCGTCATCAAGGTCAAGGCGGGCGACGACGGCAAGATGTTCGGCTCGGTGACGGCGGGAATGATCGCTGACGAATTGAAGCATCAGTTCGACATCACGCTCGACAAGCGGAAAATCCACCTTGAACACGCGATCAAAACGCTCGGCGAGCATGAAGTTGAATTGCACCTGCACGCGGAAGTCAAAAGCACCTTGAAAGTGCGCGTGGAAAGCCTGACGCCAATCACCGCGCCTGCGGCCGAGGCGAAGCCCGAAGAACGCAAAACCGAAAAGCGCGGCAGACACGTTGAAGGCGAAAAAGTTGAAAAGGCCGAAGCCGTCGAGGAAAAAAAACCGCGCGCGGCCAAAGCCGAGAAACCTGCGAAATCTCCGAAGGCGGAAAAGAAAGCCAAGGCCGGATAAATTCCGCCAAATTATTTTTCAGAAAGGCCACGGAAATTTTCCATGGCTTTTTTGTTTCATAAAATCCTTTGACCGGCGCGCGCGGCTCTGTTTTTCTTCACGAAACAGGAATGGTTCCAAATTATTTTTATCCGGCCACGGTCGCGCTTTGCCTTGCGGCGGTGATCGCGGCGTATTTTGCAAACAATCCGCTGCGGCATGGCGGCTGGTTTGTGACGCGCCGTTTCATCAACTGGCTGCCGCTCGGCATGACTTACGCGTTTTTGTGCATGGGACGCTACAACCTGAACGTCGCCCAGGGCGCGCTTGGGCCGCTCATGTCCAACCAGGATTTTGGAATCATTTTCGCCGCCGGCACTTGGACTTACGCGCTGTCGTTTCTCGTCAACGGCCCGCTTATTGACAAAAAAATCGGCGGCAAAAATGGAATCATGATCGCCGCGCTCGGCGCGTCGCTGGCCAACGTCGCGCTGGGAATTTTGACGTGGCTCATCATCGTCAGGCATTGGAAGGTCAATCTGGTCGCCGCTTTTTCGTTGGTTTATTCCGTCAATATGTATTTCCAAAGCTACGGCGCGATGTCCATCATCAAGGTCAAGGCCTATTGGTTTCACGTCCGGGAACGCGGCGTTTTCGGCGCGATCTTCGGGACGTTCATTTCCGCCGGCGCTTATTTCGCATTCGATTGGAGCGCCTCAATCGTCGCGATGACGAAGGCAAATGCGCCGGATAATTTTCTGAAAAGAATTTTCACTTCCGCAAATTTGCCGGTGGACGCGACGTGGGCGGTTTTTTTCGTTCCGGCAATCATCTTGATTTTCTGGCTGCTGATTGACTTGTGGCTCATCAAAAACGCGCCGGAAGAAGCCGGTTTTCCGCATCTTGACACCTGCGATGCCTCGTCCGGCCAGATGCACGTTGAATTTTCCGTGCTCGATTTGCTGAAGAAAATTTTCGCGAGCCGCCTGATGATTTTCATCGCGTGCATCGAGCTGACCTCCGGCATTTTCCGTTACAGCATTTGGACCTGGTATCTGCCGTTCAGCAAGGGTGTGAACCAGACCGGCGCGGAATTTTTTGCGGATCACTGGGGCTGGTTCATCTGCATTTTCGGGATCATCGGCGGATTCGCCGGCGGAATTGTTTCCGACAGATTGTTTCAATCGCGCCGCGGCCCGCCCGCCGCCATGCTTTGCGGCCTCGTTTTGATTCTTTCAACCGTCATGGTGATATTTCTGTTTTCCGCGCCGCTAATCGTCGGCTGGTCGGCGATTTTCATCGTCATGGCGTCCATCGGCATCACTTCGCTCATGGCCGGCACGGCGGCGACGGATTTTGGCGGACGCAAAGCCACCGCAACCTGTTCCGGCATCGTGGACGGCTTCGCCTACCTCGGCAGCGGGCTGCAATCCATCTGCATTGGTTTTTTAGTGCCGCAGAAAAATGCAGAGACCGGCCGGCAATTTGTCCCTTACCTTCATTTCATTCCGCGCGACTGGCATTGGTGGCCGGCCTTTATCATGCCGTTCGCCGTCATTGGCGGCGGCATCGCGCTCTGGATTTGGAATGCATTGCCCGCCGCTACAAAAAAATACATCGCCGAGGTCGAGGAAAAACAGGGCTTGACGGGAACGGAAATTCCATTGGAATGACGCTGAAGCAGCGGATCGCTGCCCTTCGGATTCATCAGGATTGTCCGGCAAGTTACCGGCTGGCGTGAATTTTCACTTGTAAAATTTACGTGGAAAATGTAAAAACGAAACCGTCAGTTCAAACGAATGTAACAAATAAACCAAAACCAATTTGCGTAGCTTTGCTACGGGGCTTCCCAGAAAACCGCTAATTTTCCCGCCCGTCAGATTGCATAAGCGCGCGCCAGATGGCGCGGCTTGGTGCGCCATCTGACAGGCGCTTAGCGGTGCCTCTGGGAAGGGCGTGTCAAGTTCGCGCCTTTCCGTTTTCAGAGTTCGCGAGAAAGGATAAAATGAAAATCAGAAATTATTTCTGTAGGAGTCGAGGTGACGAGACTCAAACTTCAATTCCCGTTTCGGGTTTTATTTCAATCAGAGCCTTCTCACGTCGGCTCCTACTTTGCGTCGGATTCATTGCCGCGTTGAGCCTGCTCCACGCGCAAGAGGCGGCGACGGCGATTCGGGCGGGAACGATTTCGCTCTCGCCCGCGAGCCTGCCATCGGTTGAAACCTATTCCGACGCGCAGTTGACGCAATTGTTAAGGGAACTGGCGGCAACGCCGCTGGTTTGGCCGGAAGGCGGCATGGGCGGAACGTATTGGTCATTGGCCCACCCGAATTTTCCGCCGCTCCCGACGCCATTTAACACGCCTTATTGGAAAATTTCCACGGCATCAGGCTCAAGTTTTTATTTGCTCGACGATATTGATTACCCGGAATCGTCTAAAACCGCTGGCGGGATGGAGGCGATGGACGTGCCGGGCATTCCGGGCGGCGGCGGGACGAATGACGGCGGCGGCTACACGAACAATGTTCACTTCACGCCCGTCCCGACGAATGGCTTGTGGTTGAGCATTTCCAATGTTTCCGGCGGTCTGGCGCATCTGAACCTGAACAACGCGACTGATTTTGTCTACAAGATCATCTCGAAAAACAGTTTAAGCGTGGCCGGGAACTGGGATATTGCGGGGGAAGTGTTTCCGGGAATCAACACCAACGTGATGCCCTTCACGGTGGCGGCGTCTTCACCGACGAACTTTTTTATCTGGGCTTGCGACTGGGCCGGCATCACGTCCGGGGGAAACACCGTGCCGGAATGGTGGCTCTACAAGTTCTTCGGGACGACAGAAATGGCGGACACGAACATCGACAGCACCGGAAATAACACATTGGGCTACGATTTCACGAACAATTTTGGGATTATGCAGTTGACAAACTAATGGGACAAAACTGGTAGGACGGGCAGTCCTCTGCCCGCCGAACGCGTTGGTTTGCAACCGTCGGCGCGCACGGAGTGACGCGCCCTACCCGGAAAGTTTGTTAACTGCATAATTCC
>DASXED010000103.1:0-34708 GCA_036490295.1 Verrucomicrobiia bacterium | reverse complement strand
GACTCCATGTTTCCGCCGATGGAGTTGAATGAAGAGGGCAAAACCGACCCCGAATTGGAACGCAATATCAAGGTCGCCGAGGAAAAGCTGCGCGAAATGGAAAAAGAGGTTAAAGCCATCGAGTGCAAGCAGAAAACCAATGGCGGCACCGAAGAGGACGAAGAGGCCAAGGGCGAGGATTTATTTTTGGAGGAACAACTCCGCGAAGACCTGGACAAGCTCACAGGACTGCGCAATGCCTCTGAACGCTATTATCTCAAGGCGATGAATTGTCCGCATCACCATCGTATTTATGCGGCAGAACCTCGCAGTTATCGTGATTTGCCATTGCGATTGGCGGAATATGGAAGCTGCTATCGTTACGAGCAAAGTGGCGAGTTGTTTGGTCTTATGCGCGTTCGCTCGCTCAATATGAATGACGCGCACATTTATTGCACAACCGAACAATTTGCTGACGAGTTTAAGGCTGTGAACGAAATGTATTTGAAGTATTTCAAAATTTTCGGCATCGAAAAATACAAAATGCGTTTGAGTTTGCACGAGCCGTCTAAACTTGGTCAGAAATATGTTAATGAACCCGAATTGTGGGAGCAGACGGAAAAAATGGTTGCCAGAGTTCTCGCTAGTTCAGGAATTGATTACACAATTGTTAGAGACGAGGCGGCGTTTTACGGCCCGAAGATTGACGTGCAGGTGTGGAGCGTCATCGGCCGCGAGTTCACGCTGGCGACGAACCAGGTGGACTTCGCCGTGCCCGCGAAGTTCGGCCTGAAATATCGCGACCGTGACAACTCGGAGAAAACGCCGTTGTGCATCCATCGCGCGCCGCTCGGCACGCACGAACGGTTCATCGGCTTTTTGATCGAGCATTACGCCGGCAACTTCCCGCTCTGGCTCGCGCCGGAACAGGTGCGCGTGCTGACAATTGGTGGCGAAGGTGATCCAGCGACAAAAGAATTGATAGATTACGCAAAAAAAATCGTGGACGAATTGCGCGGAAATTTTGTCCGCTGCGAACTGGATTTCCGCAACGACCCGATCAAGGCAAAAATCGCCGAGGCCGAACAAGCCAAAGTCCACACGATGCTCGTCATCGGCGGTCGCGACATGGACGCCGGCGCGGTTTCCGTCCGCCTGCACGGCAAAGGCAACGTCGGCGCGAAGCCGAAGGGGGAAGTCGTGGCGGATATTTTATCGGCGATCAAAGAACGGCGGGCGTAATTTTTTTGTAGGAGACGACGTAAGAAGTCTCATTTCAAAAAAAATCAGAGTCTCGTTACCTCGACTTCTACGTTGGGCTTGCAAATTTCCTGAAAAAGGGGTTTGCTGTCGCCGTCACCAGTCCAGAAGACGGCACATTTTGCGTGCCAATAAAATTTATGGCTGAATTCAAGTTCTCCTGTCCGCAATGCAATCAGCGCATTCAGTGCGACACGGGTTATGCCGGAGCGCAAATCAATTGCCCGTCGTGCCAGCAGGCAATCATCGTTCCGCAGGCGCCGCGCTCCGCAGCCGTGCCGCCCGCCGCGCCAATTCCGCCATCGGCGCCATCCGTGCTTGCAACACGGCAAAGCACTTCGGCTCCGGCGGCTGGAAGGCAATTTGCGGGCGCGCCCGGACGGCAGCCGCAGGTTCAGGCGAAGTCGCACGCGCTGCGGAATGTTTTGATCATCACGGCGGCGGTGGTTGTCCTTGCGGCGCTTGGCGGCTGCGGCTGGCATTTTTATTCACAGCACAAGGCGAAAAAGGGGAATCCAGCCGCGCAAGTGGCCGCGCCCACCGCCGCCGCAACCATCCAGGCGTTGAGCATTTTGAGCAAGGTGCATTCGGCTTACACGAACACGACAAGCGCGAAGGCGGACGACACTGTCACCCTGTTTCTTGATTTGTCGAACCTCACGGCCGCCGACCTCAATCCAAATCAAACCGCCGCCCAGAAAAAGGCGGCGCAGAAAAGACCGGCGCGCCGGCAGCCGGGTTTCCCCGCTTCAATCACAAACACAACTGAAGTTTCCATCAAGCGGGCGCAGCCGGACTTCTATTACATCGCCGGCGACGCAGTGTCAAAAATTGACCGTCTGACCGTGACCAACACGTTCGCCATTTGGAAATCCGACAAAGGCCAGTTCATGTTCACCGACTCGCATCAAGGAAGAAATTCAGCCAGCTACCGGCAGCTTGCCGACGGCAATGTGACAAACAAAAATGCGGATCAATTCAAGAATATGCAGCAGCTTTTCGCCGACCCGGCGAACTTGGCCAAAATCATCAAGGATTTTGGGCAAACCGATGATGATTCCGTGAACGGGCAGGATTGCTACACGCTCACCGCAAAAGTGCTGGGGCAAAAAATCAAAATCTGGGTGGACAAAACCAGCTACCTGGTTCCGCAATGGCAGATCACGCTCGGCGGAACCATCAGCGACGCGGACATTGACGACGCTTTTTCGCTGTTCGCCACCGGCTTTACCAACACGCCGCCGGCGCAACTGGACACGATCAAGGCGCAGGTGGAAAAGATGGCGCCGGTGATTGCAAAAATTCGCGGCACCATTACGTCAACTTCCAGAAACGTCGAAGTGAATCCGGCTCTTTCCGCCGATGATTTCAATTACGACGTGCCGGCGGGCGTCAGGCTGGTTCGTATGCCGGCTGCGGCGGCCACAACCGCGCCATCCACGGAAGTCAGGCAGCGCAACGCCTGCATCAACAATCTCCGCCAGATTGACGGGGCGAAAAACGAGTGGGCTTTGGAAAAAGGCAAAAAAGCCGGAGACGCTGTTACGGAAGCCGACATCAAACCTTACATCAAACTGGACGCGGACGGCAATCTTCCAAAATGTCCTTCTGGCGGCACCTACACCATCGGCAAAGTCGGCGAAAACCCGGCCTGCTCCATTCCCGGCCATGCGCTGCCATAAAAAAATCGGGACGGCGCGGGCGGCAAATTGTTAAAACAACGGCGTGAGTCATTACTGGAACACGTTCGCCGAATTGATTTCGACGCCCTTCGCGCACATCGCGCTCGTCTGGGGAATCGTGCCGCTCTATTTCGGACTGCTGCTCAACGAACTGACTTCCGACAAGGCGAACTTCCGCACCGCGCTCCAGACCGGCTTCAGCTTTCTGTGGGCGGGCGCGCAATGGCTCTGGCCGTATTTCAAAGTCCACAAATCCGGCGAGCCGCAAATTGAATTTGGCGCGATGCTGCCGGTCAACCTGCTCGTGACATTTCTGGTGATTGCGCTCGGCGTCGTCGCGCTCGCCAGCGGCGTCCGCAAAAAATTTCCGAAACACCTGCGCTTCATCGGCCACACGCGGTTCGCGAATTATTTCATGATCGCGATTTTCCCGATCCAATCGCATTACCTCGAATGGACGTGGGAACGGTTGATTGCGATTGTTCTGTTCGCCGTTCCAATCTGGCTGCTGCTGCATTTTGGATTGATGCCCGTTCGCAATCGGTGAAAATTATTCTTCGTCAAAGTGGCGCGATGGCAATCAAAGAGAAATAGTCTATCGCAATTGTCCAAAAAATGTGCTGGACAGCTATTTACCTCTGTCACACCTTGAATTCGTGAAACAGGATAGGCCACAAAAACGGCGGTCAAATAATTGTTAGGCGTCTTTGTGCGTATGCACTCGAATTTTGACTTTTGGCATTTCGTGGGCGGGATTGCATTGAGCCTACCAGCGGTTTTTCTTTTGGCCAGTTCAGTTTCGGATGCGCTTTGGCTTCAGCCGCCCAAGTCGGCCAAGAAGCCCGGCTGGACTACGGACATTCCATTTTCACGTCTCAGTCGTTTTTTCACGGCATTAGTTGTTGGGTCATTTGCGGCAAATTCTTTTGCGACTGCTTTCCATCACGATATTTCTGGCGCGACTTTGCCGACACAGATAGGTTTGGGTGTGGTGATAGGTTTGATTCTCATTCGAGATATGAGACGTGCCAAGAGCAGTTACAAACCAGACGCCTAACAGTTTGATAGGCGGCAAACTTTATGACCTCGCTCGCGCCATAAAAGAATCAATCCTCACCGTTGCCATTTTCCGTTTTCTTTTCCCAACTGCGTTTGGCGCGCTCCGGCAAAGTCATGTCCACTTTCGCGTAATAAGTTTCCTCGCCAAATCGCGCGTCGGCCTCGTGCTGCAATTTCAGCGACGGCGTGACGGCAAACCGCTCGTTCGTGTCCATGAAAACTGTCCCGCCGCCGGACTGCATGAAACAAAGCAGCAGCGGACATTTGCCCGGATGCGCCGCGACAAGCTCGGTCACGGCGTTCAACTGCTCCGGTTTCAAATGCGCCGTGTGCAGCCGGAGATGAACCTGCTTCGTGAATTTTTTCGGCGCGTCTTCGAGCGGCATGATTTCCTGCGGGAAAATTTTCGGCTTGTCGTCGCCGACGTTCACTTCGCCGATGACGAGAATCGCCTTGTTCGCCTCGAGCAGCGGACGGAACTTGTCGTAGTTCTCGTTCATGCAAAGGATTTGCGCCGAGCCTTCCAAATCTTCGAGCGTGACCATCGAATACGGCTTGCCGGATTTTTTGGAAACGCTGTGCTGCACCGCCGCGATCAATCCGCCGATGCGCGTCAAGCTGCGGTTCGGCAATTCGGAAAGTTTCGCCGTGTTCGTCAGCGCATATTTCTCCAGAATCGGAACGAACGGCGTGAGCGGATGGCCGGTGACGTAAAATCCCAAAAGCTCTTTTTCGTGCGCGAGCAATTCATGCTGCGGCCATTCGGGCAGATTGGAAATGGCTTCGGGCATCGGCGGCGCTTTTTCTTCGAGCGCGCCGAAAAGCGAACTTTGTCCTTTTTGTTTGTCGGAAAGGATGCTCGCCGCGCGCGAAAGTGTGCGTTCAATTTGCGCGAACAACGTCGCGCGCGTCTGTCCAAATGAATCACACGCGCCAGTTTTAACGAGTGCCTCAATTGTTTTCCGCGTCAACGAACGGCCATCCACGCGCTCGCATAATTCCGAAAGTGTTTTGAATTTTCCATTTTCTTTGCGTGCTTTCTAGATCGCCTCGACGGCGGCTTCACCCACACCCTTGATGGCCACAAGGCCGAAACGAATGGGCGCTAGTGGGGCAGGCTTCCAGCCTGCCGGTTGAGAATCTCGCGGGCTTCCAGCCTGCTCCATTATGAATTCCTTGCCACCGCAGCCAATACCCAGCTTGAATTCACCTTTTGAGCTTTGGGCTTTGGCAGGATTTTCTTGGATGTAATGTTGAAAACGTTCCAGTTGATGTTCGTCACGGACGATGTGGTCAAAAGATTCGTCCTGCCAGAATGGCCCGCTCCGCCTCAGAATTTTATTAGCCTCATTCGCCGTAAAGGATTTCCAAGAATGAAGAATATCAGAAATTTTGTGTTCCATGACGGGACGAACCAAAACATGGACATGATTCGGCATCACCACATAGCTGCCCAATAAATACCGCTGGCCGTCGAAATGACGCAACGCATTTTCAACCAGTCCGGATATTTCCGGATTTCGCAGCAAACGTTCACCGTGTCCTTGATCCAGATGCACATCCAGCTTTTGCTGCAATTCCTCGGCCAGTTGCTCCGTTTCCGTTAGTGGGGCAGGCTTCCAGCCTGCCTTTTCCTTTACAGCTTCTGGCAGGCTGGAAGCCTGCCCCACTAAATTTTTCGCCGGTCGCAAAGCTTCATCCCGTTCGCGTTTCCATTTTTCATAAACTTCTTTAGGCAGCGAGTCTGCCAATCGAAAAGTAACAAAGTAAGTTGCGCCTTCCTGCTGCCAATGCGGCAAGCGCCGGCTGGTGATGCTGGCAGGTCTTGATTTGTCGAACGGAACGAACGGTAGTGGAGCAGGCTTCCAGCCTGCTTGTTCCTTTGAAATATTTGGCAGCCTGGAAGCCTGCTCCACTACGCCGGGCGCAAAAAATATTTCGCTCTCATTCACGTCCGGCTGCAAGACCTCGATGCCAAATTCGCGCGCCTCGGCGATGTATTCGGAAAGTTTTTCCGTGTTCGCCATGTCGTTCGTCATCATCGCGCAGAAAAATTCCACGGGATAATTCGCCTTCAGATACGCCGTTTGATACGCGACGATGGCGTAAGCCGCCGCGTGCGATTTGTTGAAACCATAGCCGGCGAATTTTTCGAGCAAATCGAAAATCTGGTCAGCTTTCGCTTTTGGAATTTTGTTTTTTTCAGCGCAGCCCTTCACGAATTTATCGCGCTGTTGCTGCATTTCCTCGACTTTTTTCTTGCCGATCGCGCGCCGCAGCAAATCCGCGCCGCCGAGCGAGAAGCCCGCCAGCACTTGCGTCGCCTGCATGACCTGCTCCTGATAAATCAAAACGCCGTAAGTCTCGCGCGCAATCGGTTCGAGCAGCGGATGCTCGTATTTGATTTCGATCTCGCCGTGGCGGCGCTTGATGAATTCAGGAATCAGCTCCATCGGGCCGGGGCGATACAGCGCGACGAGCGCGGTGATGTGTTCGACGCTTTCAATCTGAAACTTGCGGCACAGATCGCGCATCCCGCCGGATTCCAATTGGAACACGCCAAGCGTTTCCGCGCGGTTCAGCAGGTCGTAAGTTTTTTTGTCGCCGAGCGGCAGATTGTCAATCGGCACTTCGATACCGTGCGTGCGTTTGACCATTTCGCAGGTGTTGCGGATGACGGTCAAAGTTTTCAGGCCGAGAAAATCCATTTTCAACAGGCCGAGATCGCCGACCGGGCCCATCGCGTATTGCGTGACGAGCGTGCCGCTTTCGTCCTGCTTGAGCGGCAGCAGATTCACGAGCGGCTGGTCGCCGATGACGACACCGGCGGCGTGGACGCTCGCATTGCGCGTCAAATCTTCAAGGATGAGCGCGGTGTCAATCAACTCGCGCGTGACATCTTCATTTTGATAAGCCTCCTTGAGTTCGGGCGATTGCTTGAGCGCCTTTTCCAGCGTCATTTTCAAGTCGAACGGGATCATTTTCGCCAGCCGGTCGCCGTCACTGTAAGGCAAACCCATCACGCGGCCAACGTCGCGCACAACCGATTTCGCGCCCATCGTGCCGAACGTGATGATTTGCGCGACGGAATCGTTGCCGTATTTTTTGCGGACGTATTCGATTACGTCCGCGCGCCGGTCGTCGGCGAAATCAATGTCAATATCCGGCGGGCTGATGCGTTCGGGATTGAGAAATCGCTCGAACAGCAGGCCGTAGCGGATCGGGTCAACGTTCGCGATTTCGAGAAGATAAATGACGAGCGAACCGGCGGCGCTTCCGCGCGCCACGCACGTCACGCCCATCTCGCGGCCTTTGCGGATGAAATCGCCGACGATGAGAAAATAAGAAATGAAACCGGTTTTTTCGATGACGGCGAGTTCCACGTTCAATCGGTCAATGATGACTTTAACGGCGGCGGCGACAGCGGGGTCTTGCATGGTGGGGCAGGCTTCCAGCCTGCCTTTTTTTGAATCAAGCCGGCTGGAAGCCTGCTCCACTATATGCGTCGGCAGCCGCGTCGGATCGTCAATTCCTTCGATAATAAATTCTTTTCCTTCCGCCTTTGCGTGGATCGTGTAACGCCGAAACAATCCTTCCGCGAGCCATTGCCGCAAAAATCCTTCGCGCGTGAAATGTTCCGGCGGATGAAAAACAGGATAATGCAAACTTTTGCCGTCCACCTGAATTTCCAAATTGCATTTCTCTGCGACTTCGAGCGTGTTCGTCACGGCTTCGGGAATTTCGGCGAAACGAGCCTTCATTTCGTCCGCCGAACGCAGAAAAAATTGTTCAGGAATGTAACCCGCGCTCATGCGCTTGGGATTGCTCAACAAATCCTGCGTGCCGATGCAGACGAGGCAATCGTGCGCATGCGAATCGCTTTTGTTGATGTAATGAACGTCGTTCGTCGCGACAAGCTTCAGGCCGAATTCCTTCGACCATTTGATCAGATGGCTGTTGACCTTCGCCTGTTCGGGAATGCCGTGATTTTGCAGCTCGAGGAAAAAATTTTCCGCGCCGAGCGTCTGCTTGAAAAAATCCACCGCGTCGCGCGCCTTGTCCAACTGGTCTTTCATGATCCAGTCAGGGATTTCGCTCGCAAGACAGCCGGACATCGCGATCAAACCTTCGCTGTGCGCGGCGAGAATTTCTTTGTCAATGCGCGGCTTGTAATAATAACCCTCCAGATGCGCGGCGGTCGTGAGCTTGATGAGATTTTTGTAGCCGGTCTCGTCTTTCGCGAGCAGGCCGAGATGATGATAAACGTCGCGCGTGCCGCCGCCGCCGCCGGATTTTTTTTCCAGGCGCGAGCCGGGCGCGACGTAAACTTCGCAGCCGATGATGGGCTTAATGCCTTTCGCGCGCGCGGCCTGATAAAACTCAATCGCGCCGTGCATCGCGCCGTGGTCGGTGATGGCGAGCGAGGAAAATTTCAGTTCGTGCGCCTTGTCCACGAGCCGGTCGAGACGGCACGCGCCATCGAGCAATGAATACTCGGTGTGCAGATGAAGATGAACAAAGTTCGCGTGCGACATGAAACTAATTTAACTTCTAACCGCGAAGACACCAAGCGGCAAAGTTTTGAAAGTAATTAGCAAAGGCAACGGAACGATAACATTGGGGAAAATTGGTGAAATTTTGCAGTTAAATAAACTCAATCAACTTTTCTATTTTGGAACGGTAATCATCATCATTTGGTTGTGCCATACTCACGACTTCGCAAAGACGCGTAAACTTGGCTCTCCGACAAATAAAAAAATCTCGCTTCAAGCGAGCGCAGTAACCCATGACGTGCGGCGCGAATTCCGCGTGAATCTTACGAGCATCAGATTGAGGCTGATGCAAAGCACCGAGCCAACGACCAAGATGACCTCGGAACGCATCCTTTCGGTCGCGACTCTCTCTACTGGCTGCAAGAAAATGTGCAGTAGTGGTGGAAACAAGTCCGCCAGAAAGAAAGGAAATGATAAGATACCATTCGTTCATCCGTAATAATCAAACATTCAGATTAGCCGTAAATTTTGTCCAGCAAATTATCGGAAGAAATTTTTGACAACTTCCGCCACGCGCTGGATTTGCGCGTCGGTCAGTTCGGGATAAATCGGCAGGCTCAAACATTCGCGCGCGGCTTTTTCGGCCAGCGGAAAATCGCCGGGCTTGTGGCCGAGGCTCGCGTAACATTTTTGCAAATGCAACGGCAGCGGATAATGCAGCGCGCAGCCGACGCCGTTCGCGTCGAGATGTTCCTTCAATTTGTCGCGTTGCGGATGGCGCACGACGTAAAGATGGTAGGCGCTTTCGGCGTAAGTGGCTTCGCGCGGCAATTGCAGCGGCGTGTCCTTCAACAATTCGTGATAGCGATGCGCGACGCGACGGCGTTCGTCCGTCCATTTTTGCAGATGCGGCAATTTCACGCCCAGCACCGCGCCTTGAATGCCTTCCATGCGATAATTGAAACCGACTTCGTCGTGATAATAACGCACGGTCGAGCCGTGTTCGCGCAAGGAACGCGCGCGTTTGGCGAATTCCGGGTTGTTCGTGACAAGCGCGCCGCCTTCGCCGGCGGCGCCGAGATTTTTGCCGGGGTAAAAACTGAAGCAGGAAATGTCGCCGAACGTGCCGATGCTTTTGCCTTTGTATTTCGCCGCATGCGCCTGCGCGGAATCCTCGACGAGCGGCAGTTTATGTTTTTTGCAAATCGCGAGAATCGGATCAATGTCGAACGGCTGGCCGTAAAGATGCACGGGCATGACGGCCTTGGTTTTCGACGTGATGGCGCGTTCGATTAATTTCGGATCGAGATTCATCGTGCCGTCTTCCACGTCCACATAAACCGGTTTCGCGCCGAGATAAGAAATCGCCCAACTCGTCGCGACAAAAGTGTAAGGCGTGGTGATGACTTCATCGCCTGCGCCAACGCCGAGCAGCATCAACGCGATGTGCAATGCGGACGTGCCGCTGTTGAAGGCGACGCAATGTTGCGCGCCGCAGAATTTCGCGAAATCTTTTTCAAACTGCACGACGTCCGGCCCGAGGCAGAACGAGCAGTTGTCGAGCGTGCGCGCGAGGGCGGCGTCAAGTTCCGCGCGCAGCGGTTTCATTTGCGCGCGCAAATCCAGATAAGGAACGGGTTCGTTCATTTCTAAAATGTTAGCCGCGAAGGAGCGCAAAGGACACAAAGAAAAATTTGCAGGAGACGAGGTGGCGAATCTCAAATTAAACGACCATGCCAAAAATTTGAGGCTTCTTGCGTCGTCTCCTGCCTGTCAATTGGTTTCATGCCTTGAAATATTTTGGTGAATTTTTAAGGGATTTTGCCAAAACATTCCGGGTGTCCACAACCAGTCGCGCATGGTTCGCAATCAGCGGCCAATCCACCGCGCCATGCGCCGTGGCAACCAGCACGACATCGGCGGTGGAGATTTTTTTTGACGTCAGTGAAATGCTTTTTTGCCCGGCCAGATGCGCGTGTTCGCGCGACGGGCGGATTTTCGGGATGTGAGGATCGTGAAATTTCACTTTTGCGCCTTGAGATTCGAGTGATTCCCACAAAACGTAAGACGGACTTTCGCGGTCGTCGTCCACGTTGGCTTTGTAAGCGATGCCAAGCAGCAGGACGCGGCTGCCCTTGAGATTTTTTCCCGCCGAAGCGAGCGCTTCGATCACGCGCGCGACAACATAATCCGGCATTGAAGTGTTAATTTCACCGGCCAGCTCGATGAAGCGCGTTTCCTGTCCAAATTCGCGCGCCTTCCACGCGAGATAAAACGGATCAATTGGAATGCAATGTCCGCCAAGTCCCGGCCCCGGATAAAACGGCATGAAGCCGAACGGCTTTGTCTTCGCCGCCGCGATGACATCCCAAATGTCAATGCCCATGGCCGCATAAACGACTTTCAATTCGTTGACCATCGCGATGTTGACGGCGCGAAAAATATTTTCGGTCAATTTTACGGCCTCGGCCACACGGCATGACGCGACCGGCACGAGTTTTTTTATCGTGCGGCCATAAAGTTCCAGCGCGCGTTTCTGGCATCCGCGCGTGTAACCGCCGACGACCTTTGGGATTTCGGCGACGTTGCTTTTCGGATTTCCCGGGTCTTCGCGTTCCGGCGAATAGGCGAGAAAAAAATCCTTTCCCGCGCGCAAACCGGAATTTTTTTCCAGGACTTCGCGCAATTCATTTTCCGTCGTGCCCGGATAAGTGGTGGATTCGAGCACGACGAGCGCGCCGCGCCGCAAATGCGGCGCGATGGATTTGGCCGTGTCCAAAATACAACTTAAATCCGGCGCGCGATTTTTTTTCAACGGCGTCGGCACGCAAATGATGATTGCGGAACATTCGCGGACGCGAGAAAAATCGGTTGTCGCGAAAAACTTTTTGGATTTAAGCGCTTCGGAAATTTTTTTTGCCGGAATATGCAAAATATAACTTTTGCCGGCGTTCAATTGTGCGATTTTTTTCCTGTCAACGTCAAAGCCGAGGACATTGCAACCAGATTTGGCGAATTGCAGCGCCACGGGCAGGCCGACGTAGCCGAGGCCGATAATTCCGATGCGCGGCGATTTATTCATGATTCAAGTTTGGAAAATGTTCGCGCAGTGCCGGCGTCATCAACACGGCGTCGCCGAGGCATTTGAATTGCAGGGCAAGGATTTTTTCAGGCCGGTCGTTCACGACGAGAATTGCAGTTCGTAAAGTTTTTGAAAAATGCCGCCACGTTTGACAAGTTCTTCATGTGTGCCGGTTTCGACGATGCGGCCTTGATCAAGCACCACAATCATGCCGGCGTGCAGAATCGTCGAAAGCCGGTGCGCGATGCAAAGCGTTGTGCGTCCGCGCATCAATTCGTCCAGCGCGGACTGGACGGCGCGCTCGGATTCGGTGTCGAGGGCGCTGGTGGCCTCGTCCAAAATCAAAATCGGCGCATTTCTCAAAACCGCGCGGGCAATGGCGATTCTTTGGCGCTGGCCGCCGGAAAGCATCACGCCCTTTTCGCCGATGACGGAATCATAACCGCCGGATTTTTCCATGATGAAATCGTGTGCGTAAGCGTGTTTGGCGGCGGAAACAATATCTTCGCTGGTCGCGCCGGGGCGGCCGAGTTCAATGTTCCGCCGGATGGTGTCGTTGAACAAAACGGTTTCCTGCGTGACGACGGCGATCTGGTTCCGCAAATCGCGCGTGGAAACTTCGCGTATGTCCGCGTCGCCGATTCGGATTATGCCTTGCTGTGGATCGTAAAATCGCAGGAGCAGGTTTGAGAGCGTGGTTTTGCCTGAACCGCTCGCGCCGACGAGCGCGACAAGTCTGCCGGATTTGATCTGCAAATTGATTTCATGCAGCGCGATTTTTTCGCCATAGGAAAAACTCACGCGCTCAAATTGAATGTCCGCGCCGGCGGCCTTGAGCGTTTTGGGTTGCGCCGGTTCGGGCACGGTGTTTTGCGTGGCAAGCAGTTCAAAAGCGCGCTCGCTGGCGGCGCGCGCCTGGACAATTTGATTTTGCAGCCGCGTCAAATTTTTCAGCGGCGGATACATCGTGACGATGCTGAAGACCAATTGAATGAACGCCGACGGATTTGGATGCGCCGACGAAAAGTAGATCAAATATGTCAGCAGCAGCGCGACGCCGCACGCGCCAAAAACTTCGATGAGCGGCCCCTGGATTTCCACCGCTCGGACGATGCGCATATAGTTGCCGGTAAATTTTCGCGCGGCGCCATGAAATTGTTCTGCGACGATGGTTTCGAGATTGTAAGCTTTCACGACGCGATGGCCGGTGAACGATTCGGACATGATTTGCGTCATGTCGGCATTTTGTTTTTGCACTTCGGCGGCGGCGCGGCGCACGCGGCGATTGTAAATGGCCATCGGCACGACGCACGCGGGCAGAACGATGACGGCAATGAGCGTCAGCTTCGGCTGTTGCCAGACCAAAAATGCCAGCGTGCCGATGAGCGTGATCGGATCGCGCACGATGACGGAAACGGCGTTGCTCAAAATGACTTGCAGCGTGGCGGTGTCGCTCATCACGCGCGACATCAATTGGCCGCTGGAATTTTCCGCAAAAAATCCGGCGGATAAATTCATCAAATGCCCAAATAATCTTGTCCGCAGATCGGCAATCGTGCGCGTGGCCGTCCAGAGCAAAAAATAAACATTCATGTAACCGAAGACGCCGCGCAAAAAAACGACGGCGGGAATTGCAAGAATTAATGCGGCGATTGCCGCCGGATGCGAATGCACGCTGTTTTCGAGAGCATTGCGGATGTTGAAAAACCAGCGCTGCGCGAATTCCGGCAAATGGCGCATCGGCAACTGGTCTTCGCCATTGGCGCCGGCCGTTGGGAAAATGGCGCCGTAGACAAACATCACGATGGCAATCATCAGCGGGGCGAGCAGACCGCTGGCGATTCCCGTGAGCACGCCCAGGATCATCCGCGCCTTGTAAGGGCTGGCCAGACTCCAGACTTTGCGCAGAAAGGCAAACATTGTTGCCGATATTGTTGGCGGTCGGCGCTGGAAAGCGAGAGTTTTGTTGCGAGAGTTGAACGTTGACGGCTGGCTTGCAGCGCCACATTAATCGTCACGGCCTTTAACAACCACGCGCGCGGGACAAACAGAACAAAGGGGAGCAGCTTTTCGGATGTCCGTGTTGACCTGTTTGCGCAGATTCCGATAAGTTTGAGAATTCCAAGCATCGCCAAATGAACTGTCCTTCAAAATGTTTCCGCGAACATTTACACCGCGCGTATCGTGACAGCAGGTCGTCAATTCCCCGTTCCACAGAATGAAGGCATTTTTGTAAAGCGAGGAACAACCGTTTTCATACATTTGCTCTTTGGCAACCTTGTGGCGGCGGAAAGCTTTGTTGCGCGGGAAAAATTTTTCGATCAACGCTTCAGAGATATTTCCTTTGTCGGGCGGCTCAGCCATTGCCAGCGTTGCGCTTTTGGCCACAAACCGGTCAACACCAAGTTCGGTTGCGATTCGGCGGATGTCGTCAATCTCATGTTCATTCTGGCGCGTGACAACCACCTGGCAAACAATTTCGGGATGTTTCACGCCTTGGCGTTTTTTTTCTTCGACGAGTGCTTTGAGGTTTTCGAGCACTCTCGCCAAATTCCCGTTCACCCGATATTTTTCGTAAGTTTCCTGCGTGGCGCCGTCAATGGACATATTCAATGTGCCAAGTCCAGAAGCGATGAGGTCATGAACTTTCTGCGGCGTGTCAATCAACGTGACGTTTGTATCGAGATGAACCCAGACACCGGCATCTGCGGCATGGCGAATCATTTTGCAAATATCGGAATTGATGAACGGTTCTCCAAGACCGGCCATTTCCAACCGGGCAATGTAAGGTCCAATTTCATCAATGATGCGTTTAAATTCGTCCAAACCCATTTTGCCTTTGGGACGGTTAAGCGTGCCAAGTCCCGTCGGGCAAAGCGGGCATTTGAGATTGCAAGCGTTGGTCGGTTCGAGCGTGATGTGATATGGATAACCCCAGGATTTCGATGTGCCAAGAAAGTAGCTGAATTGCACGAGCAGATAATTAAACATCGAAACAAAAGGATGTTTCGGATTTACTACCATGCCGAAGAATCGATTTTCACGATAATGCATCACCTCATTGTTCCTATTGCCTGTCAAGCCTGTCAATATCAAACAATTCGTCGCACCAAGAGTTTTATTGATGCAATCCAGACGCGAATTTATATCATCGCGGCATGGAAACCCGAAAGCTCGACATCGGCTGCGGCAAATACAAAGTCGCAGGAGCCATCGGGCTGGATTGGATTGGCGCAACAGATGCTGACGTGGTTTGCGACCTGACAAAATTTCCATGGCCGCTGGAAGTCAATTCTTTCGATGAAATTTTCGCCTACAATGTGATGGAGCATTTGCCAAACGTCGTCGCCACAATGGAGGAAATTCATCGCGTGGGACACAACGGCGCGCTGGTTCACATCAAAACGCCACATTTCGCTGGGCTGGAATCATGGGAAGACCCGACGCACGTTCATCATTTCTCGCTCGAATCATTCGATTATTTCTGTAAAGGCGGCCGGCACGTCGGGCATTATTCCAAATATGAATTTAGCATCATTGAAAGAAAATTACACTTTGGAGGAAATCCGATGTCGCAAATCGGGCGGCTGTTGCATTGGCTTTCGCCGCGAAAATATGAAAAGCGATGGGCGTTCATTTTCCGGCCCAGCGGGATGGAAATTCATCTGGCGATTGTGAAACCATGAGTTCGCCACCGCCATTTCCGATTAAATTAAATCCGCGAAACGGCTGGCTCGGCTGGTGGCCCGGCTGGCTGGCGTTGTTTCAACCCGAAAAAGGCCGGGTTCATGCGTTCGTCAAGGAAGAAGCCGCGAAATTGTCCGCAGGCGCGCTCGTGCTCGACGCCGGCGCGGGACAACGCAAATTCGCGAAGATTTTTCGCAATCAGCGTTACGAGTCGTGCGACATGCCCGGCGGATTTTACAAACAGAAACACGACTTTGAATGTTTTTTGGATTCCATTCCCAAGCCGGACGACACTTACGATGTCGTCGTCAACACGCAAGTGCTCGAACACGTTCCCGATCCGCTCGCAGTGATGAAGGAATTGAACCGCGTGCTGAAGCATGGCGGCGTTTTGTTGTTGTCACTGCCGCTGAATGCGCCGTTGCACGGGCAGCCGTGGCATTTTTTCCATTTCACGCACTACGGCGTTTATGAACTGGCAAAGAAATCAAACTTTGAAATCGTCAGTTGCGAAAAAAATGGGGGCGCGTTTTGGGCGCTCGGCAAACGCCTGCGCGATATTTTTGCGCAATGGATGAAGCAATATGACCCGACCCGCGCGCGCAAACGCGGTCAAAGCGTCGCGTTTTGCATTTTGATGAATTTGGTTTTGCTTGCGCCGTGGTTGATTTTGTATCCGCTTTCGGCATTTATCATCCGCCCGCTTTGCTATTGGCTCGACGCGACAGACATCGGAAAAATTTTTACCAACGGCTACACAATAGTTTTACGCAAAATATAATTTATGCAGTTGAATTTCTGATGACGAAACCATCAACATGGGCAAATTCAATGAAAGCTCTCAACAAAATTCTGAAAATTTTTGGCTATCGGATCATCAAAGGACAAATTTTGAACGAGCATTACGTCCTCCATAATTATCTGGATAAAAGCGGCAATTTTGACTACGACGCCTACCGGAACATTCAGACGCAAGGCAATAAAAGAAAATTGGATCTAGTCTGGGTAAAAGAAGAAAACATCCGGTTTCTTTCCCAATACATCAAAACCTTGATTCACGCTCCCGCCTTCGGCATTTGCCACGGCACGCGCAGGGGAAAGGAACAGGAATGGTTTGCAAAACATCTTGGTTGCAAAGTAATCGGAACAGAAATTTCAGACACGGCGAATCAATTTCCCAGCACCATTCAATGGGATTTTCACAAAGTGAAACCGGAATGGCTTGGCAGCGTTGATTTTATTTACAGCAACTCTTTCGACCATAGTTTTAATCCAGAGGAATGTCTTACGGCATGGATGAGTTGCTTAAAACGGGGCGGCATTTGTATTCTCGAACACACATCAGGCCACACTCTTTCGGGAACATCCGACCTTGACCCGTTTGGAGTGGATTTGGCAGTTTTTCCCTATTTGATTCTGAAATGGGGAAAAGGCAAATATTCGGTGCGGGAAATTCTGGACGCGCCTGTCCGCCCAGGCGGGATTGCCGAATGCCATTTTATCTGCATTCAAAATAATCAAACTGACCGAGACAAATAAGTTATTTGCGCCCCATTTCACAGCATGCCGCCAGAACTTCTCTGACTTCAATTTTTTCCATCGCGTCCGAATTTGCTTTTTGTCCCGGTTCCAAAATTGGGCCTACCAATTTATGCTTCACGCGCCACGGTCGCCAATGTTGTGCGACTGACGATGCAAACAGCGCGACAATGGGACACTGGCACGCCGCCGCCAGATGCATCGCCGCCGTGTCCACGCCGACAAATAATTTCGCGCCGTAAAGCAATTCGGCCAGTTGCGCCCATGAAAGTTGTCCGCGCGTGCTGACGGCTTGCGGGCCGAGCGCGCCGGCGAGAGCATCACCAAGTTGAATTTCTTCCGCCTCGGGAGCGACGCTGACGATGAGTTGCGGCGCGTGCTTGAGCAATTCGCTTCCGCATTCAATCCATTTTTCCTGCGGCCAGCGTTTGCGTTGCCAGCGCGTGCCGGGATGAATCACGATGTAGTCCGCAAGTTTCACGCCGAGGTCGCATGATTTTGTCCGTGCGCGATCAAAGGCGAGTGGCGGCGGTTCGCCGACGCTCAACGGTAAAAATTTGTTGACGAGATGAAAGTTCGCCTCGACCTGATGTTCGTTCCGCCAATCGTGTTTTGAAATCCGGTTAAACCAAGGCCGCCAAAAGGCTGGCACGCGATACGTGCAGTCATTCGCGCAGCGAAACCGCGCGCCGCTCCACGCCGTGAGCAGGCGTCCGCGGTCGCCTTGCGTGAGTTCGAAGGCGCAGTCGAAATGCTCGCGGCGGATTTCGCGGAGCAGCTTCAAATCATTCAACCAGTCAAAAGTGTCGCGTCTGGCCGTTTCCGGTGCGGCGGAAGTCAGCACGCGGTCAATGGCGGGACAGCCTGCTAAAATTCCTTCGCAACCTTTGCGCACGACCACCCAGATCAGCGCATCAGGATATGCCGCGCGCGCCGCCATCAAAGCGGGCGTCAGGATGAGCGCGTCGCCGATGTGCTTCAGTTTGACAAACAATAATTTCTTCGCGGATGCCATCTGTGGTGACATACGCCGGAGGCGGCGCTTCTGATTCCTAACAGTTGCCGACCTGAAAAACGACAGAAAAACCTCCGTCATGGCCGCGAGATATTTCCGGGCGGCAAGGCTTCTGGCTTGATTTTTCTGCCGCCGCCCTTCGACAATGCGCCGATGGAATCGTTCCCGCCATCCGGCAGCGACGCATTATGAGCACGCAAAACATTTATACCGCCGTGATGCAGCTTGCGAAGGCGCACGCCCGTCGCCAGCCATTGCGCCAGCATCTGGACGTCGGCGCCGGCGATGGCCAGCTCATTGAATTGTTCCGCCGTCGTTTCCAGACCGAATCGTCCGCCTGCGATTACACCGGCCAGCTAATGAAACTGCCGGGGCAGAAAGTGGACATCGTGGATTTGAACCGGGAAAAACTTCCTTATCCCGACGGCGTTTTTGATGTCGTCACGGCCACGGAAGTCGTCGAGCATTTGGAAAATTATCGGAATGTCTTGCGCGAATTTTCCCGTGTCTTGAAACCCGGCGGACTGTGCGTGCTGACCACGCCGAACATTTTGAGCCTGAACTCGCGGTTGCGTTTTCTGTGGTTCGGCTACGCGAATCTGTTCGGCCCATTGCCCGTCAAAAACAGTTCGCTTTACAGCACGGGCGGGCACATCAATCCGGTGTCCTGTTTTTACGTCGCGCATTCGCTGCTGGACGCCGGCTTTACGGGCGTGACACTGCGGGTGGATAAATTCCAGCGGTCGGCAGTGCCAAAACTTTTGTTTTGGTTCCTGCCGATAAAATTTTTTGGCGCGCTGGCCCGGCGCAGGGAAATTTCCAAATTCAAAACCGTTGATTCCGTCAACGCGCCATTCGTCAAGGCCATGAACTCCTTCCCGCTGCTGCTGGGGCGGACGATTGTGGTGGCCGCGACCAAATTATAAATGGCAACCGGCTAAAAAATGCAGCCTTCCTCCAAACAAACGCTCATTGAGTTCCTGCGCGCGAAATCCTTCCGCACGGCGCTGGACGCGCCCAGTGGCGGCGGCTGGCTGCTGGACGCGCTCGGTTCGCAAGTCGAGATGGACGGCGTTGATCTCTATGCGGATTCCATGCCCGGCTACCGGCAATTCTGGAAGCACGACCTCGACAACGGTTTGCCGCGCAACTGCGCCGAATATGATTTGGTCTGCTGTTGTGAAGGGCTGGAACACGTCGGCAATCCGCTGCTGCTGCTGCGGGAATTTCATCGTGTCTTGAAACCAGACGGCCTGCTGGTGGTGACGACGCCCAACGTCTGGTATCCGGCGGCGCGATTGCAATATATGTTGCGCGGATTCTTTCCGTCCTTCCCGCCATTGGCTGGCAAGGTTGTGGCTGGCACGCATATGCACATCACGCCGTGGTCATGGCCGCAGCTTTATGTTTATTTCAAACTGGCCGGTTTCAGTCCGCCGCAAATTTTGACCGAGCCGCTGTCCAGATCGAAACATTTCCACGAACGTTTGCTGGCATTGCCCGGAAAAATTTATTGCCGTCGCCGCGCACGCCAGTCGCAAAACGATGAAACGAGGCGGTTCTGGCAAACCGCCGCCAGCGATGCTTCGTTGCTTGGCAGGCATTTGATCGCCGTGGCAAAAAAACCGGCGGCGAAATCCAGCGAATGACAAATTGGCGCCTAGTTCATTCGGAAGCCTCCCTCGGTTGGGGCGGACAGGAACACCGCATTATCGCGGAACTGGCCGGCTTCAAAAAACGAGGCGGCGAAGTCTGGCTGCTGGCACCCGCCGAAAGCGAAATTTTCCGCCGCGCGGCAATTGCAAAGATTTCCACAATTCCGCTGCGCACGGACAAATTGCATTTTCCATTTGAAGCAATCCGCCTCGCCCGCTGGCTGCGGCAAAACCAGATTCAAATTCTCAACACGCACAGTTCGCGCGACGGCTGGCTCGCCGGAATTGCCGGACGAATGGCGTGCGTGCCGCTCATCATCCGCACGCGACACATTGACGTGGATTATCCGAATCGCTGGTTGAGCCGCCACGCCTACGCGACGCTCGCAGACTATGTGATGACCACGAGCCGGAAAATCACCGCGCACTTTCAGGAAATGTTCGGCCTGCCGGACGACCGCATTTCCACAGTCCCGACAGGAATTGATTTGGATTTTTTTTCGCCGTCAGGCAAAAAGGCGCAATTTTTCCCCGACAACAAGCCGCACGTCGGCATGATTTCCGTGTTGCGCTCGTGGAAAGGCCACGCAACTTTTCTTCAGGCGGCGCGTCTTTTGTTGGACGAAAAATTTACCGCGCATTTTGTGATCGTTGGCGAAGGGCCGATGCGTCCGCGCATAGAAAGACAAATCGCCGAATTGAATCTCGGCAGCGCCGTGACTTTGACCGGCCATCGTGAAGACGTGCCGGATATTTTGCGCGCGTTGAATGTGCTGGTCGTTCCTTCGACAAAACATGAAGGCGTGCCGCAAATCGGCCTGCAGGCATTGGCGACAAAAACGCCGGTTGTCGGGAGCGACGCCGGAGGAATTCCTGAAATCATCCGCCACGGCGAAACCGGCAGGATTTTTCCAGCAAATGACGCGAAAATGCTGGCAGGTAAAATCCTCGAAACACTGGCGGACACCGAAACGACCCGCGCCATGACGGAACGCGGGCGCACGCTGGCCGAGGCGCAACACGGTCTTGACCGGATGATCGAAGCCATTGACGCGCTCTATCTCCGCCATTTGCCCGCATGAAACTTATCGTTCGTTTCATTTACACGGGCGGAAACTTTTAATAATGTCGGCTGACAGGCCAAGCCATGCCAAACGACGCCAAAGAACAGATCGCTTCATTCTATGAAGCCCACCAAAGCCGGGGCAAATATGATTATCTTTACGGCGATGAAGAGCGCAAAAAACTTTTTGTGCGGCTGATCGGAACAAACCGCGACATTCTTGAAGTGGGCTGCCGCGCCGGAAATCTCACGCAACATTACGCAGCAGGCAACCGCGTTTCCGGCGTGGACGTGGACCGCGCATCATTGGAATTATTCCGCACGCGGCTTTCCAGCCCGGCGTTTTGGGTGGACGTGGATGCCGAACCGCTTCCGTTTGAAAATGATTTATTCGACGTGGTGGTCTTCGCCGAGGTCATGGAACACGTCCGCTTTCCGCAACGCGCATTGGGTGAGATTTCCCGCGTTCTGAAAAAAAACGGGCGGTTGATCGGTTCCGTGCCGAACGCCTTCCGGTTTCGCAATCGCCTGCGATTTTTGGCGGGAAAATCCTTTGAAACTGATCCGACGCACCTTCGTTCCTACTCGCACAATTTTTTGCGCGCAGAACTTTCAAATCACTTCGACCAAATCGAAATTCATCCGGTTTCCGGCCATCTTCTCGGCGGCGGCAGGACCGGCGTGCCCGTTTTTTCCTGGTTGCCGTTCCGCATTAGGGCGCTGTTTGCTTTGGACCTCGTTTTTTCCGCCACACCGCAAAAATCCGCAGGCGCTCGCGAAGATTAGCATTCGTCCGCATGAAACTCGCGCTCATCCGCCGACAATTCTCCGCCACCGGCGGCGCGGAATTATATTTGCAACGGCTCATGCGCTCGCTCGCTGAGCAGAATCACGAATTGCATCTTTTCACCGAATCATGGACGGAAACTCCGGCAAATGTAAAATTGCATCCGATAAAAATTTCCGCCACGCGCGCCAATCGCGGCCTGGAATTCGCCGAAGCCGTTCAAAACGAATTGGCAAAGGAAAAATTCGACTGCGTTTTCAGCCTGGAGCGAACCTTGCGGCAAGACGTCTATCGCGCCGGCGACGGCGTGCATCGCGTCTGGCTGGAACGTCGCAAACAATTTGTCCCGTTTTGGAAGAAGTCATTCACTGGTCTCGGCGTGTTTCACAAAAACATGACCGCGCTCGAAACGCAAACATTCAATCCGCAAAACACGCGTCGCATCATCGTCAATTCCGAAATGGTCAAACACGAAATCCTTGAACATTTCCGGTTTCCGGCGGAGCGAATTCATTTGGTGCGAAACGGCGTGAACGTCGCGCGTTTTCAAAAAGGCGAACGCGCGGAAACCCGCGCGCGTTTTGGCGTGAAGGATGACGAATTTCTTTTGCTCTTTGTCGGCTCCGGCTGGGAACGCAAAGGACTGAAATTTGTTTTAGCGGCATTTGAAAAAATTAGTGGAGCGGGCTTCCAGCCTGCTGGCAGGCAAGATGCCTGCCCCACTAAAATAAAATTGCTCGTCGTCGGCAAAGGACGCAAACCGCTTTTCATTTCCCCCGGCGTCATTTTTTCCGAACCGGCGAACGATTTGGAAAATTTTTACGCCGCCGCCGATCTGTTCGTGTTCCCGCCCATTTATGAGCCGTCGGCCAACGTCGTTTTCGAGGCGCTCGCGGCGGGATTGCCCGTTGTCACCTCGGCAAACAACGGCGCGGCGGAAATAATCCTGGAAAATGTCACCGGCAGCGTCGTGAAAGAGTTTTGGCGGCCGGAAATTCTCGCCGCGACAATTAAAATATGGATGGAGCATCCGCGTGGCGTTCAAATTAACGCCGCTGAATTCAGTTTGGAACGAAATGTTTCCGAAACGCTGGCGATTTTGGAACAGGCGGCGAAGGAAAAAGTAAAATGAAAATTTCCTTCTGCCTCATCACGCTCAACGAGGAGCAAAATCTGGCGCGCTGTCTGAAAAGCTGCGCGGATTTGGCGGATGAAATCGTCGTGCTTGATTCCGGCAGCGCGGACGCGACGGAAAAAATCGCGCGCGAATTCGGCGCGCGGTTCGAGCGGCAGGAATGGCTTGGTTACGTCGGCCAGAAAAACAAAGTTCTCACACTCGCGTCGCACGAATGGATTTTCAGCCTCGATGCCGATGAGAAGTTGTCGCCGGAATTGCGCGAGGAAATTCAACTGCTGAAATCTGCCGGTGAGATTGGCGCTGACGTGAGCGGTTTCTCCATGCCGCGCTGTGTTTTTTACGAAGGCCGCTGGATTCGACACGGCGACTGGTATCCCGACCGCCTGGTTCGATTGTTCCGCTGCGGCCGGGCGAAATTTTCCGGCGGCAAAGTCCACGAACGTCTGGAAATTTCAGGCCGCATTGTTCAGCTGCATGGAGAATTGCATCACTATTCCTTTCGGGACGCTGCCGACCATCGCGCGCGCTGCGAACATTATGCAAAATTATGGGCGCTGGAAAAATTTGAAACGGGACTGCGCGCTTCGCCGTTCGCGCCGGCATTTCACGCGGCGTTCCGCTGGCTGCGCGGCTATATTTTGCGCGGCGGATTTTTGGACGGCGCGCAAGGCCGCCGCATCGCCGCCTTTTGCGCGCTCGAAACTTTTTGGAAATACCGTTTGCTACGCGAAATGAACCGCAAAAAATAATTTTGCATGGACACGCGCGAAAACATCCTGCTCATCCGGCTCAAATCCATCGGCGACATTTTGTTCACGCTGCCTGCCGTCCATGCCGTTCGCCAAAATTTCCCCGGCGCGAAGCTGCATTTTCTCGCTTCCAAAGAATTTTCGCCGCTGTTGCGCGGCTTTGCCGCCGTTGACGAAATCATCCCGCTTGACCGCGCGATTTACCGTTCTGGAAATTTATCATCCGCCGTTTCAGGCACACTCCAATTGTTGGGCGGCTTGCGAAGAAAAGATTTTTCCCTCGTGATTGATTTTCACGGGCATGGCGAGACTGCGTGGTTAAGCTGGGTAAGCGGCGCGCCGGAACGCTGGGGCGATTTGCAGCGTCCCTCGCGAGCGTGGGCTTATACAAGCGGCTTTGTGCGCGACAGCACGATCCATCCTGCGGAATGGAATCTTTTGCTGTTGCGACAGTGCGGCCTGCGGATTGGCGAAGTCCGCAATGAATTTATTTTGCCGGATGACGCGCTTAAAGAAGCGAAACAATTTTTTGCGGCAAATAATCTGGACGCGGCCAAAACAACCCTGTTCCTTCAACCGTTCACCAGTTCGCCTCACAAAAACTGGCCGCTGGACAATTTTCTCGAACTGGCGCGTCATTTTCAATCGCAAGGCGCGCAGATTATTTTTGGCGGCGGCCCCTCTGAACGCGCCGCGCTCGAACTGGCGCGCGCCGGGGGTTTCGCCGTTGCCGCCGGCACGCCGTTGCTCGTCACCACCGGGCTGATGAAACTTTCATCGCTTGTCATCGGCGCGGACACCGGATTGCTTCACCTTGCCGTCACGCTGGGCCAACGCGTGGTTATGCTCATGCTGTCAATCGCGCCGGGACAAACGCATCCTTTTCAACATATGGATTGGGCGGTCACGCCGCCAACCGGGGAGATTTCGGAAATTTCGGTTGCCAAAGTCATCGCCGCCTGTGAGCGGGCAACCGGCTAATCGCCCAGCAATTTTTTCAATTGCTCGCGCGCGTCGGTTTCGCGCGAATTGATTTCTGATTTCGGCGTCCAGTTGCGGCGGGCAAAGTCAAAATACTCGCAGAAGTTTCCAACATCTTTTTCCAAAACCGGCTCGGCCCGGCGTTCGCGGCATTGCTGCGCCGCGCGCGGGTCGTAATGCGCGCAGTTCAGGCACACGCGCAAATCCGCGCGGCATTTCATGCACGTCTCGCCGCGCCCGGGATTGCCGGTGATCGTCCACGGTTCACCACATTTATGACAATGCCGGGTCATTTGTGTTTGCGATGATGTCACTCCTTCGGAGCAAAGAAGGAAGGACAGAAAATCGGATGACAAAACAAAATTGCAATTGTAAAATGAATCATGAAATGAATAGTTGCTTTTAGAAAACCAGCAACTAAATAATGAATATCAAAGTGGGATCATACAGATGACAAACTAATGAGGCAAAACTGGTAGGGCGGGCAGTCCTCTGCCCGCCGAAGGCGTGGGTTTGCAACCGACGGCGCGCACGGAGTGACGCGCCCTACCCGGAAAGTTTGTTAGCTGCATAATTCCATATCAAAGGGCAATGAATACTCAACCAAAGGCAATCATTGGAGTGGCGGGAACGCCCTGAAAGTTGGTTCAACTCCATGTCGGACGACCCAGTTTGAAAGATTCTGCGCGTGGAAGATTCCGAATCAATCCGATGCCCGTTTTGCGGCCAGGCGTTCGAGCTGGTCGTTGACACGAGCGTGCCGAGCCAGCGGTTCACGACGGATTGCGAGGTGTGCTGCCGTCCGTTCGAGGTCGTGGCCGAGTGCGTGCCGGGCGAAATTTTGAGCCTGGAGGTGTCGGGAAATTGAACGGAAAAGGATTGCCCGAATGGATTTTCGCGCGTAGATTCCCCGCCCTTTGGTCGCACCCATAGCTCAATTGGATAGAGCGGCTGACTACGGATCAGCAGGTTATAGGTTCAACTCCTATTGGGTGCACCACTAAATAAAGGGTTTAATCAGGATTTAGATTTTGTAACTTGCAAATCTGATACTGATATTGTATATTGTTTTCATGAAAAGCGTGCAAACAATAGCAAAAGCCGAGGCCGAGAAACCCAAACTCTGGCAGAAAACTTCCTACGCCAACCTGATTCGCTACGTTCCGAGCGGTATGTATTTTTGCCGCATCCGTGTTCACGGCAAACTCATCCGCAAGAGTCTCAAGACCGACGTTCTTTCCGTTGCCAAACTTCGCTTGAGCGATGAAGAAAAAAAATACCGGCAGGTTGCACAGCGACAAGTGGCGATTCAGCGCGGACGCGGCCAGATGAATTTCAACGACGCGCTGGAAATTTATCGCGCGCGACTGGCGGCAAACACTGAAATCAAATCCAAAACCAAGCACTATTACAAACAGCGGATTGATTCTTTGCTGCGGACGTGGCCGAGTTTGAAAACTACCGACGTGCGCGACATCTCCAAACAAAATTGTCTGGATTGGGCGGCGAAATACAAGGGCAGCGCCACGGCATTCAACAACACGGCCTTGGTGTTGCGAATGGTTTTGGACATTGCGATTGAGAGCGGCGTGATCTATGAGAATGTTGCCCGCCACGTCACCCGCAGAGCAATCAAACCGAAAGAATTGCATTTGCCGGACAATGCTAAATTCGTCGAGTTTGTGAAAACGATTGAAGACGCTGGCGGACGATTCAGCAAGGATTGCGCTAATTTGGTTCGCTTTCTCGCTTATGGCGGCTTTCGTTTGGGTGAAGCAAACAACATCACTTGGGGCGATTGTGATTTTAAGCGCGAGCAAATCGTCGTGCGCGGCGACACGGAAGAAGGCACGAAGAACAGTGAAATTCGCCGTGTGCCGATGATTGCTGAAATGCGGCAGCTTTTGGAAAAATTGCAAAACGAACACGGAGAAAAATTGCCTTCTGCCCGCGTCATGCGTGTGGGCGAATGTCAAAAGGCGATGGATACAGCCGTCAAAAAGGTAGCCATCAGCCATTTGACCCATCACGACTTGCGCCATTTGTTTGCGACGCGGTGCATTGAAAGCGGCGTGGACATTCCGACCGTTTCGCGCTGGCTTGGACACAAGGACGGCGGCGGATTGGCGATGAAAGTTTATGGGCATCTGCGGAATCAACATTCGGCGAGCATGGCGAAGCTGGTGAGTTTCGAGACGACCAACATCGTTCCCATGCGACAGACTAGAGCGGCGTGAGACCATTTAGCCTTGCTCCTTTTTGTCCTCGATTTCGATAGCTTTAACCCAACCATTTTCACCAGCGGCCAACGATGAATAACGCTCGGCCATCGGCTTGATGGATTCGATGCCCCGCATTTGCAGGGCGACACCCAGGTTACGCAGGTTTTTTCCCTTGATCCGAACCGTGCGGTTCAAAAATGAAATGGTGATGATGTCAACGTCTTGGCTGGATTCAAACTTGACCAATTCAATATGGTGATACGACAGCCCATAAAAACAGTCCTTGCTGGTTTCCAGCCGCAAATTATCCATTGGCACAAGATTACCGACGACGCTGCGGCCTAATTTATAGCATGGGGAATTATCATTCATATTTTCATGCCTCGACTCTTTTGCTGGTTTTGGGCTGGTTGAATTTCAATCCGCCGCCGGACTGTTTCAGGCTTTTGAACCGGCGGCTTGATCGTTTCAGCCGGCTTCTCGGTTGGCTTGACGGATTCAGTTGGTTTCACGGCCTGCGATTGCTTGGCCGCTTCCGCCTGCCGGAGAGCTTCCGCTTCGCGTTCCAATTTTTCATGCTGCGCTATTTCCGCCGCCTGCTTTTCCGAAGCGCGCTGCGACGCTTGAACATTGAGAACGAAAGCCACGTCGCGCCCCCAAACGGTTGCCAGCTTTTGAAATGCGCTTGGCTTCATGTCCATCGCCAGCGTCCGCGCGCCACCGCGCGAAATGTTCTCGCGCAACTGCCCCTTGTCCGCCGTGAAAATCTTCACGCCTTTGCGTCCGCGCGAAATCGTGACATACCATTGTTGCTCATTCGTCGCGGCCTTGACCGCTGAATCCGAGAACAGGACGTAATCCACGGTCTTGCCCTGGGCGGCGTAGGACGTGACGGCGTAGCCGCGCACGAACTGGCGGTAATTTTTCGGCAACGTCCGGCCATCGTCCAACGCTATGCACCCATCGGCATCAATCTGTTTCACCGTGACCAGTTCGCCATTGGCGAGCCGACGCCCGTCCTGACTTTGAGCATTGGCCTTGAGTTGCAATCTATCGCCGCTGGACAGGAATAGCTCTTTTGGCTGGCAGACCGTGATTTTATCCAATTCCTTGAACGGCACAGGCCGGATGCGGTTGTCAGCTTCAATCAGCAGATGTTTGTCAGTCATGCCGCACAGTTTCCCCGCGCTGCCGGATTTGAAACCGGCCGTCGGACGGTTAAACACCAGCACCGAGTCCGGCTGGTAAAACCGTTTGTCGTGCTTTTGCGCGTTCGTCAAATCCTGCCGCTCCAATGCCGTGACCGTCGTTTCAGTATCACCGATTAACTTTTTCGATTTAAGGCCGAGCCGGACTTGTTCATTGACCTTGTGAATTTCCGACCAGCTTTGCGAGACGATCACGGTAGTTTGCTGATTTTTGAAAAGTTTGAGAAAATGTTCCGTCAATTTCTGCTGTTGATCCGCCAGCGTGCAGGAAATGATTGCATCGTGATTATCCAGCCGGTCGAACGATGCGCCGAGTTTGCCCCGCCGCGCTTCATCCACGGCGAGTTTGTATTGTTCCAGCCAGCGCCGTTCGGCTTGCGTTTTGGCTGAATCAGGATTTTGACGGCGGATGTTCGTCAGTTCGGCGTAGCCAAGACCGGCATACTTCTCAATCGCCCGCAGCGCGTCTGACGCTTCCACCGCTCCATGCTGATGCGTGTCGCCGGACAGGATGACGCGCCCCTGATTGGTTTGGATGTAATCCAGCAGTTGCAGCATTTGTTCGCCGCCGATTTGTCCGGCCTCGTCCACGAGGACGACCGCACCACGACGCATGGATTTTTGCGTGAGAAAAGCACTGACCGTTTCCGCGCCGGTGAAGCCATCGCGCTCCAGATCGGCGACCTGCTGACGTTGCGGCGCGAGGACATGGACGACCTCACGAGCTTTGGCGAGTCCGGCTTTGACTTCGCGCAAGGCATAGCTCTTGCCCGTCCCCGCCCCGCCGCGAAACAGCGTTACGAAATTACGCGAGGACAAAATCTGTTCCACCGCCATGCCCTGCTCATAATCCAGCGAACGGTTTATTCTTCGATAATTGAAGGCCAGCGGCTGGTATTGATTCACCTGATGCTGCGCCAGCCTGACGATGTTCAATTCACGCCGCAGGACATCTTGCGTGGTGATTTTTCCCTGAAATTGTTCATCGCGTATGTAGTCACGTTTTCGAGTCGCGGCCTGAATTTCCGCCAGTGACACATCCTGACCGCGCAGATGTTCCAGCGCGTGACGCCAAAGCTCATGCTCATGGACGACGGAGCGGCGTTCAAATAGATGCTGCTCTGCCCATGACACGGCCTGCACCGCCGTTATCTTTTCTGGAATCTCCGGTGAGCGATGTTTGTCCAAACGGCTGATTTGCCACCATTCTTTCCATGACAGTTGTTTGTTCCACCTGGATTGCAGTTTGACGATGCCGACATCCTTGATCTTCCGCGCCCGATCTTTGTGCGCGATGTTGGCCCGGATGACTTTGATGTTCTGGCCGGCCTTGTCCGGTTCGCGTTCCAGCAGTTCCTGGGTTTTCCGGTCGATCTCCGCATGACGCTTGGAAAAGCGGTCAATCAATTCCTTGCTGACACCGGCAATCTCGAAATCACCGCGTGGATTGTTTTCAATGCCGTAGCCAAATTTTTGGAGCGACCTGACCAGTTCGTGATAATAAACGTTCCGAACGAATTTCTGCGCCGTGACCATTTCACAGGCTTCCAATGCTTTCCAGCGGCATTCGGTGGAGTCCCATGTGGCATTGAACAGTATGCAATGACTGTGCAAGTGCGGGTCTAATGCGCGGGAGGTGTCATGCCGGAACACCGCTCCCACCAAATTGCTCGTCGCCCGTTGCGAATACTGATTCTGTTTGCGGACGCGAGTTGCGGCGTAAGTTTGCAAATGGCGCATCGCCACCGTCACCGCTTCATCATGCGCCTCGATGATCCGTTTATCATTGCCGACAAGTGCCGCGATGGAAACCGATTTTGGCGGTGACAACGTGAAATCATAAAACACCCTACGATTGGCCGATTCATGGATGTTCCCATTTTTGTCCACGGTATTGCGTTTGGTATTCATCCGTGGAATCAACTGCTCCTCGGTTCGCGGATGAATGTTGTGACAGAGATTCAGGAAATCTTTTTCAGTGGTGACGCCCGATAATTTCAATTCCTTTGCGCCTTCACCGAACCATTGACCCGAAACGCTCCGGTCTTCCATGTAGTAATCACCAACGCCCAGGTGTTCGCGAAAATACGACTCCGCATTTCGCAAACTGGTTTGAGCCTTCATCGTCAACATGGCGACAAGCTAAACCATCAGGACACGAATCTTGCGCTATGGGTGACGCAAGATGCACACGAGTCCGTGTTAATGATAATCAGAACAGAACATGGGACGCTGTTCTCCTTGCGAGTGCAAGGAGTAGCCGTAACAACGAAAACGTCAGCCAAAAATCAAATGGCAAATGAATCGAAAATTATGAATACACCAATCGTATCCGCCGAGGCGAAGGCTCGCCTGACCGAAGCCGTCAAGAATTACACGCCGCCCGCGCCGGAAAAATACCGCGCATTGAACGAAGTCAAAGAATCCATCATGGCGTTGCGGGAACGCAAAGCCTCGTATGAAACCATCCGCGCCATGTTGCACGAGAACGCCGGCATCGAGGTATCGCATCAAACCGTGGCTCGTTATTGTCGCGAGGTGCTGGATGCAGCCAAGCCGAAGAAGCCACGCCGGCCAAAGACACCCACGGCGGAACAACCGACAGTCGCCCAAGGGGAATTGGCAGCACGTCCGCCCTTCAGCCATTCACGGCCACGCGAACCGCGCGTCACGCCTTCAAAAAATCTTTAGCGCAGCAGCGCAGGTAACGCCAGTCGCGGCGACCAAGAGCGACTCAAAAGCAACCCGCCAATCCTAAAAAGCAAAAGCCGTCGGGTTCAACGTCCACGACCAACGCGCGTTCCGCTGTGGCGTAACGCGCGCTCGTCGCGGACGAATAAAATAAAAACGCAATCGCGTTCGCTTCCGTCAGCGGCACGGCGGCGGTCGTTGCGTTCCGGCTCCGTTCCAGCCGTCTCTCCGCTACACTTCACTTTTCCGCCCGCCGAACCGCTGACCGAAGCGACAAATAAATTAGAAACTGCTCAAATGATATTCTCGATTTAATCATCCAAGCGTGGCTGCAATTTCACATGGCCAGCCACGCCTTTGAAATGGCGATGACCGCGAACGCTCGGCAACGAACGGTTCAGCCGTTTTGCCAATTCCGCATCCGGCATCGTTCCCAATAAAACATCTTCCTTTGCCGTCCACGGACGCATCCGGCGATCCGGCGAGGCAACGCCCAAACGAAACCGGCGGTTCTGCACCGAAGAAAGTGTCTGGCTCAAACGCCGGGCAATTTCCGCACTCGAAAATTTGCCGAATAATTTATCGGCGGCGGGCGTCCATTTTCTTGCCAGCGAACCATAGAAAGCAATGTTGAGCCGTTGCCGCCGGAGCGATACGCCCATCTTTGGGCGATTGAGTTTCTTCGCCAGCTTTTCATCCGGCATTGTCCCCAACAACGCATCTTCTTCTTTTGTCCACAGACGCACTTGCGGATCGGGTAATGCAATGCCCAATTTGCATCGCCGATGATGCACGGACATGGCCGACCGTTTCAACCGTTTCGCCACTTCCTCATCCGAATATCGTCCCAGCAGCCGGTCTTCAGGCTTCGTCCATAGACGATAATTCGGATTGGCCGACCGAATCCCCAATTGGCGGCGGCGCATGGCGACGCTGGTAGGAGTGCGTTTCAATTTGCGCGCGATCTCCGCGTCGGAAGCCGTGCTCAATAATTTGTCTTCCGCCTTTGTCCAATAGCGGACGATACCCGCAGAGTTTGAAATACCCAACTGTGTGCGCTTGTGCTGAACAACTCCGTAACTCCGTCCCAGCCGCCATGCGATTTCCTTGTCAGGCAGCTTGCCCAAAAGGGCGATTTCCGGCAGTGTCCAAGCCTTGACCAAATAGACGCCGGGCAGTCCCAAGCTGTAACGCTTCTTTCTGACACTGACCGCGCTCCGGCCAATTTTTCGCGCGATGACACCATCCGGCGCGCTGCCAATCAAAGCGATTTCCCATTTCTGCCAATGGCTCGGCGCACGCAGCAATCGGCCTTTTCTCTTTTTTGTTGGAATGTTTCGCTTGCGCGCCAATCGCTCAATCTCACGCCGCGATTTTGAGGCGAGATATTTGGCCAATGATTTTTGAGAAGTGCGACCCACAATTCAGATTTGCTCGCGGATAAAATCAAGTTGGCAACGCCATCATTTTGCGGATTTAGAAATTTCTTTCCGCGCCTGTTTGATGAGCTTTTCAAATTCAACGTCCATCGCCGCAGCCATTCGCAGCACGGTTTCCAAAGTTGGATTGCGAAAGCCGCGCTCGACGTAGCCGACCATTTGCGGCGACAGGCCGGATTCCTGCGCGATGAAGTATTTGGACAGCTTGCGTCGTTCCCGCTCGACCTTGAGCAGCGAGATCGCCTTCACGCAAATAGCCTGTGCTTTTCGATTCACCGCCTTTTTTTACACAAGAAAAGCGTTGACAGCACATTTCACCATAGTGCAATAATCAGCCCATTATGCGGAACGGCGTGGAAACAAAGTTTGAAACACCTATGACGGCGGCCAAGCCAAAGATTTTGATTGTCGAAGACGACACGCCACTGGCGATGATGATGGCGAGTTTATTGACACGCGCCGGATGCGAAGTGCATGGCGCACATACCGGAGAAAAAGCAATGAGGCTGGCGCAAGAAATCAAATTCGACCTGATTACATTGGACATTGATTTGCCAGATATGAGTGGGTTTGACATTTGCCTCGAACTCAAACAAAGACATCTGTTCCGTCATACACCCATCATTTTCATTTCAGCAAGACCTTGTGATGAAGACCGCCAACGTATTTTTGAACTTGGTGCAGTGGATTATATCACCAAGCCATTTGATACACTTATTTTTGCCTCACGGCTTCTTTCACACATTAAACCAACGCTTGCCCATGCGTGACAATAGCCGCCAAGATCATTTGCTTTTGACGCGATTGCGAGACAATCGCATCCGAAAATCCGGCCCTAATTTTTTAATGTTCACGTTGGCAGGAAATAATTCATCCGTCCGTGTTCCAAAAACCTTTGCCAAAATAAAAAGTTCTCCATCAGGAACACGGCGCTGCTGCGTTTCCAACTTGGCAAGTGATTCACGGCTTACATCCCAACCAAAGACCTGCAATCTCGCGGACAATTCCCCCTGCGTCCAACCCTTGCGGTCACGCAATTCGCGGACTTGTTTTCCAATCAGATTTAGCGGTGACGAAACTTTTTTGATGCTCGCTACGTTAGCAACGCCGGACGGAGGAAATGTTCGATTCAGGTCACAAATAAGACTTGTCAAACTTGGCGCGCATTTGAGATTCTCGTTTCAAGAGTTTTCCAGTCGCAATAATTTTTTTTGAAAAAATTGGCAAATTGAACCGTATTCGTTAAAACAAAAGGAAACCATCTATGAAAACTTGGCAAAAAATAGCAGTTGGCAAATTGGTAATTCTAGTTGCCGCATTATTCATCAGCACAATCGTGCGCGCGCAAACGGGTAGCGGTGTCACGCCGCCTTCGGAAAACTGGCTCACACAAAATCCGATGTTTGTCAGCAATCCCGCCGCCGCAGAACTCGTTTCCAATTTGTTGAACGCTCCACAGCCGGACTTGAGCGTGCCGGAAGTGTCGCATACCACCAGCACTGCGGGAACATTTTGGACGTTGAAAAATGGCAGCGCACCTTTGCCGTTTAACCCATTTCCCGATTTGCCAGTTTATTCTGTTGGCACAAACGATCAATTTCTGATTGATGACCGTTCGGTTGACTACACAACATTGGACGCACAATTGCAGGAGGAATCAGAACTTGAAGGTCTGACTAATCCGCCAATCACCATCAGCCCGATTAACACGAACGGACTTTGGCTTGAAGTTCCTACCAACAGTCTATCTGTCTCGAACCAATTTAAGGTGATCCTTCATAACACCATTCAAGGCCAGAGTTACGATTTTCTCACCACCTCTACGCTTGCAAATCCAGCAAGTTGGGCGACGGAACTGACAACGACCGGAGCGTTAGGAAGCGCAACCCAAGTGGCATTATCAAGAAGTGCGCGCCCAATTTTATTTGTGCGAGCGCAGGTATCCACGTCGTATTCTTTTTACATCAATATGCCGCCTATTAGTCAGGATGTTTTTGACGGTGATTCGGTGACGTTCAGCGTCAACACTGGCGGCAATACGAATTTGACTTTTCAGTGGACTTTTGACGGAACTGCCATTTCCGGCGCGACGAATAGCAGCTATACGATTGACAGTGTTCAAGACAGCGATGCGGGAGATTATGCGGTTATCATCGGCGATGGAACGTATTCGCTCGTCACTCCACCGGCGCAATTGACGACCGAGAGCAGCACCGGCGATAAAAATCTTATACCCGTCACAAGCGGGCGGCAGAATTACACTTTCAAAAGCGGTGTCACCTACTACATCGGTTCGCAAATTTATTTATACGGCAATACAACCATTGAAGGCGGCGCGATTCTGAAATTTGATTGGAACAACAATTCAAGTTTGCTTGTAATGGACGGCTTGACCTGCAAAACCGAGCCATACAATCCGGCGATTCTGACTTCGATTGACGACGATGCAGTGGGGGAGGTGCTTGGATTTAGCAGCGGTTCTCCCCAAACCGCCGGGAACGGCACGCCATACCTTGATATGACCTACTCTCACAGCAATTCCGTTAGCAACTTGCGTGTTTGTTTTGCCGATTGGGGAATATCCACGCCCCTTGCTTCTCGAAGGCTGAACGTGTGGGATTGTCAATTTGTCCAATGCAACTATGGCCTTATCAACTTGGTCGCGGGAACAGGCGCGGACGACAGTTTGCACAATGTTCTTTTTGCAGCTTGCGGCGCGGTAGTGGGCGCTTCAAGTAATTCTGTCGCCATCGAAGGCGAACAAGTAACGGCGGACGTTGGCGATTTTTGTCTGGCGAATGTCACGCCGAGCCGAATTGCTTTGACGAACAGCATCCTTTGGGGAAATTCTCCGACGGCCTCAAGTCTTTCAACGGTGAATGTTGCCTCTAATCCCGACGACACAAATTTTGTTTTTGAAGGAAATGCCAGTTATTATTTATCGGCAAATAGTTCACTTCACCATTCGGGAACATCCGG
>DASXED010000047.1:0-16208 GCA_036490295.1 Verrucomicrobiia bacterium | reverse complement strand
GTCCACCGCCACGCCCCAAGGCTGATCGAACCGGGCCAAGCCGCCCGTGTCATCGTTGGTGCCGGAGTTGAGCGCCAAACCGGCCAGCGTGGTGAAGGAATACGGTTCGTAAATGGATTGCGCCTGAAGCGTGCCAGCTTCGGCCAAAGCGCAAATCGCGATGACCTGTATGAGAAGGTTTATTTTAGTCATAATGGAATCCTGTCTGAATTATCAAGTTGCCCCAAGACCCCGCTTCGAAAGTCAACCAAGAGTGGTGAGAAAAAATTGACGACCCAATGATAAAAGACGAGGCCAATGATTGCAAGAACAACCTCAAAGAGATTATGTGCCGCAAAGGCACGAACCGCTGGATGGATTTCTGTTTTCCTTCGCGCGACAAAAATTCTTTTCTTTCCCGCGCCGCGCCTTAACTTGCGCGGACGCAAATGGGATTAAAACTGTTCAACACGCTCTCGCGCTCCGTCCAGGATTTCGCACCGCTCGATCCCGCGCAGAAAAAAGTCGGTCTGTATTGCTGCGGGCCGACCGTTTATGACTTCGCGCACATCGGCAACTGGCGCACGTTTGTCTTTGCCGATCTCGTCCGGCGTTATCTGGAATTCAAAAACTTCCAGGTCACGCACGTCATGAACATCACGGACATCGAGGACAAAATCATCAAGCGCGTCCGCGAACAAAAAACTTCCTTGCGCGAATTCACCGGAAAATTTGAAGCCGCATTCTTCGAGGATTTGAAAACTCTGAATTGCCTTTCGCCGCACCAAACCCCGCGCGCAACCGAACACATTCCCGAAATCATTTCGCTCATCGAAAAACTCATCGCGCGCGGCATCGCCTATAAAGCCGCCGACGAATCGGTTTATTTCTCAATCGAAAAATATCGCGGCTGCGGCTGTAATTACGGCCAGTTGCTCAAACTCAATTTCGATGAAATGCGCGCTGGCGAGCGTATCAAAAGCGATGAGTATGCAAAGGAATCCGTCGCCGATTTCGCACTCTGGAAATCTCGTGCGCCGGACGACGGCGAGATTTTCTGGCCAAGTCCGTTCGGCGAAGGCCGTCCCGGCTGGCACATCGAGTGCAGCGCGATGAGCATGAAAATTCTTGGCGCGAGTTTCGATCTGCATCTCGGCGGCGAGGATTTGATTTTCCCGCATCACGAAGACGAAATCGCCCAAAGCGAAGGCGCAACGCAAAAACCGTTCGTCAAATACTGGCTGCACGGCGCGCACTTGCTCGTCGAAGGCAAGAAGATGAGCAAGTCGCTCGGAAATTATTTTACGCTGCGTGATTTGCTGACCAAGGGTTTTACCGGACGCGAAATTCGTTATTTGCTGCTCACCGCGCATTATCGCGAGACGTTTAATTTCACGCTCGAAGGTTTGCAAGGTGCACGAACGGCTTTGGCGCGAATTGACGAATGTGTCGGCAAATTGCGTGAAATTGAGAAAACTGGAAGTTGGAGTTCTGCTTCGCCGGACGCGGCAGCGTTGAAAAAATTTACGGACGCCCTCGATGATGACCTGAATGTTTCTGGGGCTTGGGCAGTGATTTTCGAGTGGGTGCGCGAAATCAACCGGCGAATTGCGGCAAATTCTTTGCCAGCGGTTGAAGCCGCCACTACGCTTGCAACTTGGGCAAATTTTGACAAAGTGTTTGGGCTGGAACTTCGTCACAGCGACAATCTTCCAGAAGAGATTCTCGCGCTGGGCTTTGCCAGGCAAGAAGCCCGCAAGCGAAAAGATTTCAAGCGTGCCGACGAAATCCGCGACGAATTGAAATCCAAAGGCTGGACAATCGAAGACACACCGAAAGGCCCGAAGCTGAAAAAGATTTAACAAACGCACGAATCAAATTGCCGCGAAAAAAAGCAGGGAACGCAAAAATAAAAATCGTTTCTTTCGTGCTCTCTGCGTTCTTTTGCGGCTACTTTGTTTCCGTAAAAATCGCAAATCGCAAATCGTAAATCGTAAATCAAAAATGGCGAAAGGCATCTTCATCACGTTCGAGGGCACGGAAGGCTGCGGCAAATCCACGCAGATCGAGCTACTCGCGCGGCAGTTGCGCGCGCTCGGCCACCGCGTCCGCACGTTGCGCGAGCCGGGCGGCACGCCCATCGGCGAGGAAATCCGCCACACGCTCAAGCACAGCAAGGACAATGCGGCGATGACCGCCGAGGCCGAACTGCTGTTGATGAACGCCAGCCGCGCGCAACTCGTCCGCGAAATCATCCGCCCCATGCTCGACGCCGGCGAAATCGTCCTGTGCGACCGTTTTTACGATTCGACCACGGCGTATCAAGGCTATGGCCGCCAGCTCAATTTGAAAATGGTCAAAACCGTGATTGACGTGGCCATCGGCGAAACGCGGCCGGACTTGACGCTGTTGTTGAAAGTGTCGCAGGAAATCGGCGAAATGCGCCGCGCCATGCGCCAAGCCACCCTGCCCTTCATGCGCGACCGGATTGAGGAGGCGGACAAAACTTTCTTTGCGCGCGTGGCCAAGGGTTTCGAGGCCGCCGCCGCCGCCGAACCGGAGCGCGTCCGCGTCGTGGACAGCTCGGCCTCGGTCGAGGCCGTCTGTGCAAAAATCTGGCAGTTCGTCCAGCCGATTCTGCCGAAAGTCGGGCGCTGGTGAAAAAACTTTACGGGGTTTTGTTCTGCAATTTTGCCTGCGCCTTTTCAATCCACGGTTGAAGTTCTTGTTTTCGAGTCACGTCTTGCTGAATTACTTTTTCCCAAGAAGCAACAGCCTTTGCTGTAATCCGCAATCGCTTCATCCAAATCTCCTTTCTTACGTCTTGCAAGTGCGCGGTATTCGTAAGATTCGATGTCTTGTGGATTTAGTTTGATGGCGCGAGTAAAATTGACAATCGCCCCATCCCAATTGGGCTGTTTGTAATTTATCAATCCCAAACCAAAATAAGCCTTTGTATTTGTTGGATTAAGTTCAACGGCCTGAAGATAATCACCAACAGCGTCATTGAATTCACCTTTTTCAAGTTTCGCCAATCCACGACTTGCATAAGCCCGGTCATCCTTCGGGTCGAATTTAAGACCCCGGCTGTAATCGTCAATTGACTCATCCAACTTGCCAATCCTTCGTTCTGCAATTGCACGATTGTAATAAGCAAATGAATCTCGTGGATCGAGTTCTATTGCATGAGTGAAGCTGACAATCGCCGCAGCCGAATCATGTTCCAAAAGTTGCTTTTGTCCTTCTTGAAAAAAATCGTGTTCTGTTTTCGGTTTGCCGCATCCAGCCAAAAAAATCACGCCAAGCGCAATTACACACAGAGATTGTTTCGGCACATTCACGCCAAATTTTTAACAGTTGAACCGCGTCAAGGGCAAGCCAGTTAATCTTGCCGAATTTGCGGCATTGAATAATGTTTGGGCATGATCGAAAACACGATTGGCGAAATTGAGGCGAAGATTCACGGCGCAAATTCCATCAGCGACGGGCGCAAGCGCGAATTGCTCCAACTGCTCGGCACGCTGAAATCCGAAGTCGGCGCGCTCTCCAAAACCCACGACGAACAGGCGCAGAGCATCGCTGATTTCGCAAAAATTTCCGCGCACGAGGCCACGCGCGAAAAACAAAACCCGCAGTTGCGCGAAATTTCCGTCAGCGGCCTGCGCTCATCGGTCGAAGGCTTCGAGCAATCTCATCCCAAACTCGTCCAGATCGTCAACAGCATCAGCAACACGCTGTCGAATTTGGGAATTTGAGGAATTTATGATTGATGATTTACGATTGTTTGCCGCCAGCCGCCTTCTGAAAATCATAAATCGTAAATCATAAATCCTCTCGTGGTTCCAGCTTCGCAATCGCCGCCATGATTTCGTCGGCGATTTGCTGGTAAATTTCCTTGAGCCGCGCCTTGGAACAATCTTTCGCCTCGGCGCGCAATTTTTCAAAACGCATCGGCTTGCCGTATTTCACGGCAACTTTTTTCGGACGCGGAAATTTTTGATTGCGCCCGTAGGCTTCAAAAGTTCCGAACACGCGCACTGGCACGACCAGCGCGTCTGATTTCACGACAATTAGACCAATGCCTGAACGCGCGGGCTGCAATTTCCCGTCGCCCGTGCGCGTGCCTTCGGGAAATAAAATGATCGCGCCACCGTCGAGCAGCCGTTCAAGAATCGCCCTCAATCCCGCCGCGCCGCCGCCGTCACGATCCACCGGAACGGAATTCCACGAGCGCAAAACCGCGCCGACAATTGGAAAACGAAAAAGCGATTCGCGCGCCAGATAATTGATGTCGCGCTTCAATCCCGAACCGACGAGCGGCGGGTCAAGAAAACTCGCGTGGTTCGACGCCAGAATGACTCCGCCCGTTTGCGGCACGCGCTCTGGATTGAAAACGCGCCAGCGGAAATATGTCGCGAACATCGCGCGAAATCCAAGCCAGCCGATGCGATAACTTAAATTCATTTTTCCGCAAATCGCGCGCGGATTTCTTTCAGCAGCAAACCGCTCGTCTGCTCCGAAGTCAGGTGCGAATTGTTGATCACCTTCGCGCCCAGTGCGATCATCAACGGCGCGGACGCGCGCTGGCTGTCGCGCTGGTCGCGCATGGCAAGATTTTCATGCACGCCATCCGCCGCACGGCGCGCGGTGCGTTCCTCCAGTTTCGCGTCGAGATAAAATTTGTAATCCGTTTCGGGAAAAACATTCGTGCCGATGTCACGGCCTTCCATCACGAGATTGCCGAACTGGATGCACTCGCGCTGTTTTTTCTTCATCCAATCGCGCACCTTCGGCACGGCGGCGATGACCGACGTGGCCGCGCTGACTTCCGACGTGCGGATTTCCTTTTCCGGAAAATAATTTTCCACCAGCAGATGCACCGCGCGCAGATGACTTTTCGTCTCGACACATTCCAGCGACGTTTTCCATTTGCGGCACAGCGCGGCGACGGCCTTCGCGTCGTGGACATCCACGCGTTTTTGCAGGCAATGCCATGCCAGCGTGCGATACATCGCGCCCGTGTCCACGTAAACGTAGCCGAGCGCCTTCGCCACGAGCTTCGCGTTCGTGCTCTTGCCGCTCGCGCTCGTGCCGTCAATGGCGATTACAATGTTTTTCAGATCAAAAAAAGTTTAGACAGGATTAACAAAATTTTCAGGATTTAATTTTGTGAATTCTGTCTGTTCAATCTGCGAACAATTCCTTAAATTCCAATTTTCGTCCCGACTTCGCGTCTAAAATCGCCGCGTCCAAACCGTGCGGCGATTGCGCGGCCAGTTTTTGGAAAAAATTCGGAAATGTCTTTTTCACGCAGGCCGGATTTTTAATTTTTATGCCGGGAACTTTCAATCCCAGAATCGCGAAACACATCGCCATGCGATGGTCGTTGTAGGTCTCGATCTCCGCGCCGTGCAACGGCGACGGCCAGACCGTCAGCGTATCGCCTTCCTCGACCACCTTCGCGCCGCACTTGGTCAACTCCGTCCGTAACGCGACGACGCGCTCGGTTTCTTGAACGCGTAAACGACCAAGATCGGTAAATTTACAGGGCTTATGCGCAAACGCTGCAACAGTGATGGCCGTCATAATGCTATCTCCCATGTGACTAATGCGAGATGTGGTTCCTGGAAAATCTGGAGGCTCTGATAAAAGTGCTGGAAACCATTGATCAATTTGCCAATCCGATCTTGGCCAATGAGAAACTCTCACAGAAAAAAACTTATTGTGCGTAATTTTTCCTCGCATAAATAAACTTAAATCATAACGAGAAATTCCTTGAGATTGCTCTTCCATAGAATCAGTCGCAGGAAACAGCCAGCCGACTGCCCAAAAATAACTTCCGCTCGAGGCATCTGGCTCGATTTGAAAAATCCCCCCATTTTTTGGAAATTTTTCGATAAGTTTTGAAGTCATGAATACATACGGTGATTCTTCGGAGTTTTCACCAAGTATGTTGATTTCCCATCCTCCTGCTTCTTTACAAAGCAACAATGCTGAAGCAAACTGGGAACTCTCTTCTATACTGACATCACATTTTGCGCCTCTTTTAGGACCAGAACCACGGATTGTTACAGGCAATTTTTCATCTGTAGATTCAATCTCATAACCTAACGAACGCAAAGAAGCTTGGCTAAATAAAAAATTATTAAACAAACGTTGTAATAAAGGGAGTTTTTCTGGAATTGCTATTGCCTTAAATAAGTCTTTTTGTGGGCGCTGATGCATTCTAGGAACACCGAAAAGCCGGTAATATCCCTTACCAAGGCAAACAAAAGCTGCTAAAAATCTTGCAGCTGTTCCTGCATTTCCAACGAATATCTCTTTTGCTAAAACTTTTGTTTTACCACCTTTTGGAACTTTTCCTCCGCGTCCCACTACTGTGATGGTTCGATTACAAAATTCAATTGGATCAGGCTCAACTATAATCTTGAACCCTAAATTTTCCAATGCTTCGACCATTATTTGAGTATCTTCACTCCAAAGTGCCCCTTTTAATTTTGTTTTTCCATTTGCCAGTGCTGCTAAAATCAAAGCGCGATTTGTTATACTCTTTGAGCCGGGCACTCTAATTTCCGCATATACTGGCTTTTTGAGCGGAATGATTTCGATGAGGTCAGGAAGCGTCATTATTCTGATGAAGTTGAGGTGGCTTTCGCACACCAATTGCCACGCCGTTGCTTGGCGGTCGTAAAATATTTTTCAACTGCCTTGGTGTCGCCGCTTTTGAGCATGGACTGGAATTTTTTAAGTTCGGCGACAAACGCATCCACCGAACGCGAAAGATTTTTGCGATTGGCCAACGCGATGTCGCGCCACATCTCCGGCGAGCCGGACGCGATGCGCGTCGTGTCGCGAAAACCATTCGCGCAAAGTTGCGGCTGCATTTTCGGACTAGTCGGATTCAAAACCAAATTCGCCAAAGTCGCCGCGACAACATGCGGCAAATGGCTGGAACGGCTGACGAGCAAATCATGTCGCGCAGCGTCCATTTTCAAAACGCGCGCGCCAAGCGATCTCCAAAATTGTTCCAATTTTTTCAGCGCAGCGGAATTTGTTTTTTTCGTCGGCGTTAAAACGCAAACAGCATTTTCAAAAAGATTTTCGCGTGCGGCGGCGACGCCAGTTTTTTCCGCGCCGGCCATCGGATGACCGCCGACGAAATGTGCGCCGGATTTTTGCACGAGCGATTCCAGTTCGCGCACCACGCCCGCTTTCACGCTACCGACATCGGTGACAATTGCACCACGTTTGAGCGCGGGTAGAAATTGTTTTGCGATTGAAGGCATTTGCGCAAGCGGCGTGCAAAGAATGATCAAGTCAGAATTGGAAACGGCGGCGAGCAAATCAGTCGTGGCAAAATCCGTCGCGCCGAATTTTTCGCAGCCGGCAATTGATTTTTTGCTGCGAACGAATCCGGCAATTTCTCCGGCGACGCGGCGCTTCTTCGCGGCCAATCCGATGGAGCCGCCAAGCAAACCGACGCCGATGATGGTGATTTTCTGAAACTGCACGCGCGGAGAATAACGTGATTCGTTGAATTGTTAAATGGTTAAATCGTGAACCGCGAGCCGATTCAACGATTAAACAATTCACAATTTAACGACTGCGCCACGCCGCGCGGATTCGAGGCAGCCGTCCAAAACTTTCTGCGTTTTCGCCGCCCACATCGGCCAATCATCGTTGAGTTTGCCGGAGAAAATCTGGTTCGCAAAATTGCGGAACATATATGATTCCTGCGCGGTCGGATGGCCGTTGCTGTGTTCGGCGACAACGACTCGGCGCGTGTTCGGCAAAACTTTGTAACCGTCTTGGCCGATGTTTGTGACTTCAAATCCGAGTTCGCCGCCGTAAAACGGATTCACAAAATCGGAAATCTGAAGATAACCTTTCGTGCCGCTAACGTTGACCCATTGCTGGCGGAAATTGATGAACGAACAATACAGGCTCGCGGAAACGCCGCCGTCAAAAAAAAGTTCGGCGGAAAAATCGGTCGGCACGGACGAATCGGTTTGCGCCAGCGCGCGGGCGCAGACTTCGCGCGGCATTTGCCAGTTCATCGCCCAGAGCGCGAACCGGATGTCATACCAGCCGAGGTCGCCAAGGCAGCCGGCAGGTTCGAGCGCGGCGTTCACGCGGATGTTCTTGCGAAAAAATTCCTCGTGCCCGGGAAAACTGAATTGCGCGACGATGCGCTTGATCAGGCCGACGCTCGCGCCGTCGTCGAGCGTTTCGCGGACGCGCGCGAGGCGCTGGCTGTGCATGAACATCACGCCGTCGAGAAATTGCACGTTGTTTTTTTTGCACGCGGAAAGCATTTCGTCGAGTTCGGCGGAATTCACCGCGCAAGGTTTTTCGCAAAGGACGTGCTTGCCGTTTTGCGCGGCCTGAATCACAAAATTTTTCCGTAAAGCTGTCGGCAACGGAATATAAACAGCGTCCACATTTTTCGACGCGAGCAATTCTTCGTAATTGCCGAGCGCGGTTGGCTCGGTTTCAAATGCCGTTTCACGCGAACAATCGTCAATGAATTTGCGGCTTTTCTCAATGTCGCGGCTGGCGACGGCGGCGACTTCGCAATTGCCGCTGTGAAAAATCGCCTTCCAATTTTTCCGGCCAATTCCGGCGGTGCTCAAAAATCCAATTCGCAGTTTTTTCATAAATTATTTTGCGGTAGCAGCGAACGTGAGTTCGCTCATTTCAATTTTTAGGTTTGAGCCGACTCACGTCGGCTGCTACACGCTTCTTTGACACGCTCCAAAATCACGTCAGCCATTCCCGGATCGCTGCCGACGGCGGGCGCATACCAGACGAGCTTGCCGTTTTTTTCCATCGGATTTCGCCAAACCGGCTGACCGGAAGCAAGCCTTTGCTCCACGTTTTTTTTAGTTTCGCCGAGCAAAACCGGAATGTCTTCCTGCGTGTGCAGACCGTCGCTGATAAAAAATGGAACGACAACCAAATTTCTTGTTTGCGCGATTTGATAACAATCCGAAATGCGCGGCGATTCTTCGAGAAAAATCGCGTGGACATCCGCATAAATTTTTTGCGCGCGGATCAATTCGGCCTGCCGCTCGATGGCTTTACGGGAATTTTCATTTTTCTCCGTGCCATGTCCGGCAATGAATAACGTCGTGTCAGAATTTTTCGGCGCACGCGGAAATGGGAATTGTTTCACAATTTCGTCTGCGCGCGACACGATTGCCTTTGTCATGGAATCATGCGAGCCGACCGGTTTGCAGTAAAAAAGTGACGAGTGGCGGGTGACGAGTGACAGGTTTTCAGGGAAACTGAAGCCGAGTTCGTTTGGAATCTTGTCGGAGGCAAAATAGCCTTCGCTGATGAACAGCGGCGCGATGAAAATGCGCGGCGCGGAAATTCCGGCGAGAACTTTTTTGATCTGCGGCTCCTGTTTCCAAAACGCCTCGCGGACTTCGCGGAAAATTTTCCGGCGGCGCAGTTCCGCCGCGTGCTGGAAAACCGGCGCGGCGGAATTTTCATTCAGCGACGCGCCATGGCCGAGGATGACCAGGACAGAATCGGAAAAGTTTTCACCGTTCACGCGCCAGTGTTAGCGCAACCGCCGCCAAATCGCAAGCGAACCGCCGTCATTTATGGTGTTGACATTGGCTTGAACCGCTTCATGTTTTCGCTAATCTAGCCATCAAATTTATGAAGCTTGGAACCGCTGCCTCGGCTCGTTTCAAAATCGGATTCGTTCAATCCGGCGCCTTCACTTTGATTGAATTGCTTGTCGTCATCGCCATCATCGCGATTCTGGCGGCGATGCTGTTGCCGGCGCTGGCAAAGGCGAAGATGAAAGCCCAGCAAGCCGTCTGCGCGAGCAATCTCAAGCAATTGCAGCTCGGCTGGGTAATGTTTTGTGATGACAACATGGACCAACTTCCGGCCAACCTGAAAAAGCCCGCAGCAACCACGGCGAATTGGGTGAACGGCGATATGTCTGTTGCCGCAGACGCCACGAATGCAGCCCTGATCCAAGTCGGTCAGATTTTTCCCTACATCAAAAATGCGGGCGTCTATCATTGCCCGGCGGACATTATCCCTTACAACGGAATTGCAACCCGCGTCCGAAGTTATTCGATCAATTGCTACATGAATTCCGAAGACATCGGGAATACGCACGCCGGACTTCCTGCGGGAATTTATGTTGTGAACCACAAAACCGGCGACATCAGGCATCCCGCGCCGTCATTGGCAATGGTTTTCACGGAAGAGGCTCAATTTTCGATAGATGACGGGGATTTCGGTTTTTCGCCCAGCGGACTTCCCGGAAACGGGCCGGTCAACACTTGGTATAACGTCCCGGCAATGGAACATCGCGGCTCGAATTTTGCCTTTGCGGACAATCATGTGGAGTTTAGAAGATGGCTGAACGGCTCAACCCTCGCCATCCCAAACATCACCTACACCGACCCCGGCCCCAGCTATGCAGACTTGCGATGGGTTCAAGACATCACGGCGACGAGATGATTGCCGCAGCCAAAAATTGATTGAAACATTTTGACGTTTGGAACGTCTCATGTTCAAATTGCCCGTGAAACAGGCAGAACTTTTATCAAAGAAAACCATGATCAGATTCACCACCATTGCGATGGCCGCCGTTTTTGGAATGGCCGTTGCCGCATCGGCCCAAGACACCAACACGCCCGCCGCGAGCGGTGGCAAACTGCCGCCCGCCTCGACGAAAACCGGCGTGACTTACGACACCGACATCAAACCCATTTTTGACGCCGCCTGCGTGAAGTGCCATAACAGCGCCAAAAAACCGGGGGCTGGCCTTGTGCTCGACAATCTTGCCGGAATTCTAAAGGGCGGCAAAAACGGCAAGGTTATCACCATCGGCGACAGCACCAAGGGTGATTTGATTGCGAGCGTCGCGCACACGGGCGACGACCCCATGACCTTCATGCCCAAGGGCAGAAACGCCAAACCGCTCACGCCCGAAGAAATCGGCCTGATCCGCGCATGGATTGACCAGGGCGCGAAATAATTTCAACTCAAACATTAAAGGCGCAGTCCGAAAATGGACTGCGCCTTTTTAATTATTTCAATTGCGAGAGTGGCGAGCGTTTTTGTTCCCGCAATTTTTGCTGTTCGTGCAGCAAATCAAGTTTTTCCGTTTCGGAAATTTCCGGCTGGCTTGCCTTTTGCGTCAGCGCGACGATTTGCCGGTCGAAAAATTGATTCCGCAATTTTAGCGTCACGTCAGCCAATTGTTGTCCGGGATTCGGAATTTTGCGCTCCTCGGCAACGGCTTCCGTGATCAAATTTTTCATTTCCGCCGAATCGCATTCGTCCAAAAACGCGCCAAGACTTTTCCATGTTTCATTTTTTTGCGCGGCCAATCGCTGCTCAATGATCTGCCGGCCAATCGGATTCCCAATCCAATTCACATCCAGATGTAAAGCCGTCCACGCAACCAAATCGTCGTGCAATAAAATTAGTTTGAGCAAATGAAATTCGTGTGGTGATGGCTTCGAAATAATTTCTTGAACGGGTTCAATTTCAGTTTTCTTTCCAATTGACTGTTGCTCTAAAAGTTTTTGAAATTCAGTTACTACCGAATGAAGAGTAAAACCAAGTCGCGGCGCAACGCTTTTTGCATACTTATCAAAAACAGCCACATTGCCTGTCTTTTGCAACGCTTCGAGCATCAATCGTAAAATTTGTAGCCGACCTTTGTCGCTATTTACGTCGTATTGCGTGCAAAGGTGATTCAAATAGTAATCAAAAAAAGTTTCAGCGTTATCAGCAAGTTTGCGAAACGCTTCGCCGCCCTTGGCCTTGATGAAACTGTCGGGGTCATGCGGCTTGGGCATCACCGCCACGCGCACGGCGATTCCCGACGCGAGCAGATGGTCGAACGAACGCACGGCAGCGTTTTGCCCGGCCTCGTCGGAATCAAAACACAAAATCACTTCGTCAACGTAGCGTTTCAAAATCCGTGCGTGCTGGTCGGTGAAGGCCGTGCCTTGCGGCGCGACGACGTTTTGCACGCCGGCCATGAAGCACGCGATCAAATCCAACTGGCCTTCGCAGACGATGGCGGATTGCGCGTCGAGCAGCGCGCGTTTGGATTTGTCGAGGCCGAAGAAAACTTTGCTCTTGGTGAAAATCGCGGTCTCTGGCGAGTTGACATACTTGGCCGTTTTTTCGTCGCCGGACAAAATGCGTCCGCTGAAACCGATCACCCTGCCCTGCTCGTCGCAAATCGGAAACATGAGCCGTCCGCGAAAACGGTCGTAGTGATTTCCGGTTTCTTCCTTGCGAATGATCAAGCCAGCTTTTTCGACGAGCGGCAGTTCGTAATTTTTACTTTTCGCCCAGTTCACCGTGTCGTCCCAAAGTTCCGGCGCGGCACCGAGGCGAAATAATTTTATCGCGTCGACCGAGACGCCGCGTTTGGCGAGATAGTCGCGCGCCATTTGCCCGGCGGCCTCATTCGCGAGGCAATTTTGCCAGCGTTGCGTGATCTGTTCGTGGATTTGCAGCAGTTCGTCCTTGAGATGACGCGATTGTTGTTCAGCGGGATTGTTGTCAAATTCCAGCGGAATTTTTGCGCGCTCGGCGAGGCGGCGCACGGCGTCCACGAAACCGATGTTTTCGTAATCTTTTACGAAAGTGAAAACGTCGCCGCCTTTGTGGCAGCCGAAGCAATGGAAAATCTGCTTGTGCGGATTGACGTTGAAGCTCGGGGATTTTTCCTTGTGGAACGGACAGAGCGCGGTGAAGTTCGCGCCCGCTTTTTTCAGCGGCACGGACGCGCCGATAATGTCCACGATGTCGCTGGCGGCGCGGATGCGTTCGAGGGTTGCGGGGGAAATTCCGGCCATGCGCGTTGGCGGCGCAGCCGCGCCGGTCAGTTCCCAATGTGGATCACCGGCTGTTTTTGCTGCGGTGCGCCCGACTTTTGTCCCTTGGCGTCCGGCGACCCGATGTTAATCAGCACCGGGCCGAAACAACTCGCTATGAAAGGGCCGGACAGGGATTTTTTGAAGACCTGTTCCTGTATGCTTTGCAAGCTGGGGAAAAAATCGCCGCTAAAACCCTGTTCCCCGCCGCCGTAGGTCTGTGCAACATAGGCGTTGTGCGCCGCGATTTGCCCCGCCGTGTAGACGGGCGCGTTCAGCAATGCCAGCGCGGCCAGCAAAATGCACGCAAAACGAATCAAGCCCGCCGGCATCCCGAGGTAAAATTCACCCGAACCAAAAGTGTTGTTGGCCGCCATTTTGGGAGTCAATTTCTTGTGAATCAGCGCGAAAACCAGATAGACCACCATCGCCAGGATGAGATACGCCAGAATGGAACTCAACAGCTTGCCCAATCCGGCGGCGTTGATGAACACCTGTGCGGCCATCGAATAGCCCAGCCCGCAGACGAGCACCAGCGTGATCCACATCACCGTTGGCACCAGTTCCTTGGCCATGCCGTTTCTGCGCCCGCGAAACAGGCCGAAACCGAGCACCACCACCACCACCACGTCAAACCAGCCGAACGTCGGGGCGTTCACCACCATGGATTTTGTCGCCGCAGCAATCATGGCGACGAGGCTAGGGTTTTTTGAACCGGAACGCCAGCTAAATTTGCGCCGTCATTTCAAGGCGGATTGGCGGCGCGGATTTTTAATCCAAATAATTCAGCTTTTCCTTGGATGTTTAATCGCGCCGGCACGTCAATGGCATAAATGATTCAATGCGAGACACTCATTCAGAAACTTGCCGACCGTCTTGGCCGTCACGCTTGGAATTACCCGCGTCCGCGATTCACCATTGCGCTCCACAATCAGCGCGACAATCGCCTGTCTCGCATCGCCAGAAAAGTTTTTGCAAAATGTCTCGTCCATCTCGGTTACGTTTTCTAACGGCTTGGCCGTTTTCAAATCCGTTGCCATCGCGTGCCGACAGCGGTGAGCGAGAAACCAAGCCGTGCGATAAGTCGTTTTGAGCATTCGCGACAGTTGCAATGCGCTGATTGATTTTTTCGAGGAGCAGAGAATGAAAATCGCCATCAAAATCTTGGAAAGCGGGCCGTGGCAGGAGGCGGGCATCTACACGCAGGCGCGGCGGATCGTGCTGATGGGGCTGACGCCCGGCACGGTTTATTTCGTGCGCGCGCGGGCGATTGGCGGCAGCACCGGTTACAGCGAGCGGAGCGTTCCGGCCACGCTCATGGCGACGTAACTGCAAAAGTTGAGGGTTCTTGGTTGAGGGTTGAGAGTCAAGACACAGAACCCTCAACTCTCAATCTTCAACTTTCAACCATTTGGCGCCAACCGGGCGCGGGCGATGTTAAAAGCCTCCAACCCTGACATCCCCGCCGCCCGGCATTTTTTATTTTAGCGAAGATTTTGCGTCTGTGTTTGATCAGCGCACGGCGGCATACTCGCTCAAAACCGCGCCGGTCGTGGTGCGCTTCACATTTTTGAAACCGCTTGCTTCGAGCGCCGAAAGAATGACGGCGGGCGGAACACATTCTTCAATCGTGGCCCAGTAATACTGCATCAATTTTGCCGTGGATTTGTTCCGGCGGCGCAACCAGCCGATGCGCGGCACGAGCTTTTGCATATAGAAACGCATCAAGTGGAACGCCGCCGCATTTTTTGGCCGGGTGATTTCCAGAATCAACACCCGTCCGCCCGGCCGCAACACGCGGTGAAATTCGCCGAAAAGTTTCCGCAAATCCTCAACGTGGCGCAGCGCGTAACCCATGCTCACGAAATCGAAAGTTGAATCCGCGCACGGCAGGTTTTCTCCCTTGCCTTCCAGCAATGTCACCGTTCCAGGATTGCGTTCGCGATTTTGCGCGAGCATTCCACGGCTGGGATCAATGCCGGTCACCTGCGCGGGGTTCACTCCAAGTTCAAGCGCGACCTTGATCATCAATCCCGTGCCGCTCGCCACGTCCAGCAATTTCATCCCGCTCGTCAACCCGGCTTTCCGCAACGCGTCCTTGCGATAAAATCTGTCGCTCCAAAACGACATCATGCCGCTCACCCAGTCGTAGTCCGGCGCGGCCTCGTCGAACAGTTCGTTGACAAATTCCTGCCGCGCCGCCGGTGCTGCATAAAATTCGGCCAGCGGACGATGCGGCGAAAGCGGTGTCGCCGACGAATCTTTTCGCTGCTGTTCATTCATCAACTCACCTTGCCAACAGGCAACGGGAAGTCAAACGCATTAAATGCGCTTCCGAACAAACCGTGCGCGCCATTCCGCGCGAGAAATTTTCCCGCGCGCGTTTGCCGAAAGCGAATCAATGAAATGCCATTCGCGCGGAACCTGCCACGCGGGCAATTTTTCCAGAAGGAACTTTTTCAATTCGCCTTCCGTTGCGTCCGAAACGACAACGGCGACGATGATTTCCGTCCGTTCCGCATCGCGGCTCGGCGCGCCAAAAACGAGGCACTCGCGCACTTTTGGATTTGCGAGCAACGCGCGCTCAATTGTTTCCGGCGAAATTTTTCTTCCGGCCACGTTGATTTGGTCGCCCAAACGTCCGCGCAAAAAAACCTGGCCGTTTTTCAATTCCGCCAGATCGCTCGTCTGAAAAATTCCGCCGCCGATCAAATCTGATTTCTCCGGCCAGTAAGTTTCACCAACGGCGCGGCTGCGGACAATCAAACAGCCGCCGTCGTTGAGCGACAAATCTACATTTTGCATCGGCGTTCCGGCAAACGCCGCGTCGTCGCGCGGCCTTTCGCCCGCGTCATAGGCGATTCCGCCGCATTCTGACGCGCCGAGAAAATTGTGGATTTTCAAGCCGTTCGCCGCAAAAATTTTCCTCTCCAAATTCAATGGCAGCGGTGCGCCGGCGGAAATGGCGAGCCGGGCATTTTTTGGAATCGCGTTCGCTTCATGCCACGCACGCCACATCGCGGGAACGGCAGGAAGTGTAATGGATTTTTCATTTTCCGCAGCGCGACGGATGATTTCCGGCAGCGGCGCGGGCGCAAGAATCAGCGGAACGCCGTGCAGCAGCAGCGACAGGATCAAATTGGAAAATCCGTAGGAGTGCGCGAGTGAAATGACGCCGAGGTTCGGCCAGTCGGCGCGCAAGCCCATCGTGGCTACGATGTTTTCCGCGTCAGCCGTGAGTTGTTCCACCGTGAATGCGACGAATCGCGCCGCGCCGCCCGTGGCCGAAGTGGATTTGAGGTGGACGATTGGTGGGGCGAGCGTCCTCGCGAGCCGGTTCGTCAGCAGTTTCACATC
>DASXED010000124.1:0-19740 GCA_036490295.1 Verrucomicrobiia bacterium | reverse complement strand
CTTGGTGTTTGCCGCATTAAAAACGTCCGACTTGTGCGTTTCGTTGTCGACTTCAGGAGTGATCCGGTCAATCTCCGCCTGCTTGCTGGCCGCCAACTCCTGGAACAGGAATCCAATGGCCAAAGCCACCAGCACCAGGCTGAAAACGGTCGCGATGAAATACGGCTTCTTTTCGTTCAACGCCTGCCAGCGCAGCGTGCTGTCGGGCATCAAGTTCATTTCCACCGGGCAGTTCGCCAGGTTGCGCAATCCCAGCCCGACGATTTCTCCAAACGAATGCGCCACGCGCGCGAGTTCTTCCAGGTTCACCGACGGGTCAATCTGCACGTTGCGGAACGGATTGAAATACTCCACTTCTATGCTGAATTTTTCACTGCTGAGTTTTTCCTTAAAAAATTGCGCCGTGTAAGGCATGATGCTCGCGCCGCCGGACAAAAACAATCTTTGCGGCGCCGCCCCGCCCTGCTGCCCGCGATAAAATTGAATGGTCTGGTTGACCTGGATGTGCAGCTTGGTCATGAATTGCCGCGCAACTTTGGAGATGATCTTCTGATGTTCGTTTTCCGGCTCCTCATACGCGCCGCCCAAACTGACGAAGCCTTCCGCAATCTTGATTTTTTCCGCCTCGTCGAATTTCAACTTCGCCTCGTTCGCAAAATCCTGCGTGATGGCGTTCGCGCCCAGATTGATGCTGCGCGAAAAAACTTTTCCCTTCTCAAAGAAAAGCAGGTTGCTCGTCTTGGCGCCGATGTCCAGCAGCATCGTGCAATCCTCGATGTCGCCATAATTATATCTGAACGCGTTGCACAACGCGGCGGGCGAGGCGTCGCACAATTGCAGTTGCAATTTCGCCTGCGCCGCCACGCGGAACAGACCTTCGACGATGTCGGATTTGATGGCGACCAATAATACTTCCAGCGCGCCGTCGGGCGCCGAACCCATGATCTGATAATCCCACACGACCTCCGCCAGCGGGAACGGGACGTTCTGCTGCGCCTCGTATTGGATGATTTGCGTGACCTTGTTTGCATCCACCGGCGGCAGCTTGACGAACTTGGAAAAAACGTGGAAGCCCGGCGCGCAGACGTTGACGCTCCGCGCCTTGACGCCTTTTTCAACCAGCGTCTCCTGCAGCGCCTTGAGAATGGCCGCCTCTCGCGTCGCTTCCTGCGCGCCTTCCGCGCCGAGCGACTTGATGGCGAAATTCTTGAGGCGCAGGCCGCCGGCTTCATTGACTTCAAACTCCGCGAGCTTGAGGCTGCCCGCCCCAAAATCAACCGTCAAAAATGATTTTGAATTCAACATTGTCTGTTTGTGTGCCGCCGCGCGCAAAAAAAACTTCGGAACTTCCCGTATCTCGCGCGGCGGACTATGGTAACTACGGTAAATTTTTTGAACGGTCAAACAGAAATCTCAAAAAAGTGAAAAAAGTTTTGCGCGCCCGTCCAATAAAACATTGCGCCGGGCGTCCGACTTTGGCTTCATCCCGCCGTGCCGACGCAAACTACAACCACGAACCGCTGCCGCATGGAAGTTTTTTATTCCGGGCGCGTGCAGGGCGTCGGGTTTCGTTACGCCGCAAAATCCGCCGCCGCCAGCTTTGAAATCACCGGCGCCGTCCGCAATCTGCCCGACGGACGCGTCGAACTCGTCGCCGAGGGCGCGCGCGGAGAACTCGAGGCGTTTCGCGCGGCCATTCGCGGCGCGGGACTTGCTGGATTTATCCGCGATGAGAGTATAATATGGAGCGACGCGCAAAATGAATTTAACGGTTTTGAAATTGTCCACTGAACGCAATGAAATACGCCATCATCGCTGACATCCACGGGAACCTGGAAGCGTTCCAAGTCGTCTTGGACGACATCAAAGCCCAAAACGCCACGCAAATCGTCTGCCTCGGCGACGTCGTGGGCTACAACGCGAATCCAAAGGAATGCCTCAAAATTGTCCGCGATCTGAACGTTCCCTGCGTGAAGGGAAATCACGACGAATATTGTTCCACCAACGACGCGCTCGAAGGTTTCAATCCCGCCGCCGCCGACGCCGTCCACTGGACGCGAAATCAATTGAACGTCGAGGAAAAACAGTGGTTGCGCGACCTGAAATATTCCCGCATGGTCGCCAACTTCACCATCGTCCACGCCACGCTCGACGCGCCGCAACGCTGGGGCTACGTCTTCGACAAGCTCGCCGCCGCCGCCAGCTTTCCGTATCAAAACACCGCCGTCTGTTTTTTCGGCCACACGCACGTTCCCGTCGCCTTCATGCGCGACACGGCGGTGCGCGGCGGGACATATTCAAAATTCAAAATTGACCCGGCCAAAAAATATTTCGTCAACGTCGGCGCCGTCGGCCAGCCCCGCGACAACAATCCAAAATCCGCCTACGTCATCTACGACATGGACGCCGGAACAATTGAACTGCGCCGGCTTGATTACGACATCGCCACCACGCAGAAAAAAATCCGCGACGCCGGTTTGCCCGAACGGCTTGCCGAACGGCTGGAGTTTGGAAGGTGATTTTTCAACCACAGATGAACACGGATTTGCACGGATAATTTTCACCGTGCGCGAAGGCAAATTTTCCATCCGTGTTTATCCGTGTCCATCCGTGGTTAAATTCATTTGAAAATTTTAATCCTCAAACCCAGTTCGCTCGGCGACGTGATCCAGGCGCTGCCCGTGCTGCGTTTGCTGAAACTTCATTTTCCCGCGAGCGAAATTTTCTGGTGGGTTGATTCCGCTCTCGCGCCGTTGCTCGAAGGCGATCCTGATTTGGCCGGAGTTGTCCGCTTCGAGCGCAAACGCTGGGCGTCGCCGATTCACTGGCCGGAAATGCTCCGCAGCATCCGCTGGTTGCGCGGGCAAAATTTTGATCTCGTCATTGATCTGCAATGTCTCGCGCGCAGCGGCGCGTTCGCATGGCTCGCCAGCGGAAATTTTTTAATCGGCCTCGACGAAGTCCGCGAAGGCGCGCGCGGCTTTTACGACCTCGCCGTGCCGCGAAAATCCTTTTACACACACGCGGTTGACTGGTATCTGTCCGTGCTGCCGCAACTCGGCGTTCCGGTTCACAACAATTTTAATTGGCTGCCCGAACGCCCGGAAATTTCCGCCGCCGTAAAACGAAAATGGTTTTCCGAACCTTCAACCTTCAACCTTCAACCTTCAACCTTGATTTTGCTCCAACCCGGCGCGCGGTGGGAAAACAAACGCTGGCCGGTAAATTATTTTTCCGAACTCGTCCGTCAACTTGCGGAAAAATATCCCGGCGCGCGCTTCGCCATTCTCGGCAGCGGCGAAGACAAACCGCTTGGCGAAAAAATTTCGCAAGCCAGTGGCACGGGCGTCCCGCCCGTGAGTTCCGGTTCGCACGCGCAAGATGCGCGTGCCACTATTTTGAATTTGTGCGGGCAGACTTCCTTGACGGAAATGATCGAACTCATTCGCCTCTGCGATTTGATGGTGACCAACGACACCGGCCCGATGCACGCCGCCGCCGCGCTCGGCAAACCGCTCGTCGCGCTCTTCGGCCCGACGGAGCCACGCCGCACCGGCCCTTACGGCCGGCTCGAAAATGTTTTGCGCATCGAACTCCCCTGCTCGCCCTGCCTGAAATCCTATTGCACCTGGAAAAATCCGAACGAATGTCTGAACGCCATTTCTCCCGCGATGGTTTTCGAGCGCGCAAAAAAATCTTTGTGTCTTGGTGACTTGGTGGTTTAATTTTTTTATGAAACCCCTCTTTGTGTTTTGTTCCATGATCGCGTTTGCCGGAATCGTCGCAGCGCAGGGAATCATCACGCCGACAAACCGCATCGAACTTTTCAACGGCAAGAATTTTGACGGCTTCACATTTTGCATGAAGAACGACGCCGACCCGATGAAAACGTGGAGCGCGACCAACGGTGTCATTCATTGCAACGGCTCGGCAATCGGTTATTTCCGCACGAAACAAAGTTACAGCAATTACGTCGTCACCGTCGAATGGCGCTTCGTGAAAGTCGAGCCGAAGAAAGACAACACCGGCGTGCTCGTCCACATACAATTGCCCGACAAAGTCTGGCCGCCGTGCATCCAAAATCAGGGCAAGTCCGGTCGGCAGGGCGATTTGTTTGTGATGTCCGGCGTGGAGTGCAAAGAACATCTGGCTTTGGGCAAGGATGCAAATACGCCGGTCGCCTTGCGCGGCGAAGCGAATGAAAATGCCATCGGCGAATGGAACACAAATACCACGGTCTGCGTGGGCAACCATGTCGAAGCCATCATCAATGGAAAATTGCTGAATGAAATCACCGGATGCACCGTTTCATCCGGCTTCGTCGGAATCCAAAGCGAAGGCGCGGATTTTGAAATCAGAAAAATGTTTTTGGTGCCGTTGAAATAACTGAACCACCAAGACACCAAGTCACAAAGGAAAGCATCGGAGCCGAAAATTAAAATTCTTGGTGCCTTTGTGTCTTGGTGGTTTATTTCTTGATTTGCTTTTTCACCCATGCTTTGGCCTGACGCAGCGTTTTCAATTCATCCTGCAACTGCTTCTCGCGGATTTCGCGCAGCAACGCGCCCAGCTCTTTTCCAGGTTTCATTCCCAGCGCAATCAAATCTTTTCCCGTGAGCAGCGGCGGGCGGATCGCCGGTTTCTTTTTCAATTCTTCCGCCTGCTGGATTAAAAAATCATAAAGCTCCAAATCGCCATGCGAGCCGAGGCAATCCAGTTTGTGCAATTCCAGTTCCAGCGGAAACGTTTCGCGCAACAACAGCCGTCGCAAAGTTGATTTCCTCATCTGCTTCACGTCTTTGAATTGCATATGATGCAGCACACACACGACGATTTCATCAATCTGCCTTTTCGGAAAGCGCAACCGGTTCAAAATCACCCGCGCCATTTCCGCGCCGACTTTTTCGTGGCCGTAAAAATGAATCGCGCCGGTTTGCAAATCCTTTTCCGCCGTCACCGGCTTTGCAATGTCGTGAAACAAAACCGCCCACGGCAAAGATTCGGGAGAATCCGGCGGCAATTTTTCCAGCATCAATTTGATGTGCTCGAAAACGGTTCCTTCAGGATGATAATCCGGCGACTGCTCGCAGGAAATCGTCGCGACGAGTTCGGGCAAAACGAACGGAAGCAGTCCGCTGTCGCGCAGCAAAACCAATCCGCGTGCTGCCGTAGTGGAACGGGCATCTTGCCTGTCCGGTTCATTTAGGTGATTTTTTGGGGGAATTGAAATGGACAGGCTGGAAGCCTGCCCCACTACTTTTTCCGCCGAAAATAATTTCAAAAGCTCATCGCGAATCCTTTCCGCGCTGATGAGTCTTATTTTCGGCGCGAGCGATCTGACGGCGGCAAATGTCTTCGGCTCGATCTCAAAATCCAATTGCGCGGCGAAACGGACGGCTCGCAGCAGGCGCAAATGGTCTTCGGTAAATCGTTCTTCCGGTTTGCCGATTGTCCGAATAATTTTCACGCGCAAATCTTTTTCGCCGCCGACCCAATCGTGGATTTTTTTTGTGAGCGGATCGTAGAAAAGTCCGTTGACGGTGAAATCGCGGCGCGACGCGTCGGCCTCGGCGTTGGCGAAGATGATTTTTTCCGGGCGGCGGCCATCCTGATAATCCGCCTCGGCGCGGAAGGTGGCGATCTGGAATTGATGGCCGCCTTCAACCACGATCATCACGCCGAATTTGCGTCCGACGGCGATGGTGCGTTTGAAAAGTTTCTCGACCTGTTCCGGCTTCGCGTCCGTGGCGATGTCGAAATCCTGCGGCTCGCGTCCGAGCAAAAAATCGCGCACGCAGCCGCCGACCCAGAACGCGGCGAAGCCAGCGGCTTGCAATCGCTGGACAATTTCAGCGGCAATTTCACGCGGCAAAGAATTCACTCCGAAATTTTAACGCAAAGACGCAAAGACGCAAAGCTACAACCGCGCGGCGGGTTGCCGAGAATATTGTGGAGGTAAAAATTTGCAAATTCAAAACGGATTTGCTTCTTCTGGAAAAATAATTCGTGCTTTAATTCCAACTTGTTCGAGCAAATATAAAAGTCCGCCGCCATCAACAAGTTCAATCGGTTTGTCTTTGGCAAATTCGTAAGCGTCCGGGCCGTAACTGCTTGTCGTAACCAAAATACCTTTATTTGCACCTTCGTTAATCATTGTTCCGAACAAATCTCTCACAGCAGAAACGCCGACTGTATTTTTATATCTCTTGGCTTTGGTCGCGCCTATTAAAGCAAGGTTTAATAAACGCTTTGAGTAAATCGAACCATTCAAGACTCATAAAATTATCAGTTCGCCCACATTGATTTTATTTTTCAAACAGTAAGCTCCGTTGTCCATGTATTTTTCCGCACCTCTGCGCCAAAAATTATTCTTTGCCCCAAATTGTTTTTATGTGCGCGATGCCGCATTTGACGGCTTCGACGGGCAGCGACGGGCTTAATTCAAAAACCTTGATGTGCTCCGGCTTCACGAACGGCTTGAGCGCGGCGAAATTTATCGTGCCGGTGCCGGGCGCGCAGTGGTCGCGCGCGGGAAATTGCACGTCGTGGACGTGAAATCCGGCGAGGCGCGCGGCGAGCGATTCGAGGTGCAGCGCGTGGTGGATGAAGCCGAGGTTTTCCTTGATCTGCGCGTGGCCGGTGTCGTGCCAATAAACGATGTTCGGGCTGTCGAATTCGCGGAGGAAAAATTCAAAGTCGCTTTCCAGCGGAATTTCCTCGAGTGCCTGGCGGTTTTCGCAGCCGAGCTTGAGTCCGTGTTTTTCGGCCTCGGGAAGGATTTTTCGGAGCGTATCGTTGGTGCGCACGACGAATTTTTCCTTTTTGGCCTCGCGTTTAAGATTGGCCTCTTGGCAGAGTTTTTCGTATTTGGGCGTTTCCTTTTCGCCGCGCTGGAGCATTTCGCCCAGCTTGCCGGTGTAATCCTTCAATTCAATGCTGCCGAGATGCAGCACGACAATTGGCGCCTTGACGCGCCCGGCAAACTCAAAAGTTTTCAGCGTGTGCTTGATGGCGAGTTCGCGTTCGCGCGGGTTCTCGGCGGAAAATTGATACAGGTTCGGCGCGGGATGCGTGACGCCCATCGGCAGCGGGCAGAAATTGTGGAGCGTGGAGATTTTCATTTCACCCGCGCCCACGGCTTCGAGGATTCCGGGCATGAGGCTGACGCGGATGCCGTGGCTCAACTCGGCGTGGTCAAAGCCGAGGTCGCGGATTTCGCGCAGCATCGCGCGCCCGTCGGTGTGACGGTGGGAATTCCAGCAAGTTGAGAAAGAATACATTGTGCGTCAGTTCTTAATCTTAATCGTCGTCGTAATCTTAATCCATTTTCGCGATTACGATTATGAGCAAGATTAAGACAAAACAAAAACCGGACGCGATAAAAAAATTTATCACATCCAGTCTGGTTGCGATTCAAAAAATCACAAGTCCGCGTAACGCGCGGTCAGCATGGCGGAGAAACGCGCGACTTTCTGCTTGCGGCGGCGTTTTTCGCTGGGCTTTTCGAACGTGCGATGGCTGCGCACGATTTTCAACGTGCCTTCGCGGTCGACTTTTTTCTTAAGCCGGCGCAGTGCGCGATCCACAGGTTCGCCTTTTTTTAGTTTAATTTCTGTCAAAGGGACTCACTTCCTTCCTCGGGCGAGGCAAATCCGCTCGCGCGGCTGCTCGCAGATAAATTAAAATAGATGTGTAGGATAATTTTTCCGGCGCGATTGTCAATGTGTAAAAATTTACCAGCCGCTTAAATGCTGGTGAAATTATTAAAAATAGTGAACCAATAAATCAATGGACTTATCGTGAATGCAAAATATCCCCAATCCAATGACAACCAATCCAACAAACAAATACAAAAGAATGAAAAACCAGAACATAAATGGCTGCCGATCTCGCTCAAAAGTAGAAATCGTTCCCGCAATCATAGCCTTAATAACTCTTTTTCGCATACCATTACGCACACCATAAAAGAAAAGTGCGCTAATTCCGAATAGACCAATAATACCAGCAATTTTTGGGTAAATAAAGAAAAGCAGAGTCCAGCTAATTAAAATCAGAAATGGAATGCGAAAAGCTGGAGTCATGTTTATTTTTACCGTTGAATCCTTTGCCTCAACCGCCGCGATTGTCAATACGCAAAAAGCGCCTGTTGCAATTCATGAACGAAACGGACGAAAGTAAATGACGGTGACAAATCCGGCGGAACTGCTTAAATTGAGGACGCAAAATGAAACAGCGCGCTTCAAGCCCGTCAAACGGCGCATCCGCCCGACGCTGGGCGCGTCGCCTGATGGCGCGAACGCAATCCGTGCTGGCGGCAAATCCGCAGGCCGATTGCGACAATGTGCGCCACACGCTGATTTTGCTGGAACAACCGCCGTTGGAACGGCTGCAAAAAAGTTTGATCCGGGCCGCCACACTGCCATTCGCGGAAAATGAAATCCGCCTGCTGACGGCGTTGCTGCGCGCGCGGGTGCGCTTCATGGTCGTCGGGCTTTCCGCCGCCACGCTGCAAGGCGCGCCCGTCGTGACGCAGGACGTGGACTTGTGGTTTGAAAAACTGGGCGACGCGAAAATTTCCCGCGCGTTGCAAACCGTCGGCGCGGCGTATGTGCCGCCTTCCATTCTTAATCCGCCGATGCTCGCGGGTGCGGGCGCGGAACTTTTCGACATTGTTTTGCGGATGGACGGCCTGGAAACTTTTGCCAAGGAACTGAAAAATTGCATCGAAATTCCGCTGGACGGCCAGAAACTCAAAGTGCTTTCACTGGAACGGATTCTCGCCAGCAAAATTGCCGCCAACCGCGCCAAGGACAGATTGACGATTCCTGTTTTGCGCGACGCGCTGGCGACGAGTCTTGCGGTCAAGTCCCGGAAAATAAAAAATCGTCCGAAGAAAAAGTGATTTTCAAATCGCCGTCCCGTGCGGAATGATTGCGTTTTTAGGAATGACGACGATGCCGTCGCGGATGAAATAAAGTTCGTGGTCAACATTTTCAGCTTTTCCGGCTGGCGAAATCGTCACGTTGTTTCCGATGCGTGCGTTCTTGTCAATGATCGCGTTCTCGATGTTGCAGTTCGCGCCGATGCCGATGCGCGGCTTGCCTTCGCGCTCGAATTTGGCGATGGATTCTTCCGATTCGTAAAAATCGCAGCCGAGGATGATGACGCGGTTCAATTTCGTCCCGCCGCCGACGAACGTGCGCAGGCCGACGATGGTATTTTTTATTTGCGCCTCGTTGATGATGCAGCCGTCCGTGACAAGCGCGTGTTCGATTTGCGCGCCGTTGATTTTTGAGCCGGGCAGATAGCGCGGGCGTGAAAAAATCGGCGCGCTCATGTCGAAGAAATTGAAGCGCGGCAGTTCGGAAACCAAATCCAAATTTGCCTCGAAGAACGAGCGGATCGTGCCGATGTCCTCCCAGTAGCCTTCAAAAATATACGAGAAGACGCGGTGATTTTTGATGGCGTTGGGAATGATGTGCTTGCCGAAATCGGACAGCGGATTGTCGAGCAGTTCGCGGATGAGTTCGCGGTTGAAAACGTAAATGCCCATCGAGGCGAGAAATTTTTCGCCGCCGTCATGGATGCCGAATTTTTTCACCCAATCTCCCGGGAGGCGCATCGTGTCGAGCACCGCCGGGTCTTTCGGTTTTTCCTCGAAGCGCGTGATGCGCCGGTCTTCGGCGATCTGCATGATGCCGAAAGATTTCGCTTCATTTCGCCCGACGGGAAGCGTCGCGACGCTGATGTCCGCGCCGGTTTCGATGTGCTGGTCAATCATCTGGCGGTAATCCATCCGATACAACTGGTCGCCGCTCAAGATCAGCAGGTAATCGAAATCGTGATTGAGGAAGTGGGTGAGATTTTTCCGCACCGCGTCCGCCGTGCCTTCATACCACGACGTGTTTTCAAACGTCTGCTGCGCCGCGAGAATTTCCACGAAGCCGCTCGTGAACTGGTCGAATTTGTAGGTGCGCGAAATGTGGCCGTGCAGCGAGGTGGAATTAAACTGCGTCAAAACGTAAATGCGCCGGAAGCCGGAATTTATGCAGTTCGAGATTGGGATGTCCACGAGCCGGTATTTTCCAGCGAGCGGCACGGCGGGTTTCGCGCGATCCTTCGTCAGCGGAAACAGCCGCGAACCCTGGCCGCCGCCCATGACGACGCAGAGGACTTTGCTGGTGTTGGTTGATTGGCGGACGGTTTGTGGCATAAAAGTTTCTGGTGCGAGCGCAATATAACCGGAAATTCCGTCGCGGCAAGCGCGGGTGTCACTTTGCGGTGAATTGCGTAAATTCGTCGTGAAAATGCGGCGGAATGCGGACTTTGAATTTCGCGGTCTTGCCGTTGTAACGGCGTTCGATGATTTGCCCGACTTTGTGCAGGCGCGCGATGACGGCGGATTGCTCGTGCGGAATTTTCAGTTCCAGAAATTCGCGCGTCGGACGTAATTGCGTTCCAAGTTCGGCGAGCAGATTTGAAACGCCTTCTCCGGTCGTCGCGGAAATTCCGACGGCGTGTGGAAATTTTTCCTGCCAGCGGTTCAACACGCCGCCGCCGTTCAATTTGTCCATTTTATTGAAAACCATCAGCACGGGTTTTCCTTCCGCGCCGATTTCTTTTAAAACGGAATTGACGGCGGCAATCTGTTCCTCGGCCTGCGGATGGCTGATGTCAACGACGTGCAACAGTAAATCCGCCTGCACGACTTCTTCAAGCGTCGCCTTGAACGCCTCAACGAGTCCGTGCGGCAATTTTTTGATGAAGCCCACCGTGTCCGTGAGCAAAACATTTTGGTTCGTCGGCAATTTCAATCGGCGCGTTGTAGGGTCGAGCGTGGCGAACAAAATGTCCTTCGCCAAAACGTCCGCGCCGGTGAGCGCGTTGAGCAAGGTGGATTTTCCGGCGTTCGTGTAACCGACAATCGAGGCGAGCGGCCAGTTGCTGCGCTGGCGTCCGGCGCGCTGCGTCGCGCGCTGGCGGCGGACGGTGTCGAGTTCGCTTTCAATTTTATCAATGCGTTCGGAAATTTTCCGGCGGTCGGCTTCAAGCTGCGATTCGCCCTCGCCGCCGATGGAGCCGGTCGAACCGCGCTGGCGCGACAAGTGCGACCAGTAGCGCGTGAGACGCGGCAACAGATATTTCAATTGCGCGAGTTCAATCTGCATCTTGCCCTCGCGTGTGCGGGCGCGCTGGCCGAAAATTTCGAGGATGAGCGCGGTGCGGTCAAAAATCTTGCACCCGAATATTTTTTCAAGGTTGCGGCTTTGCGCGGGCGAAAGTTCGTCGTCGAAAATCACCGTGTCCACTTTGTTCGACTTGCAGAATTTTGCAAATTCCTCCGCCTTGCCTTTGCCTATGAACGTCGCGGCGTTCAGCGATTCCATTTTTTGAATCCCGTCGCCGACGACTTCCGCGCCGGCGGTCTGCGCGAGTTCGGCAAGTTCGTCGAGCGACTCGCGAATAGTGGAATGGGCATCCTGCCCGTTTCTCGCGGGCAAGATGCCCGCGCCACTACTGCGCGACTTGAGTTCGACGACGACGAGAAAAACGCGTTCGGAGCGTTTGCGGGTGAGATTGACGAGTGATTTCAATTGGTGCGGGGCAGAATAGCACAATTGCCGCCGCGCGCGATTTCATTTTCATTTTGCGGAAACCGGGCTATAAATACGGGCAACCATTAAGAACGGGAACAAAATGGGAACTGGCAGACTCATATCGGTTGTCCGACACGAAGGCATGATTCGTCCAAATGCCATCCGACATCCCCTGCTCCTTGCCGCCGCGTTGTTTTCATGCGCCGCGCCGCTGCGCGCGGACGACACGAATCTGGAGGGGCAAATCCAATTGTTGCAGCAGCAAAACGCCGTCCTGCAACAGCAATTGCAGAGGCAAAACGAATCGCTCGGCATACTCGCAAAAAAAATCCAGGACCTGGAGGCAGCCGGCGCTGAAGGAGAAAATTCAGCCCCGGAAAACGCCCCGCCCGCAAAAGGCGGATACAATTTCGGCAAAGTCAATCTGAGCGGCGAAGGCGGCGTGGCGTTTTTTAACACGGGTTCAGACGGCTTCGCGCCGCAATCGGATTTTCGCGTGGACGAGGCGCGGCTGTTTCTCGAGGCGCCGGTTTGGAACGAAGTTTATTTTTACGGCGAAACGGATTTGGCGACGCGCGAAAATACGGCGCTGGGATTGAATCTAGGCGAACTTTACCTGGATTTTCAGGACGTGTCGCAATTGTGGGGGCGCGACGATCAATTGAATTTTCGCGCCGGGCGGATGAATGTCCCGTTCGGCGAGGAATATCTGACGCGCTATGCGATTGATAATCCGCTCATCTCGCACTCGGTTTCGGACTTGTGGGGATTTGACCCAGGCGTGGAAGCCTACGGCGCCCTGGACAAATTCAGTTACGTCCTCGCGGTGCAAAACGGCGGCGGCGCGAACGGCGTGCAGGATTTTGACGGCGACAAATCAGTCGCCGGCAGGATTGGTTTTGACCTGAACCGGCACTGGCATTTCAGCGTGAGCGGGATGCGCACGGGCGATTTGAACGCGCAAAATGATCTCATCTCCGCCGAGTGGTTCGGCAGCGGATTTTTTCATTCGCTCGGTTCGCCGGCCACGACGACCTTTCACGCAAACCTCGTCGAAGCCGATGCGACGGCGCGCTGGAAAAGCGGGCACGTCAGCGCGTTCGGCGGCTATGCGCGCTACGGCGACAACGACCCGGCGGCGGACAACGCGCGCGACATTTTTTATTATTCGGTCGAGGGCGTGCAGGATCTGCCAAAGAAATTTTACGCGGCGGCGCGTTTCAGTGAAATTCTGGCGGACAAGGGAATTCCCGTCGTGGGATTTGGCGATTCCGGCGATTATTTCAGCGCGCTGACGACGGAGTTGTGGCGCTTGAGCCTGGGCATCGGCTACCGTTTCAGCGACCGGCTGGTGATCAAGGCGGAGTATTCCATCGAACGCGGCAGGGAATCAAGCGGCGAGTCGCGCGACCATGAGGATTTTTTTGGCACGGAAGCCGCCTTCAAATTCTGATTTTAGACAATGAAACTTTTCTCCAGCGGCAATCATCCCAGTTTGACCATGAGATTTTTTCTGCCGGGAATTTTTCTGACGATTGCCTGCGCCGCAGCTTCGGCGGGAACCATCGTCGGCAATGTGCGCGCCGAAGGCAAGACGGGCGCGGACGATGGTTCAGCCGCAGGCGGCGCTTATGCAAGCCGCAAATATAAATTCGTCGAGAAGGTGGATTATGCGGCGATGCACGAATTCGTGGTGTATGTCGAGGGTTCGTTCGGGACGAACAGCGCGCCGCCGACCAATTCAGTGCAGGTTGCGACGGTGAAGGTTGCGCAAGATCACGCCATGTTTTCGCCGCACGTTTTGCCGGTGATGGTCGGCACGGCGGTCGAGTGGCCGAACAACGACGACATTTACCACAATGTTTTTTCCGTGTCGGACGCCAAGCAATTTGATCTCGGGCTTTACAAGGGAAATCCGCCGGACAAGCGCGTGCTGTTCGACAAGCCGGGGCGCGTGGACGTGTTCTGTTCAATCCACAAGGACATGAATTGCGTCGTGCTGGTGCTGGAGAATCCGTATTTCGCCGCGACGGATGAGAATGGAAACTACAAAATTTCCGGCGTGCCGCCGGGCACTTATAAATTGAAGGCGTGGCACGAGCGGCTGCCTGCGGATGAAAAAGAAATCATCGTGCCGGCCAGCGGCGAGGTCAAGGCGGACTTCGTGCTGGGCATAAAAAACCTCCCGCAATATTGATTTGCCGGGCCTTTCCAGGATGCCATGAATAAAATCCGTTTCCGCACCAAAGTGCTCGTGCCGGTGGTCGCGTGCATGGTCACGCTCATGGTGGTGACTTTTTTTGTCGTCAACCATCGCATCGAACAGCAGGTTCGGACGGAAGGTGAAAGCAGGCTGGAGACGGCAAAGGATGAATTCCGCCATTTGCAAAAAGGCCGCATACAAAACTTCCTGCTGCGTTTTCAGGACTTGCCGGCCAACCAGCCTTGGATTGCATTGTTTCGCGCGAACGACGCCAAAACTTTGCAGATACCGCTTAAAGGACTCCTGGCCGAACAGGACGTGTATGTCGTCCTTTACACTTCGAGCAGCAAGGGCGTGCTGGACTGCGAGGTGCGCGACCCGCTGATTTCAGACATGGCGTTTGAAGCGGCTGCCGGGCCGTCGGTGAAACTGGCGTTGCAGGGCGAAAAAAAGCCGGACACCGTCCTCGTGGGCGAACAACTTTACGATGTCGTTTCCATCCCCGTGCTTAATTCCGGCGGCGATTTGATTGGCGTGCTGACATTGGGTTCGGAGTTCGGTTCTTCGGTGGCGCAGGAATTCGGCCAGCGCACCCACAGCGAAATCGCGTTGCTTGCGGACGGGCACGTCATCGCATCCACGCTGTCCAGTTCGGATGCCAACGCGGAATTCATCAGCGCATTCAAAGAATCATTGCCGGCAAATGGAAACGAGGACGCGGCGGCAAAGGTCAAGCCATGCGTCGTGGGAGGCGAGCGTTACTTTTCCGCCGCCGGGCGGCTCGCATCATTGGGCGGCGGCCATGTGCTGGGTTATGTCCTGTTGAATTCCTACGAACAATCGCTGAGCGACGCGCATCAAACGCAGTTGACGCTCCTGGGCTTCAGCGTTTGCGCGATCCTGGTTGGCGGGGCGTTTGTCTGGCTTCTGGTGAACCGCGTCACCCGGCCGCTGCGCGAACTGCACGACAGCGCGGAAGCGGTGGGACGCGGGGATTTTTCGCGGCGCGTGCCGGTGCGCAGCAGCGACGAATGCGGCGAACTGGCGGTCGTGTTCAACCAGATGACGGAAAATCTCCAGCAATCGCGCGCGGAACTGGAAAAAACCGTGGAGACGCTCAAGAACACGCAGGCGCAGTTGATCCAAAGCGAAAAACTTTCCGGCATCGGCGAATTCGTCGCGGGCGTCACGCACGAATTGAACAATCCGCTCTCGGCGGTCATGGGTTTTGCCGAAATGCTCAAGGACACGGAGGTGGACACGAAACACAGGCGTTATCTCGACATGATCCACAAGTCCGCGCAACGCTGCCAGAAAATCGTCCAGTCGCTTTTGAGTTTCGCCCGCAAGCACCAGCCGGAGCGCAAGCCGGTGTCCGTGAACAGCCTCGTCGAAGTCGTCCTCGAAATCGTCCAATATCAGCTTCGCACCAGCAATATCGAGGTCACGACGCAGCTTGACCCGAACCTACCGGTGGTGTTCGCCGACGCGCACCAAATCCAGCAGGTGCTGCTCAACGTCATCAACAACGCCCGCCAAGCCGTCGAAGGACATCAGGCGCACGGTTTGATTAAAATCGCCACCGAGGCGGATGAGGCAAACGTGCGCATCGTCATCCACGACAACGGGCCGGGCATTCCCGATGAAAATTTGCGGCGCATTTTTGATCCGTTTTTCACGACAAAAGAAATCGGCAAGGGCACCGGCCTCGGCTTGAGCCTTTGCTACGGCATCATCCGCGAGCACGGCGGAACCATCACGCCCATGAACCGTCACGGCGAAGGCGCGACCTTCATCATCGAACTCCCGGCCATGGAAGTTTCCGGTGACCCTGCGGAATTGGTGGCGGCGGCGGCGGCAACCGCGCCGGACTTGGACGAGGGCAAAGGCAAAAAAGTGCTCGTGATTGACGACGAGGAAGCCATTTTGCAAATGGTGCGCGAGGAATTGACCCGGCGCGGTTACGAGGTGGAAATAGCCGCCAGCGGCGAGGCCGCGCTCCGGCGGCTCAAAAAAAACCATTGCGACGTTGTGTTTTGCGACTGGAAAATGCCCGGACTCAATGGCCGCCAGGTTTATGAAAGCCTGCGGACGACGAACCCCGACCTGTGCCAGCGCGTCGTTTTCATCACCGGCGACGTCATCAACGGGCAGATGCGCGAATTTCTTGAAAGGGAAGAACTCCTCTGCCTTGCCAAGCCCTTCACCCTCGCCGAACTTCGCAACGCCATTAAAACCGTCCTCAACGCGGCGTAAAAAAAATCCCGCAACACCGCGCTTTACATTTCTTGCGCGTTCCGTTTTATTTCAATGACATGAAAAAAATCCTGACCATCGCAACGCAAATTATCTGCAGCCTGACTTTCTTTGTCATCACCGCCGCCGCCCAGCCGCTGCCCCAAGTTGGGCTGCGCCAGGTTTTTCCAAACTTGCAGATTGACCGCCCCGTCTGGATGAGCGAGGTGCCCGACGGTTCGGGACGCTTGTTTGTCGTCGGCCAGGCCGGAAAAATTCTCATCGTGAAAAAAGGTTCCGACGGCGGCGGCGCGGGGGAATTTTTGAACATCGAGGATCGCCATCCATATTTTGAAAACGAGGACGGCCTGTTGAGCATCGCGTTTCATCCCGGCTTCAAGACCAACGGCTTGTTTTACATTTATTACACGCAAAAAAATCCCGATGACCAAAATCTCAAGCCGCAAAATTATCCGTTTCACAGCGTCGTCAGCGAATTCAAAGTCTCCGCGACTGATCCTGACAAGGCCGACATGAGTTCCGAACGCATTTTGCTCGAAGTGCCGGAACCGTTCTGGAATCACAAGGGCGGTGAACTGTGTTTTGGCCCGGACGGTTATCTTTATCTCGGCCTCGGCGACGGCGGAAACGGCGGAGACCCCTTCGGCAGCGGCCAAAGCACCGCCACTTTGCTCGCCAAAATGCTGCGCATTGACGTGAATTCGCGCGCGACCGTTGGCTGGGGTGCGCGCCAGCATCAATTGCCATACGGAATTCCGTCCGGCAACCCGTTCGCGCGCGAGCCGGACATCAACAGCGGCGCGCGCAAGGAAATTTTCGCCTACGGCCTCCGCAATCCGTGGCGTTACAGCTTTGACCGCCAGACCGGCGATCTCTGGGTCGGCGATGTCGGCCAGGATTTGTGGGAAGAAGTTGACCTCGTCACCAACGGCGGCAATTACGGCTGGAGCGTCCGCGAAGGCGCGCACCATTTCAAACCCGGCCCGCCCGGCGCGCAATACATTGACCCCGTCATGGAATACTCGCACCGCCAAAACCTTCAGTCGCAGGGAATGTTTCCCGACCACCCCATCGGCCAGTGCGTGATCGGCGGCTACGTTTATCGCGGCAAAAAATATCCGGCGCTCGACGGCGTTTATATTTACGCCGATTACAGTCCCGGCAACATCTATGGCTTCCGCTACGACCGCGACGCTCGCAAAGTCACTGCCGAAGGGACATTGCTGGATCAAAAGAAAAGCATCACCAGTTTCGCCGAAGACGCGGACGGCGAACTTTACATCCTGACGCAGGACGGCGGGATTTTTCAAATCACCACGCCGTAAGACGCAAAAAGAGAGCGCGGACATTGCTGAAAATGTCTTTTGAAAACGTCGCCCCTTTTCAGTATTCACCCGTGACTGGACTTCAATCCAACCGCCGGACTTGGCTTGCCTGTTTATTTCTGGCCTTCGCCACCTTCGCGATTTACTGGCCCGCGCGCCATTACGGATTTGTTGATTACGACGACGACGATTACGTTTTCAATAATCCAACCGTGCGCGCCGGATTGACGTGGCCGGGATTTATTTGGGCGTTCGCAGACCAGCACGCAGGCAACTGGCATCCGCTGACCTGGCTTTCGCACATGGCCGACTGCCAGTTGTTCGGACTCAATCCGGGCGCGGCGCATTTGGAAAATGTTGTTTTTCACTGCGCGAATTCCGCGCTGCTGCTGCTGCTTTTGAATTCCATGACCGGCGCGTTCTGGCGGAGCGCGTTTGTCGCCGCGCTTTTCGCGCTGCACCCGCTGCGCGTGGAATCTGTCGCGTGGATTTCGGAACGCAAGGACGTGTTGAGCGGATTTTTTTTCATGCTGACGCTCTGGTTTTACGTTCTTCACGCAAAAAAACAAACCGGCGGCGGCGGTTCAAAATTTCAAACAACCAATTTTTACAGGCTGTCATTGCTCTGTTTCATTTTTGGGCTTCTTGCCAAGCCAATGCTCGTGACCGTCCCGATTATTTTGCTCCTGCTGGATTTCTGGCCGCTGCAACGAGTTGAAAGTTTCAGGTTGAAAGTTGAAGGTTCGCGCGCTCCAAACTTTCAATCTTTAACTTTCAACCTTCAACTCTTGAAAGAAAAAATTCCCTTTTTTCTGCTTTCCATCATCGTCGGCGTCATCACGCTTTTCGCGCAGCGCGCGGGCGGCGGCTGGGTTCCGGCGGATTCGCATTTTTCCCCGCGCGCGGCAAACATCGTCATCGGCTATTTGGGCTACGTTGAAAAACTGCTCTGGCCGCAGAACCTTTCTTTTCTTTATTTGCGTTCGGATAAAATTTCCGTCGCCGGATTTCTTATTGCCGCGTTTGTTCTGGTTGGAATTTCCGCCATCGCCGTCGTTCAACTGCGACGCCGTCCCTGGTTTGCCGTCGGTTGGCTGTGGTTTTTGGTGATGCTGCTGCCGGTCAGCGGCCTGCTTCAGATTGGCCGCCTGTCCATCGCGGATCGCTACACTTATCTGCCCGGCATCGGTTTTTATCTCGTCGTGGTTTGGGGAATCACGGATTTGCTCGCCGTTTTATTTTCCGAAAAAATTTGCCGCCGGCTGGCGACCGCCGGAGCGGCGGCGATTTTGCTGGCGTGCGCGATCCTGACCCGCCGCCAGCTTGCTTACTGGCAAAACACGGAAACCTTGATGGAACACGCTCTGAAAGTTGATCCGAACAATTATGTCGCCCAAATCAACCTGCACATTTACCGCTTTGAAAAAGAACATCCCGGAGTTCGCGAAATAAATCCGGCGAAATAAATCTGTTGTTAAATCTGAAAATCCACCGACGTTTTTTTGTCCGCCTTGCTCAACACACGCATATCCAAGCCGTCGTAAATGACCAGCGAGTTCGGCGCGACGCTGTCCATGATGAACACGTTGCCGCCGATCGTGCTGCCCGCGCCGATGACCGTCTCGCCGCCCATGATCGTCGCACCCGCGTAAATCGTTACGTGATCTTCGATTGTGGGATGGCGTTTCTGTCCGCGCAACGCCTGTCCTGCCGCGAGGGATTTCGCCACGAGGCCCACGCCTTGATACATCTTCACATGATTGCCGATGATGGACGTCTCGCCGACGACCGTGCCGGTGCAATGATCCACAAAAAAGTGAGTCCCGATCTTCGCGCCCGGGTGCAAGTCCATTCCTGAACGCCAATGCGCCCACTCCGACATGATGCGCGGGATCAATGGAATGTTTTTCAGATACAATTCATGCGCCAGCCGCTGAACTGCAATCGCCTCGACGAACGGATACGAAACCAAAATTTCTTCGCGGCTCAATGCAGCGGGATCGCCGTCAAATGCGGCGGTCACGTCCGTTTTCAAAATTTCGCGTATGTCCGGCAGCTTGCCGAGAAATTCCACCGTCAATTTGTGTGCCTCGTGCGTGATGTCCTTTTTTGGCAAATCTTTTGGCGGATTATATTCGAGGCTCTTGCGGATTTCGTCCTCCAGTTTTCCGAGAACCGAATCCAGCAGCGCCGCCGTCTCGGTTTTGATTTCCGACGAATGGATCAGTTTCTCGTCGAAATAACCGGGAAACAGCAGCCGCAGCAAATCCTGCGTGATGGCCGTGATCGCGCGCTTGGACGGCAGATTTTTCCCGTCCAGATGATTGATGCCGCCCAGCCGCGCATACGACGCGACGAG
>DASXED010000091.1:0-5791 GCA_036490295.1 Verrucomicrobiia bacterium | reverse complement strand
ACCTGCGCGATGTTGGAAAGCATTTATCGCACGGCCGGGTTGCGCGTCGGGCTTTTCACCTCACCGCATCTTGTTTCGTTGCGCGAACGGATTCAGATCAACCGCCAGTTGATTCCTGAAAATGAACTGGTCCGGCTCGTTGAAGAAATTCAGCCGCTGCTCAAACAATTTCCCGCCGACAATCATCTGACACTGTTTGAAGTGGTCACGGTCATGGCGCTGAAATTTTTTGCGGAACAAAAATGTGATCTCGTGATTTGGGAAACCGGACTCGGCGGCCGGCTCGACGCGACGAACATCGTCACGCCGCTCGCCAGCGTCATCACGAACATCGCGTTCGACCACCAGCAATGGCTCGGCGACACGCTGGAAAAAATCGCGGCGGAAAAAGCTGGCATCATCAAGCCGGGAATTCCCGTGTTGACGGCGACTGATGATCCATCGGTGCTGGCCGTCATTGAAAAAATTGCGCGTGAGAAAAATGCGCCGCTGGTTGTAGTGGGACAGGCTTCCAGCCCATCCTGGTCAGGCAAGATGCCTGCCCCACTTTTGCTCGGCGAACATCAAAAAACCAATGCCGCGCTTGCGCTGACTACGGTTGAGGTTTTGCTAAAGCAAATTCCAGTCAGCGAAGAAAAAATACACAACAGTTTGGCGAACGTCCATTGGCCGGGACGTTTGCAATTGATTGAAAAATCAGACGGACAGAAATTTCTGCTCGATGGGGCGCACAATGTCGCCAGCGCAAAAGTTTTACGCGAGGCATTGGAGAAAAATTTTCCGGCGAAAGAGCGGACGCTGGTTCTTGGAGTTCTTCAGGACAAAGATTGGCGGCAGATTTGTGAATTGCTCGCGCCACTGGCCGAGAAAATTTTCGCAGTTCCAGTTGCGAGCGAGCGTTCGGCAAATCCGAAAGAACTGGCTGAAATCTGTCGAACTGCAAATCCGGCGGCAGAAATTTTTGTTTGCGGTTCATTAAAGGAAGCACTGGAAAAAATCGGCTCGCGAAAAAAATTGCCGCGCCAAAATTTTATCGTCATCACTGGTTCGCTTTATCTGGTCGGCGAGGCGCTGGAATTGCTCGGTCTTTCACCAGCGAACACGGGGGAGCGCGGCCTGAATGAGTGGTCGGCGAAGCGATAAGACAGAGGCAAGTTGCGCCCAAGCGCGGCTTATAAGTTTTTTTCCGCGTTGACGATGGGCTTAAGGATAACTAATTTAATTTCGCTTATGGCCTACGCAGACACGCTCCCCAAACAACGTCCGTTCGGCGCAACGACCCGGCCCGATGCGTGGTGGCTCCAGCCGCTTGTGGTCTTCCTCGGTTTCTCAGCGTTCATCGTGTATTCGACCTGGGCGGCGTTCCATCCGTTATCCAACGGGAACTGCGCCTACTGGTTCAACGGCCACGGCGCGAATTATCTCTCGCCGTTTTTCTCACCGGAAATTTTCGGCTGTTCGCCGCACGCCATTTTTGGCCCGAAGCCGGCATGGTGGCCGGCGTGGATGTTTTTCTCGCCCGCGTTTCTGGTTTTGTGGGCGCCGGCTGGTTTTCGGTTCACCTGCTATTATTATCGCGGCGCTTATTACAAGGCGTTTTGGGCCGACCCGATCAATTGCGCCGTCGGCGAACCACGCAAAAAGTTTCTTGGCGAACATTCGTTCCCGCTCATCATCCAAAACATCCACCGCTATATGTTTTATCTGGCGGCCCTGTTTATCGTGATCCTTTCCTATGACGCCTGGCTGGGCATGTGGTTCACGGACGCAGTTACTGGCAAGGAACATTTTGGCATTGGCGTGGGAACGATTGTGCTGACGTTGAACGCAGTTTTTCTCGGCCTTTATACTTTCGGCTGCCATTCGCTGCGGCATTTGGTCGGCGGATTCCTCGATTCAAAGTCCAAGGCACCGAGCTGCGCGAAAGCTTACAATTGCGTCAGTTGCCTCAATCACCGCCACATGATGTGGGCGTGGATCAGTCTGTTCTGGGTCGGATTCACCGATCTTTACATCCGGCTTTGCTCGATGGGCATCTGGCATGACTTTAGAATTTTTTGAAAAATGAAACGTGATTGGTTGAAAAGTTAAATCGTTGAATCGGAAAAATGGAAAGCGCAACACGATTTAACAATTCAACTTTTTTACGATTCAACAGAAACAAATGGCTACCAATTACGAAACTCACGAATACGACGTGCTGGTCATCGGCGCGGGCGGCGCGGGGTTGCGCGCGGCGATTGAAGCGAGCGCGGCGGGAGTCAAAGTCGGTTTGATTTGCAAATCACTTCTCGGCAAAGCGCACACGGTTATGGCCGAAGGCGGCATGGCCGCGTCGCTCGGAAATGTGGATGACCGCGATAATTGGAAAGTCCATTTCGCCGACACGATGCGCGGCGGTCAATACGTCAACAATTGGCGCATGGCGGAACTGCACGCGAAGGAAGCGCCCGCGCGCGTTCAAGAATTGGAAAAATGGGGCGCGGTTTTTGATCGCACGAAAGAAGGAAAAATTTCGCAGCGTAATTTCGGTGGCCATAAATATCCTCGGCTTGCGCACGTCGGCGACCGCACGGGTTTGGAAATGATCCGCACGTTGCAGGATCACGGCATTCATCAGGGCATCACCGTTCACATGGAATATACGATTGTTTCCTTGTTGAAAGATGGCGACCGCGTAGTTGGCGCATTTGGTTATGATCGCGAGCGCGGACGTTTCCGCATTTTCAAGGCGAAGGCGGTTGTGGTTTGCACTGGCGGTCTTGGCCGCGCGTATCGCATTACCAGCAATTCCTGGGAAGGCACGGGCGACGGCGTTTCGCTCGCGTATCACGCGGGCGCGGAATTGTTGGACATGGAATTTATTCAGTTTCATCCGACCGGCATGATTTGGCCACCGAGCGTGCAAGGAATTTTGGTGACGGAAAGTGTGCGCGGCGAAGGCGGCGTGTTGCGCAACAAAGACGGCAAGCGATTCATGTATGACGACATTCCCGACAATTACAAATCGCAGACCTCGACCGATCCTGAAGAAGGCTGGCGCTACACGCAGAACGATAAAAATGCGAAACGTCCGCCGGAACTTTTGACGCGCGATCATGTCGCGCGCTGCATCAATCGCGAAGTGAAAGCCGGTCGCGGCAGCCCGCACGGCGGCGTGTTTCTGGATATTTCGTGGATCAAAGAAAAAATTCCCAACTCCGCCGAGCACATCAAAAAGAAAATTCCTTCGATGTATCACCAGTTCATGCAACTGGCGAATCTCGACATCACGAAGGAGCCGATGGAAGTCGGGCCAACCACACATTACGCGATGGGCGGCATCCGCGTGAATGGTGAAACGCAGGCGACGAATGTGCCCGGACTTTTTGCCGCCGGCGAATGCGCCGCCGGTTTGCACGGTTCAAACCGGCTGGGCGGAAATTCACTTTCCGATTTGCTTGTTTTCGGAAAACGCGCCGGAGAATTCGCCGCGAAATTTGCTAAAGAAAATTCCGCCGGAAAAATTGACGACGCGCAAATTGAAATTGCCGCGCGCGAAGCGCTTGAACCGTTTGAGCGTGGCGCAAATTCCGGCAACAGTGAAGGCGCGTATCAGGTGCAATACGATTTGCAAAACATGATGCAGAGCAACGTCGGCATCGTGCGGCTGCAAAACGAAATGGAGCAGGCGCTCGAAGGTCTCGGCCAGCTCAAGCAACGCGCGGCGAAACTCGCGGTGCAAGGTCATCGTGAATACAATCCCGGCTGGCACACGGCGATTGATTTGAAACATTTGCTCACCGTTTCCGAAGCCATCACGCGCGCGGCGCTTGACCGCAAAGAAAGTCGCGGCGGACATTTCCGCGAAGATTTTCCGAACAAAGACTCCGAAGCGGCGAAATATAATTCCGTTATTTCCAAGCAGACGGATGGTTCAATGAAACTGCGACGCGAACCGATTCCCGAAATGCCGGCGGAATTGAAACAAGTGATTGAGGAGATGAAATGAACAAGACTGTCACTTTCAAAATTTGGCGTGGTGATGCGAACGGCGGAAATTTCGTCGAATACAAAACTGAAATTTCCGAAGGCCTCGTCGTGCTCGATGTCGTTCACAAAATTCAGGCGACGCAGGCGAACGACCTCGCGTGCCGCTGGAATTGCAAAGCGGGAAAATGCGGTTCCTGCTCGGCGGAAATCAACGGCATCCCGAAGCTGATGTGCATGACGCGCATGGATACGTTGAATACGGACAAGCCGATTACGGTTGAGCCAATGCGCGCGTTTCCGAGCATTCGCGATTTGGCGACGGATGTTTCATGGAACTATCGCGTCAAAGAAAAAATCAAAAAATTCAAGCCGCGCGCGCCGGACGCACCGGATGGAACTTGGCGGATGCAGCAGGAAGACGTGGATCGTGTTCAGGAATTCCGCAAGTGCATCGAATGTTTTCTCTGCCAGGATGTCTGCCACGTTTTGCGCGACCATCACAAGCACGAGGAATTCATCGGCCCACGTTTTCTCGTCTACACCGCCGCGCTGGAAATGCACCCGCTCGACACCGAAGACCGTTTGCCGGAATTGAAGCAGTCGCAAGGCATCGGTTTTTGCAACATCACCAAGTGCTGCACGAAAGTCTGCCCCGAACACATCACCATCACCGACAACGCGATCATTCCATTGAAAGAACGCGTGGTGGATGAATTCTATGATCCATTCGGCTGGCTCTGGAAAAAAATCCGCCCGAAAGGCTAAACTTTTTCATTCGCAGCCAATTCTCCAATACAATTGCTTTTGCGCGCACGGCGTTAGAACAAATTGTCCGCTGAAGAGTTGAAATGGGGCAAATTATCCGCAAAGCTGTGTCAAACGCGCATGGCCTTCAAAAATTTTCCCGGACAAACGCAAGGCGTTCAATTGCTGCAACGCTCGCTCGCTCGCGGGCGGCTCGGCCACGCTTATTTGTTCGCGGGCGATTCGCTGGAAGAATTGGAAATGCTCGCCCGCACTTTGGCAAAAACTCTCAATTGCCAGAATCCGGTCAAAACGAAAAGTGCCGCGACGGATTGCTGCAATGAATGTTTGAGCTGCTGCAAAATTGAAAACGGCACGCACGCCGACATCCACTGGGCGCGGCCTGAATCCAAATCGCGCGTCATCACGATTGACCAGACGCGCGCACTCATGCAGCAAATCCAACTTAAGCCGACTGAAGCCGAACACAAAGTCGCAATCATCGTCGCCGCCGACCGCTTGAACCCGCAGGCCGCAAACGCATTTCTCAAAACGCTCGAAGAGCCGCCGCAAAACTCCGTTTTGATTTTGCTTTCAACCGAACCGCAGCGGATTTTGGAAACAATTTTGTCGCGCTGCCTGCGCCTGAATTTTTCCGGCGATGGCAAACGTGAATTGAATCCGGACGAATCGGAATGGCTGGAAAAATTCGGCAATCTCGCCGCGTCCGAACAAAAAAGTTTGATTGGCCGTTACCGGCTTCTCGACACGCTGCTCCAAAAACTCGCCGAAATCCGCGCGCAAGTTGACGAAAAACTTGCCGCCGGTTCGCCGCTCGAAAAATACGACGAGGTGGAAAAAGATTTGCGCGAAAAATGGGAGGACGAACTCGCCGCCGCCGTTGAATCCGAATATCGTCGTCGCCGCGCCGATCTGCTTTTGCTCCTGCAATGGTGGCTGCGCGATGTCTGGCTCCATTCGCTCGCCGCCGGAAAAGAGTTGCTGAACTTCCCGAAAATTTCCGGCGCGGAAACCGTCGCCAAACGAATTTCGCCGCGACAAGCGCTGGAAAATC
>DASXED010000061.1:0-21561 GCA_036490295.1 Verrucomicrobiia bacterium | reverse complement strand
AACAGCTTTGTTTGTTCTGGATGAAGATTCACAATTCACTCCACCGTCGCCAACTCCATGTCGCGCGTGTAATACAAAATCCGGCCGCAGCTTGAGCAGGTCACAATCTCCTTCTGCGCCTGGCACGACACGATCAACTGCTGCTGCAATTTCATGTGGCAGCCGCCGCACACGCCGTGATTGATTCCGACGACCACGTTGTCGCCTTTGCTCTTCATCAAGCGCTCGTAACGGTTGCGCGCGGATTCGTCCACGACCGCCACCAGTTCCGCGCGGCCTTGCTGCAATTCGGCGAGTTCCTTCTTGAAATTTTCCTCGCGCTGGCCGAGTTCGGCAATCAGGCTGTCGGCAAGTTTCTTCGCCTCGTTCGCCGCGCCGTTCGCGCGCGTAACTTCTTTTTGCGCGGCTTCGGTCTGTTCCATCAAAACAATTTCCGAATCTTCAATCTTCATGATGTCGCCCTTGCACGTCTCGATTTCGTGGGCGAGCGCCTTGTATTCCTCGTTCTTGCGCGTCTGCAACTGCTGGTTCGCGTATTTTTCAATCTGCGTTTTTTTGGATTCGACTTCGAGTTCAAGCCGCTTGCGTTCGGACTCGATTTGTTTCACGCGATTTTTCGCGGCGTCGAGCTGCGTTTGCGTCGCGGTGGCGCGATTGCGAAGCGTTTCGCGTTCGGGCGCGATCTGGGCGAGTTCCTGTTGAACGCGATTAATTTTGCGGTCGCGATCCTGCAAGACCAAAAGTTTCTCGATGACATCCAGCATTGAAGGCGAGAAATTACCCGTCGCTTGCGTTCAAGTCAATGCGCGGAAAATGAGTCGCGCGAAGACCACGAAGAAAAACGAAGGCTGAAATTTTCTTCGCAACCTTCGCGTCCTTCGCGCGGCCAAAATTTTCCGCAGAAACAAAACTTGCAACCTGAAACTTGAAACTTGAAACTACGCAAATGCGTTTCATCGGCAATGTCATTGAAAAATTGCAGCGGCATCCCAAGCGGGTCGTGTTTCCCGAAGGCGACGAGCCGCGCATTTTGCAGGCGGCGCGGCAATTCTATGCGCTGCGGCTCGGCACGCCGATTTTGCTCGGCGAACAATCCAAAGTGAAGGAAGCCGCCGACAAATTAAACATTCCGCTCGAAGGCATCCGCGTCATCAATCCTGCGCAGAGCGAGGATACTGAAAATTTTGCGAACCGCTTTTACCGCCTGCGCCGCGAAAAGGGTTTGCGCGCGACCGAGGCGCGCGAGGCGATGTTGCAGCCGAATTTTTACGGCGCGATGATGCTGGCGATGCATCAGGCTGACGGGTTGGTTTCCGGCGCGTCGCACATCACGGGCAGCGTGCTGCGTCCGTTGTTCCAGATCATCAAGGCCGCGCCGGACATCAAAACGGCATCCAGTTGCATGGTCATGGAAGTCGAGGACACGCGCATCGGCGAAGAAGGCGTGTTGTTCATGGCGGATTGCGGCGTCATTCCCGACCCGACCGTGGATCAACTTGCCGACATCGCGGTTTCGACCGCGCGGCTTGCGCGGCATTTGGTGGGCGTGAAACCGCGTGTGGCGTTGCTCTCTTTTTCCACCAAAGGCAGCGCGTCGCATCCGAGCGTTGGAAAAGTTCAGGCTGCGACCGCACAAGCGAAACGCAAAGCCGAACAATTATTTCTGGAAGCAGATTTCGACGGCGAATTGCAGGTGGACGCCGCGCTCGTTGCTGAAATTGCGGAAAGAAAATTGCACGAAAGTCCAATCGCCGGACGCGCAAATGTTCTAATTTTTCCCGATCTTAATTCCGGCAACATCGCCAGCAAGCTCGTCCGCATCGTGAGCCGCGCGAATGCCTACGGCCAGATTTTACTCGGCTTGAATCGTCCGGCGGCGGATGTTTCGCGCGGTTCGAGCGCGCATGACATTCTCGGCGTCGCCGCGATCATTGGCGTGCAATCCACCGATTATCAAAAACTTTATCCGGGCGCGGATGCAAAATTGCCGGGAGAATAAATAAATGCAGAACGGAAAATCTTTTATCCGCGAGGCCAAACTTGGAGACGAGCAAGCCATTCACGAGGCTCACATGAGATCAATTCGTGAAATTTGTGTGAGAGATCACGGAGAAGATGAAATTCGCGGTTGGGGAAATCGGCCGATTGGCAACCGCTGGACTAATGCCATCGAAAATGGATGCGTATGGGTGGTAGAAAATGCTGGTAATATTTATGGTCACGGTTATCTCCGAATATTTGAGGAAAAGAGTGAAAAGAAAGCTCATATTCACGGGCTTTATTTGACTCCAGAAGTTTTACATCAAGGATTTGGATTTCAACTAGCCCAAATGATGTTGGAAAAAGCACGAAACGCCGGCGCAAAATCTGTGACACTTGAATCTTCCATCACGGCTTATATTTTTTACAAACGTCTTGGCTTTACCGACTCTGTCCCGATGAAATTTTACGAGATCGGCGGTTCTTCAGTGAGAGGTTTTCCGATGATACTTAAATTTCTTTCATGAACACGACCACGCCGCGCGTCTTCATCGCCGCCACGCGCCAGAACGATGGCAAGACCACCACATCGCTCGGCCTCATCGCCGCGCTGCAAAAACATTTTCCGCGCGTCGGCTATATCAAGCCCGTCGGCCAGCGCTTCGTCGAGATTGAAGAGGAAAAGATTGACGAGGATTCCGTGCTGATGGACGCGGTGTTTCGCATGAACACGCCGCTCGTGGACATGAGCCCGATCGCGGTCGAGCCGGATTTCACGCGCAAATACCTTCAGGCCGCGAACAACGAGGCGCTCGTCAAAAAAATCCAGAAAGCCTTCGACCGCGTTTCGTGGGAAAAAGATTTTGTCTTGTGCGAAGGCAGCGGCCACGCTGGCGTCGGCTCCGTTTTCGATTTGTCCAACGCGCGCGTCGCAAAAATTCTCGGCGCGAAAGTCATCATCGTTTCGCAGGGCGGCATCGGCAAGCCGATTGACGAGATCGCGCTCAACCAGGCTTTGTTTGAAAAAGAAGGCGTCGAAATCATCGGCGTCATTTTGAACAAAGTGCTTGGCGAAAAAGTGGATTACATTTCCGACTTCGCGCGGCGCGGACTCAAGCGTCAAGGCCTAGATTTGCTCGGTGTTTTACCTTACGAACAAATCCTTTGCAATCCCTCGATGGAATTAATTTGCGAGGAATTGCACGCGGAATTGCTCAATTCGCCGACGACGCTGCACTCGCTCGTGGACGATGTCGTCGTCGGCGCGATGAGCGCGCAGAACGCGATGCAATTTTTCAAGCGCGGCGTGCTGATCATCACGCCCGGCGACCGCGAGGACATTTTGCTCGCCGCCGGCGCGATGACGGGTCCGCACAGCGACGAAAAAATGGCGGGCATCGTCCTGACCGGCGGTTTGCGTCCGGGCGCAAGCGTGTTGAAAGCCATGCAAGCCATGCCGATTCCCGTGCTGCTGGCAAAAGCCGACAGCTACGAAGTCGCGTCCAAAGTCCACAACCTGATTGTCAAAACACGCCCGCGCGACGCGGAAAAAATCTCGCTCATCCGCGACATTGTCGCCAAAAACGTGAACGTGAAAAAAATAATTGATTCGCTTTAATTTCAATGTCACTGCCATTAAGTCCATTTCTAAAAACTTTGCCGGTTTATCAGCCGGGTCGCCCGATTGAAGAAGTCGCGCGCGAGTTGAATTTGCCCGCTGATTCAATCATCAAAGTCGCGTCCAACGAAAATCCGTTCGGGCCGTCACCGCTCGCGCTGGCCGCGATGCAAAAATCTTTGGCTGGCGTAAATCTTTATCCCGACGGAAACGCGTTTTACCTCAAACAAAAACTGGCGGCAAAACTTGGCATTGAACCGGCAAATCTAATTCTTGGAAATGGCTCGAATGAAATCATCGAATTCGTCTCGCACGCGCTGCTTAGTGGGACAGGCATCTTGCCTGTCCAGACTAACGAGACAGGCTGGAAGCCTGTCCCACAAGAAGTTGTCGTTTCGCAATTTTGTTTTGCGATTTATCCCATCGTCGCGAAAATGTTCGGCGCGAATCTAATTGTTGTTCCCGCAAAAAATTACGGACACGATTTGCCCGCGATGCTCAAAGCCATCACGCCAAAAACGCGTATTGTTTTTGTCGCAAATCCAAACAATCCGACCGGCACGCTCGCGTTGCGCGAGGAAGTCATTCAATTCGTCAACGACGTTCCCGACGACGTGCTGCTCGTGATGGACGAGGCTTACATCGAATTTTTGGACGACGCGGTGGATTTGGTTCCGCTCATCCGCCTCGGTGCGCGGAAAAATCTGATTTTGATGCGGACGTTCTCGAAAATTTACGGTCTCGCCGGTTTGCGAATTGGTTTTGGCATTGGCAATTCCGAATTTATTTCCGCGCTCGAAAAAATCCGCCAGCCGTTCAACGTGAATCTGCTCGCGCAAACCGCCGCGCTTGCCGCGCTGGATGATGACGAGCATATCCGCAAAACGCGGTCGAACAATTTCGGCGGACTGGAATTTTTCCGCCGCGCATTCCGCGATTTGAAACTGGAATTCGTCCCGTCATTCGCCAATTTCATTTTGGTCCGCGTCGGCGAAGGGCAGAAAATTTTTGAAGCGATGCAAAAGCAAGGCGTGATTGTGCGACCGATGGGCGGCTATCAATTGCCGGAATGGATCCGCATTTCCGTCGGCACACCGCAGGAAAACGAACGCAGCTTGAAGGTTTTGAAGGACATTTGTGGCAAAAATTGATTCAGCAATCGTTCCGGTGCAAAATCTCCCGCGCATCAATGCCGCAAAGATTTTCAACCGCCCAATCCGGCTGGTGCTGTTTTAATTCCGCCAGCGCCGAGCCGCCGGTGGCGACGGCCATGACTTTTGCGCCGATGAATTTTCCGCAGCGGATGTCAAACGGCGTGTCGCCGACCACGACGATTTCTTCACCGCGCAATTGTTTGCCAAGCACACGGCTGCCGCGCGCGCGGGCGGCAACGGCGATTTGATCGCGTTCCTCGTGGTCATCGGCAAATCCGCCGAAATGAAAATGTTCCCAAAGTCCGTAGCGGCGCAATTTGATTTCCGCGCCGAGCCGGATGTTGCCGGTGAGCAGTCCGAGCATCGGTGGGTTTGGCAGCGCGCGAAGCTCGTCGAGAAAATTCAAAATGCCTTCACACGCTCCGCCGCCGGCTTGCTGCATGACGTGGTCGAGACAAAAAGCGTAGTGGTCGAAAAATTTTCGGAAATTTTCCGGCGTCGCGGGAATGCCGTGAATGTCAAAAAGTTCGCGCGCGAGGCTCACGTCCGTGCGTCCGGCGAAACTGACTTTGTGAACGCCTTCGTGTGAATTGAAGGCGGCAGCGAGCGTCCGCGCAAAGGCGTTTTTGCCCGCGCCGCCGGTGTGGACGAGCGTGCCGTCAATGTCGAACAAAACGAGTTTTACCATGAACGGCGGAAGTTAAATGTTGCGCCGCGCGGAAGCAATTCCGTTCACGGCACGCGATAGACGCGGAAAAATTTTGCGGCGTCCGTAAAACTCGCGGTGAAAGTAAATGTGTTAGTCGTCGTTAAAATGTTTGTGGCGAACGGCGTCCAGAAAATCAGATTTGTGGAAGTTTCGACATTGAAATCACGGTTGTTTTGCGATTCCCATTGCAGCGAGACGGTTTGGTTTGTCACGTCGACGGAAAGCAAATGGAACGGCGTGTCGAACGGATTTTTGAAGACCATCAGCACGGGCAAATGGTCGCTGGCGGTTTTGTCGTCGTTGCTGAAAAGATTTGGTGGAAAATTTGTGAGCAAGTCCGTGCGGAAAACTTCGGAGCCGGCGATGTTTGAAAATAAAAGCGGGCACGGCAAAATGTAATCAAATCGCGTATCGAGCGAGCCTTGGATGGATTCGGTCAAATCCGTGCGCGTCACCGGATTGATGGGAATGGTCATTTGCAGTCCGGTCGGCGCGCTTGTCAGCCGTTGAATTGGATGGCCGCTGGTGTAATCGGTGTCGGGAAAATAAGCGTCTTCATTCATGTCGCCGTCCAAAATGTAAGGATGCGTCGCATTCGTGCCGGTCAAATAAACCGTCGCAAAATAATTTGAAACGGCCGAAGCCATCGCCGCGCGCTTGTTCGCGTCGTCTTGCGGCGTGCTCGAATCTGTGGATTTCAAGTGTGCCACAAAAACGTGCAGCGGCAGCGGCCAGTTTGGCACGGCGATTTGCGCTTCAAACAAATCGCGCGTGAAGCCGGAACCGCTGTAGCCGAACGGCGCGAGGCTTGAAAATGCCAGATGACTTTGCGAGCGCGTGATCGGAAAACGACTGGCGATGATATTTTGAATAAACGTGTCGCCGATGGAATTGGTCGCCAAAAAATAGCCGGGCAAAAACGCCTTCATCCAGTCGGGCATTTGCACGACGCCGTTGGTCACGGGAATTTCGTTGAACGTGATGATGTCGGGATTGAAATACATCAGTTCGCGCCCGATGGCCTGCACTTGCGGCGCGTTCGTGCTCCAATCCGCCGCGTCCGTTTCAGTGCCGGTGTTGTTGCCGGCGACATTGTAAGTCAAAATGCGGATTTCGCCGTTCGTCGCGTCAATTGAATTTGGCGTGACGATGAGCGAGACGGAAATGCTGTTCGTCGCGCCGGCGGAATTTGTAATCGCGCAGGAATAAATTCCGGCTTGGTTTGAATTCACATTATTCAGCGCGAGCGTCGAACTCGTCGCGCCGGGCAAATTTATTTCGTCAAGTTGCCATTGAAAATTCGGCGATGGATTTCCCGTGGCGCTCACGGAAAAAATGGCGAAGCCGCCTTCGTCCGTGGCCTCGTTTTGCGGCTGCGACGTTACGGCTGGCGAATTGGTTTGCGGAGGCGACGCGCCCGTGGATTGAAAACTGACCGTGAGATTGTCAATGGAGACGCCGTGGTCGTTGCCGGAATCGTTCGTATCGAACCAGCGCAAAAAAATCTCCTGCCCGGGCTGGACGACAACGCCCGACAAAACCACATTTGTTAAAATTTGCTCGTTCGTCGCATTATTTCCGTCCAGCGCGCTCGAACTTGCGCCAACCGTCGGCGTCGTGAAGTCCAGCGCGGTGAAATCCGTCCATGTGTTCGCGTTCGCGGCGTCCGAATTCGTGATCGGGCTGCTGCTGACGCGAAATGAAAAAGCAAGCGTTTGCGCGCTCGCGTTGCCGCCGTTGCGCCACTGCTCGCCCGTGTAGGAAACCGTGATGTTGCCCTGCGCCAAGCCCGTGTCGTTCGTGAAACGCACGCCGTAGGCAAAATTTCCCGGCGTGCCGGATGCGACCGAACCCAGCGCGCGCTCGGTTGAACCGCTGCTGCCATAACTGTAAAGCGCCCCGGCGTTGCCGCTGCCATCATCGGCGCGGTAAGCCGTCACATTGTTCGGAGCCACGCTTTTGGAAGCATACCAGTTGGCCAGCGTGGAATTGTCCGTCCAACTGTTCGCCGTGCCGGAGTCCGCCAATGAATCGAAATTCTGCGAATACGTTCCGCCGCCCATCAAAATCTGCGCGCACAAAAATTGCGCCTGGAAAATCGCGGAAACAATTCCAACAGCAACTCCTTTTCGCAAGGCCCCCAAAAACAACAGAGAAATTTTCACAATTTAATAAACGGATGACAATTCAACGCCTTTGATTGTAATCCGCCCGCGCATATTTTTCCAATGCGAATTTCTTTGCGCGCGAAAGCAGCTTTTCGTCCGGCGAAAATTCGCCCCACTCAATCTTGAATTTTTCACGCGCGACTTCGCGCATCGCGTTTTCCCAATCTGTTCGTGAAACGGAAACCGGCGGCGGTTGAACCGAACCTTGAATCAGCAGGCCAAATTTATTTCTGCGCTGCGCCGCGCCCGCGACTTTTTTCCCGCGCCACAGCAAATCGAATTTCTCGTGGCCAGTGAAACACGCGCCGGGAAATTCCGCTTTCCGCTTTCCGCTTTCCGCTTTTGCCGCGTCAGCCAGTTCCGTTTCAATTTTCAATTTCGCAAACGCACTTTGAATCCATTCATGGATGCGACGGTAACTTTCAATTGCCTTCAACGAATACCATTCGTGATTTGGCGGAAAAATTGCGCTGTAAGTCCAATCCGAATCATGCGGCACAATTCCACCGCCAGTCGGACGGCGAATCAACGGTCGCAACAACGTCGCGCGCTCGACCTCGAAATATCTTTGAAAATAGCCGAATGTCGCCGCCGGTTCTGTCCAGCCGTAAAAGCGCAAAACTGGTTTGCCGATTTGCGAAACATTTTCCAGCAACGCGTCGTCCAGCGCCATGTTGAACGCCGCGTCGTATTTGCCGGAATTGAGTAAAAACCAATTCATTCAGCCACAGATTTACACAGATGAAACACAGATGGAAAATTTATCTGCGCCAATCGGCGAAATCTGCGGATGTTTTATCTGTGTTTCATCTGTGCCCATCTGTGGCTAAAGTTTCTTTCACTGCAATTCGCGGACACCATTTCAGCACTTCGCAATTCGCGCAATCCGGTTTGCGCGCAAAGCAGCGGCGGCGTCCGTGCCAGACGAGCCAGTGACTGAACAGCAGCCAGTATTTCTGCGGCAGCAATTTTATCAGCGCGAGTTCGATTTTTTCCGGCGTCTTCTCCGTGACGAGGCCGAGACGGTGCGACAACCGCATCGCGTGCGTGTCCACGACGACGCCGACGACCACGTCGAACGCGTTGCCGAGGACGACGTTTGCCGTCTTGCGACCGACGCCGTCGAGCGCGTGCAATTCCTCCATTGTGCGCGGCACTTCGCCGCCGTGACGCTCGACGAGTTTCCGGCAGCAGTTCTGTATATTCTTCGCCTTGCTGCGGAAAAATCCGGCGGACTTGATGAACTGCTCCAGTTCCGCGCGCGGCGCGTCTGCGAAATCTTTCGCCGTGCGGTATTTTTTGAACAACTCCGGTGTGATTATGTTCACGCGCTTGTCCGTGCATTGCGCGGAAAGGATCACGGCGACGAGCAATTGGAGCGGGTTCGCGTAAGTCAGCTCGCAGTGCGCGTCGGGATAAGTTTTTTGGAAGCCGGCGATGATTTTTTTCAGCCGCGCGGTTTTGGTCTGGAGCGATTCACGGAACATAACTTACAAATCCCGATAAACATCGCGCCGATGACGAATCACGGAAACGTCAACCGCCTTGGAAAAATCATCAATCAAATAAACCACGCGATAATCGCCGACGCGCATCCGCCAGAGATTTTTCTGCCCGTGAAGTTTGATGACGCCGACCGGTCGCGGATTTCCGGCCAACGCTTCGATCTTCGCCAGAATTCGTTCAGCGACATCGCCGGAAAGATGTTCCAATTCCTTGCGCGCGGAACGGACGAAGCTGATGGAGTAATCAGCCATTCCGACGGGATTTTAGCCGTTGCCGGACGGAGGCGAGGCTTTCGCGCGGCTCGCGGGCGCGTGACTCGGCCAGCAACGAATCATGGAAATCTTCCCATAATTGTTCATGCTTCCGCAGGTCAATGACGGCGGCCGTCTTCTGGCCGCGTTCATCCACCATGAAAGTGATTCCGCTCATGCAAATAATCTGGCAGAAAAATGCGCGGAAGTAAATTTCAATTTAACCACCAAGACACAAAGGCACGAAGAAAAAATCTATGTCTTCGTATCTTGCCAGCGATTTTTTGCTTCTCAAAATAATCACCTTGGTTATTTTAACTTTATGAGAAAAATTACAGTTCTTATATTCGTGGCTATTATTGTAGCCTTTTTTGCCTTTTACATTGTCAAGCAGCAGAAACGGCAGCACGAATCGCAAGCAATTGTTAATGTGTGGAACCAGCTTCCTGCTGCCATAGAATCTTCCAAGGTTATGCCGCGCAAGTCGGCAAAAGGTGAGCAACCACAGTTAGACTTGATGCAATTGGCAGACAAGCTCACAAAAGTAGATTGCTCGCAATGCCCAGCAGATTTTCAAGCCGCTTGGCTTCACATGGTCAAAGCAGAAACGGAAATTGCAGTTCATGCTAACACGGCAACCGCTGTGGTTGCCGTGTTAGATGCAATGAAAGGAAATGGCTCGGCGATTTCCGCTGCGAATGAAAGACAGGCCGATTTTAATGCCGCCGTTCTCGAATGCAAACAGGTTGCGAGTCAATATGGCGTGAAGTTTCCGTCGTGATTATTTCTTCATTGCGAGTCACGCAAAATGACTTGCGCGTCGCATTCGTAATTTAAGTTAAACCAACTGCGGCTCTTCAATTTCTTTCGGCGGTTTGGAAAGCGGCGTGCCGTCGGCAGCTTCGGGATATTCGAAAATTTTCCCCTCGTAGTTGCGCAGCACCACGCGGTCAGCGTTGTGGCTCAAGACGTATTCGGGATTGACCGGCACTTTGCCGCCGCCGCCGGGCGCGTCAATGACGTATTGCGGCACGGCGTAGCCGGTCGTATGCCCGCGCAATTGCTGCATGATCTCGATGCCCTGGCGCACGCTCGCGCGCAGGTGCGCCGAGCCGGAAATCAGGTCGCACTGGTAAAGATAATACGGCTTCACGCGGCACATGAGCAGTTTCTGGACGAGCACCTTCATCACGGTCGCGTCGTCGTTGACGTGCTTGAGCAAGACGCTCTGGTTGCCGAGGGGAATGCCGGCGTCGGCGAGTCGGCCGAGCGCGTCGCGCACTTCGGTCGTGAGTTCGCGCGGATGGTTCGAGTGGACGCTCATGAACAGCGGATGAAATTTTTTCAGCATCGCGCACAGTTCGGGCGTGATGCGTTGCGGCAGAAACGTCGGGATGCGCGAACCGATGCGCAAAAATTCAACGTGCGGAATCGCGCGCAGGCGGCTCAAAAGATTTTCCAGCTTGTCGTCGCTCAACAGCAACGGGTCGCCGCCGCTCAAGAGCACGTCGCGGATTTCCGGGTGCGCGGCGATGTAGGCGATCTGCTTGTCGAATTCGGGATGAAAATCGTAGCCGCTGGCGTTGCTCACGAGCCGCGAGCGCGTGCAGTAACGGCAATACGCGGCGCAGCGGTCGGTAACGAGAAACAGCACGCGGTCGGGATAACGATGCACAAGTCCGGGCACGGGCGAGTGCGAATCTTCGCCGACGGGATCGCTCATCTCCCACGGCGCGGTGTGGGATTCGGCGAGCTTGGGAATGACCTGCAGCCGGATCGGACAATTTTCATCCGCCGGATCAATGAGGTTGAAAAAATACGGCGTGATGGCGAGCGCGAGCTTGGTGTTCGCCAGTTTCGCGCCAGCAAATTCTTCGGGCGTGAGCGTCGGTAAAAATTTTTGCAATTGCTCCGCGCTCGTGATGCGGTGCTTCAATTGCCATTTCCAATCGTTCCAGTCTGTGTCGGAAACGTCGCGCCAGTGACCGCGTCCGGCGGAATGGAATTGTTTTAGCGAATTGAGTTGGTTTCCCGAAGGCGGCTCCTTGCCGTTCGCCGATGAGTTTTCAGGCTGCATTTCAGTAAAGGAACTATAATTTTGATTTTTCTCCTGTCAAGTTGGCCGTTCACGGAGTGAAAGCATCGGGCTTGATGGTTGCCTCGATTACCCGCCGTTGCACGTCGAGCGTGTCGAGTTCCTTCATGATTTCGTCTGCATTTTTTTTTGGCGGCAAGACTGGCGGGTGCTTGATCCAGCGGGACACGGGCGCAGTGTTCCGGCCTTGCCCGAGATAGTCGGCGATGGCGCGACGGTAGGAGTCGGTCAAAACGGCCAGCAGCGATGCCATGTGGAATTGCGCGAGTTCGAGGTCGCGCAGTTTGATTTGCAGGATTGCCGCCTGCCGCGCGGAGTCGAAATTGCGGATCACGGTTTGAAGGGGAACTTCCGCGTGCGCCGGCAGCGCGTTTGACGCCGGGCGCATTTCCACCGGCACGCTTAAAATTTCGTCGAGTTTGTTGCGGCTGACGGCGGGCGTCCACTGCGGGCCGGGATCGCGCACGGCAAAACCCACCACTTGCAATGCCCACCATTTTTCCACGTCGAGCGGGCGCGGGAAGTCTTTGTGAAACGCGGTTTGAAACGCGGTCTGCCAGTTGTAATAGCGCGGCAGAGATTCAAGCATCGCGCGCAGGCGCGCGGGGCCGTCTTTCAAACCGAGCAGTTCGCTGACAAATAATTGCGCGCTGGCGCGATAAACCCCGCCGTCCGCGCCGGACAATTGCGCGGCGGTCGGCCAGCTTAATTGCCCGAACGTCAGCGCGGGATGATTTTGCAACGCGCGCCGCGCGCCGGCCAAAGGGTCAAAAACGCCTTCGATCGCATCCGTCCGCGTGAGCGAAAGACCGTTCACGATTTGATGCGGCTCCGACAGGATGATTTCGGACGAACCCAGCGAACCGGCGGCGAGCAGTTGCAGCGCCAGGCCGTCGTTGAGCCACGCGGGAATTTCCGCCGAATGGGATTGCGCGTTCCGGTTCGCAAATTCGAGCAGCAGCACGCCGGTCAGCGCGCGCGCCAGGCGGGTGCGGGACAAAACATCGGGCAGTTCAACGCGGTAATTCCAGCCGCCGTCCAGCGGCGTCGAAATGACGGCGACGTCTTCGTCGAGCGACCGCGCGGGATGCAGCGTGAGAAAAATCTGGCCGCGCCACTGGCCGTTGACGCCAAGTTCGCGCCAGAGCGCGTCTTTTATGCGTTCGGCGGAAACGGCCAGCAATGCCGGTTCAAGCCGGACCAAATCTGCGTTGGTGGCAACGGCGGGCAAACCGGCCAGCGGCGACATCTGCCTTGTGGCGGTGACGATGAACTGGCCCGAAACGCTGCGCGTCGGAATGATTCCGCCCGGCATGATTTGCGCGCGGCAAACGGCGGGAAGAAAAATTGCGGCAAAAAAAACTGTTAAGGCGTTGAAGCGTTGCATCGGTTCATTAAAGTTCCAAACATAATCGCGGCCGGCAATTTTTCCTGATTTTTATTCCCCGACGAGTTGATACGGCTTGACGGCGTCGTCGCCGACGTGATGGCTGGGAGACGCCTTGATCGAGAAACTGAAGGCGACGGTGTAATCCTTCGGGCCGAAGCCGTCGTCAATCGCGCGGAACGTGAGCGCGCCCGTCCAGCTTCGGAAGTCGCGGTAGATGCTGTAAAGCTGCTCCTGCAGGCGGCCGTTTTGCGCGTTGAAATAATGATCCGCGCGCAATCCCCAGTTTTCGTTCAACCGAAAAAAGATGGTGCTGTTGATAAGATTGCCGCCGCTGCCGGGGCCAAAAACGCCGTTGCGCAAATACCAGTGGCCGACGCCCCAGCTCCAGCGTTCGTTGGGCGCGAGCGTGAGCTGGTGATAAGTCAGGTTCAAATTGCCGTTGTTGATGTCGTAACGCACCTGCGATTCGAGCGTAATCCATGTGCGCGGGCGGAACGCGAGGTCGGAGTAAAGGTCGTTGAACGTCTGCTGGGTGGAGTTCGGCTTGAGCCGCCAGTCGAGCATGACGTTCCAATCGAGCAAATTGTCGAGTTGCCCGTCGCGTTTGGTTTGCAGCGTGTTGCGCAGCCCAAAGCGGAGGACGTTCTGGCTGTCAATCGAATCAATGTCGTTGTAATCGGGAAATTCAACCGGCAGCAGCAGCGGGCTGGGCGATTCGGAATCGAACTGCGGCAGTTGCGACGGCGGCGTGCTCGGATTCGGCACGAAAACGTAGCTCATTGACGGTTCGAAAATGTGGCGCAGACCGTCAACGTCGAGGAGCGCGTTTGTCTTGCCCGTCCACAAGCGCGATGCCTTGAACGAAAAATCCATGCCGGCGTTGAAAACCCTGCGGTAAGTTTCGCTGTTCGTCCCGCCCGGCCCGGTTTCCGCGCTGTAATAGGTGAACCGTCCGCCGGCGCGCGGCGTGACGTTGAGCCAGTTGAAAAACGTCCACGGCAGGAGCAGTTGCTGAAACGTGTCGGCGCGCGCGGCGGAATATCCGGGCAGCGTGCCGTTGATGTTGGTGAACAAGGCTTCGTTTGTGTTGGCGAAAAATTGCCGGTAATAACCCACGGAACTTTCGCTTTCGTAATAAACCGGCGTGTTGAGGATTTGCTGGCGAAAGCCGGTGAGCTTCACGTCCGGCAATTGCTCGACCTGGTCAAAAAAATTGTTGAGTTGCGGCGCGGCTTCGGCGTCGAGGCTCCAGTTTTCCCAGTATTTGTTGATTTCAACAAACGTGTCCGGCTGCGGGTTTTCCGTGTAATCGTCCTCAAAAAAATCGTGCAGCACGAGCGGGTCGCTCTGGTAATTGACCAGCGCCTTGAGGTTCAGATTCGTCGCCGGCGTCGCCTGCCAGGCAAAATAAAGGCGCTGGCGGTCTCTCGGAATCGCGCCGAGGTTTTGGAAGCTGTTTGTGTTGATGCTTCTGTCGGGATCGTGGTCATGGGTGTAATAATACTTGAGCGTCGCATCACCCCATTGGCCAAAATGGAGGTTCACGTCCGGCCCCGCGCCCACGCCGCGCTTCTCGCGGTAATCCATGTGGATTTTGCCGTCCACCGCGTCGTTCATCCACCATGTGTAAGTGTCCAGCAGATACGGGCCGTAAGAACTGCGGTCGCCGGCCAGGAAATTCAGGTTGCTCGCGTGCGGCCCCAGATTGCGCTTGTAATACGGAAAATAAAACGCAGGCACGCCGTCCGCAAACAGCACCGCGTTCCACATCTCGACGTATTTGCCGGGAACAATTTTTATTTTGCTGGCGCGGACGCGGATGGCCGGGTTGCTCACGTCATCAGTCGTCACAAAAACGTGGCGCGCGGCGTAGGTTTGATTGCTCACGTCACCCTCCAATTGTCCGCCTTGCGCGAACACCGGCGGTTTGCCAGTGCGAAATTCTTCGCTCCGCATCTGATGCGTTTTGAAATTATAAGTGATGTGTCCGCCGGTCCAGATTTGACCGCCTTCCTCGATGCGGACATGGCCGTCGGCCAGGATGTTGCCCGTCTGCTGGTTCAACGACACCATGTCCGCCGTCAGCACCGTGTTGCCATATTTCACATAGACGCCGTTGGTGCCCGTGACCGTGTCGCCCTGCATCATGATGCTTCCGGCGGGCAGTCCTGGGATGACGTTGTTGAGCGCCTGCACGTCCCACGCCGGCTGCTCCTGCGCGGGCAAGACCGATGGAAAAAGCGCGAGCAAAAAAACAAACGCGGCGATGGCGGGTGATCTTCTCATTCTGACGCGGCAAATTAAACAGAATGAATCGCCGCTGCCAAGAGTTTTAACCACCAAGACGCCGAGGCGCGAAGAAAAGCTTTTTTCATTTTATTTTGTGCCTTGGTGTCTTGATGGTTAATCCTTCGGCCAGAACGCGAACGCGACGGCGGCCAGAATGCACAGGAATGCTGCGATATGATTCCATCGCATCTTTTCGTGGAAATACAAAAACGCAAAGACGACAAAAACCGTGAGCGTGACGATTTCCTGGATGATTTTGAGTTGAAACGGCGAATAGACCAAGCTGCCCCAGCGATTGGCCGGCACTTGAAAACAATATTCGAAAAATGCAATCGCCCAACTGACGATGATGACCAGCCAGAGCGGCGAGCTTTTGAATTTCAAATGGCCATACCACGCGAACGTCATGAAAATGTTCGAGCAGACCAGCAGCACAATGGGCAGCCAGCGGGATTCAGTAAGATTCATTTTGATTCATTGGTTGATTGTTCCAAAAATTCGCGCCGTCCGCGCAAAATCATTTCACAAACGGCAACTCCACAATTTTCGCCGGACTTTCTCCCGCCGCCGTCCGCAACGCCAGTTCGTTCCCGATTTGATTCGCTTCGCGGCGCACATAGCCGAGCGCGATGTTCGCGTTGAGCGACGGCGATTTCACGGAGCTGGTGATGTAACCGATTTCTTTGCCGTTGAAAAATAATTTATCGCCGCGCGCGGGCGGAGATTTCAAATCATCCGCCAGCCGCAGACCGCGCAATTCCTTCGTGACGTGGCCGACGCTGTGGATTCGGTTGATGACTTCCTGCCCGATGTAGCAGCCTTTGTTGTAGGCGATGGCGCGGCTCTCGATGCCGCATTCGAGCGGGATGTTCGTCTCGTCCATGTCCGCGCCGAATCGCGGAACGCCCGCCTCGATGCGCGCCGTCTCAAACGCCGTCCAGCCGACGGCGTGCCCGCCGATTTGTTTTGCGGCGGCAATCAATTTGTCCGCCACCGCGCCAAGGGAATTGTTGGGGACGAACAAATCAAATCCGTTCGTGCCGAGACGCGGATGGTTCGCGAGATAAATTTCTCCGAGCGTTGCGTCGGAAATTTTCGCGGAATTAAATTGCGCGACGGGAATTTCTGGAAATAAGTTCAAGCTGCGGATGGCATTTTCAGCTTTTGGCCCTTGCACGCCCAACAAACCGTAGTGCGGCGCAGCGTCCACGATCTGCACATCGTCGGCGACGATGAATTTTTCCAAACGCGCAGAAATTTTTCCGGTCAGGCTCGGCTCGAAGTCCAAAAGCAATTCATCCGCGAGCGCGAGAATGTTCAGGTCGCTTTCCATTTTGCCTTTGTTCGTCGTGATGGCGGAATAGCAACCTTCGCCGACGCACAATTTTTTTACATCGTTAGTAACTTGCCCGTGCAAAAAGCGGACGCGATTCGCGCCGGCCAAACAGATGCGCGAGCGAAAACTTAAATCAATCACACCAGCCGTTTCGTGCAACGCCGCATATTCTGCCAGCCAGTCGCCAAAGTCATTCACGATTTCCGCGCCGTTCAATTCTGTGAATTGCGCGTTCAGGCCGTGATGAAATTCGTGCAGCATCAATGGATTCATTCGTGGGAGAATAATGTCACCGTTTTGTCACGGCGCAAAATGGAATCGCATTGCGCTCGCGGCGACTTGATAGCAAATTGTTGCCATGAATTTGGACGCGCAATATGCCGAACTGACTCTCAAGACCAAAGCCAAGCTCGTGCTCGTCGTGCTCGACGGCCTCGGCGACATCGCGACGGCGGAACAGAATTATCTCACGCCGCTCGAAGCCGCGACGACGCCGAACCTCGACAGGGTCGCGAAAAATTCCGCGCAAGGCCGCATGATTCCCGTCGCGCCCGGCATCACGCCCGGCAGCGGCCCCGGACATCTCGGACTTTTCGGCTACGACCCGTTGGAATTTCAAGTTGGCCGCGGCGTGATTGAAGCGCTCGGCCTCGGCGTGGAATTGAAACCCGGTGACGTTTGTGCGCGCGCAAATTTTGCGACGCTCGACGCGAAGGGAATTGTCACTGACCGCCGCGCCGGAAGAATCGCAACGGAAGTTTGCGAGAAACTGGTCGCGCTGCTCACGGCGAAAATAAAAAAAATCGGCGACACGGAAATCATCATCAAGGCCGGCAAAGAACATCGTTTCGTTGTCATCTTTCGCGGCAAAGGATTGGAAGGCCCATTGACCGACGCCGATCCGAACCGTGAAGGTTTTCCAATTCCAACAGTTCATCCGCGCGACGAAAATAATCCCGGCCAGAAAAAAATGGCCGCGCTCATCGCGGATTTTTACAAGGCCGCGCTGCCAATCATCGCCAATGAAAAACCGGCGAACGGTTTTCTCATGCGCGGCATCGCGCACCAGCCGCACATTCCGCTGTTCGAGGAGCGTTACAAATTGAAGCCCGCGTGCCTCGCGGTTTATCCGATGTATAAAGGCCTCGCGCAACTCGTCGGCATGAAAAAAATCGAGGCGCAGACAATCCAGCAGCAATTTGAACTTTATCTGAAAGAATACGACAACTTCGATTTCTTTTTCATCCACTACAAATACACCGACAAGGCCGGCGAAGACGGCGACTTTGTGGCAAAAATGAAAGCCATCGAATACTTCGACGCCGCGCTGCCGATTTTGCTGCGGAAAAAACCCGACGTGCTCGTCGTCACGGGCGACCACTCGACGCCGGTGTCCGTCAAAGGGCATTCGTGGCATCCACAACCGGTCCTTTTGCATTCGGAATTTTCCGGCTCGGACAAACTGGAGCGCTTCACTGAAACCGGCGCGAACATTGGCTCGCTCGGAATTTTTGAATCGAAATTTTTGATCCGGCAAATGCAGGCCAACGCGAGGATGTTTGATAAATTCGGCGCATGAAAATCGGATGAATGAATAATTGAATTTATGGATGAATGAAAAAAACATTTAGCGCATCTTTAGTCACCAATCCAAAAATCCATTTATCCAACAATCCACGCCGATGAACCTGCCGAACAAATTGACGGTCTCGCGTTTCGTGCTGACGGCGTTCTTTCTGTGCGCGCTGTTTTGTCCGTGGCAAATCCCATTTAGGAATACGCTCGCGCTTTTTCTATTTTGCATCGCGAGCTTCACGGATTTCCTCGACGGAAAAATCGCGCGCAGCCGCAATCTCATCACCAATTTCGGCATCTTGATGGACCCGCTCGCTGACAAAATTTTGACGTGCTCGGCATTCATCGCGTTCGTCGAAAGCACCCATCTGCATCCTGACGCGCCGGTCAAGGTCGCCGCGTGGATGGTCATCGTCATCGTCGCACGCGAACTGGCGATCACGGGTTTGCGATTGCTGGCCGCGTCAAAAAATGTCGTGCTCGCCGCCGAAAGGTTCGGCAAACACAAAACCATTTCGCAAATCGTGACCATCATCGCGCTGCTGGTGGTGGACGCGAGCGGCGAATGGAATCCGCCGTCGCAAAAAATCTTCACGGGCTGGCTGCCGGAATTCGCGAAAATCATGCTGTGGCTGACGGTCGCGCTGACGGCGGCGTCGGGCCTGATTTATTTGTGGCGCAACCGCGCGTTGTATCTGGAAGATGTCTGAAAAATTATGAATGATGAAGTATGAATTATGAAAAATCAGGGCACGGAAGATTTACGTTTTCATAATTCATCATTCATACTTCATAATTCCTTTCAGCGTTTCGGCAGCGGCAGCGTGTCGCCGGAATTTGCCGGTTGATAAACGGCGGGCTGCAGATTGGCGAGCGGGTCGGCGCTTTTGTGCTGCCGCCACGCCCAATGGGCGATTGCCAAGATTAAAATAATTCCCGCAATTCCGCCGGCGGCCAGCGCCGTCTTCACGTTCACCTTCGAGAACAGAAAAAGAACGTGGTCGAGCGGCGACTTGGTTGCCTCGCTCAACGGCGGCGGCTCGTTGAATTTTTCCGTTCCGTTCAATTCCGCGTCCAGATCGGCCAGGATTTTCGTCAAGTCCAGCTTGAGCAGCGTCGCGTAATTTTTAACCGAGCCGCGGATATAAACCGGCGCGGAAAACGCGCTGAAATTTCCCTCTTCGAGCGCGCGGATGTGGTCGGTGCGGATTTTCGTCGCGTCGGCGACCTGCTGCACCGAGAGTTTTTTCGCTTCGCGCGCCGCGCGGAGTTGTTCGGCGACCGTTGGCATTCCGCCTATTTAGCGCAATTGGGGAGGGCTTGGCAATCATGTAAAATGCGATTGCATGAAAATCATCTCCGCAAAAAAGTTTCCGCCAGCGAGCCTTTTTCCGTGCGGATGACCGTGCCAACGCCGACATTGTGCCGCGCGAACCAGCCGTCGCTCGTTTCCAAAACGAACTGGATGTTGTCGCTCGCGGCCAGAACCGCGTTCGTGTCGTTCTTTTCAAGGTGATGGATTTCCTGGATCACGCCGTCGGGCGAAATGTAGGCGGCGGAAATGGATTCGGGACAATTCATCATCCAGAACGACGCGCGCTGCGGCTGCGGCAAAACAAAAATCATGGAGTCCGAGTCCTGGATGTTCGTGCGGAACATCATGCCGGTCTGCTCCTCGCGTCCGGTCAGCGCAAGCTCGGCGTCGAGCGTTTCCGCGCCGAGATAAATTTTCATCGTCGGCAGTTTCGGCTGCGCCTGCGTGGGCTGCCAGTTTTCCGGCGTCGGCGTCGCGGCAACGGTTTCAGTTTTTTTGCAACCGGCCAAAAACGCCGCCAGCAAAACGAGCGAGAGGAATTTTGTCATTTTCACAAAGCCAGCCTGCCTGAAGCCGCCGGAATTTTCAACCAAACTGAATTGCCGCGCTTGCGCCCGCGCGCCGCGCCGACTAATGTCTTGCTGGCCGCGCCCGTAGCTCAGTTGGATAGAGCATCTGCCTTCTAAGCAGGCGGTCGTGCGTTCGAATCGCGCCGGGCGCGCCATTTCATTTCCATCATGTTGAAACTGGAAAATCTTGCGGAACTTCTGGAAAAAAACCGCGCCGCCGCGTCCGCGCGCGTGAAGGAATTTTCCATCGGCGGCAAAAAATTCAATTTCAATTCGCAGCCCGCAGTCATGGGCGTCGTCAATCTCTCGCCCGATTCGTGGTATCGCGAAAGCGTTTGCCTGACGGCGGAAAGCGCAATCCAGCGCGGAAAAATTCTTTCGGCGCAAGGCGCGGACATTATTGACCTCGGCGCGGAATCCACGCTGGCAAATGCGGCGCGCGCAAATGACGCGGAGCAAAAATCCAAATTGATTCCCGTCATCAAAAAATTGCGCGCGGGAAAAATTCCCGTCTCGGTCGAAACCTATTCGCCAAAAGTCGCGCGCGCGTCGCTCGAAGCCGGAGCAAATGTTTTGAACCTGACGGGAACCGCCGGATCAAAGGAAATTTTCAAAATGGTCGCCGCGCACGATGCCGCCATCATAATTTGCTTCGTCGCTGGAAAAAACGTCCGCGAAGCCCGCGACTTTGATTTGAGCGCCGACCCGGTTTCGATGTTGGCCGAATTCTTTTCGCGGCAGATTGAAATCGCGCAACGTTGCGGCGTGGAAAAAATGTTCCTCGATCCCGGCCTCGGCTTTTACTACCGCAACTTGCAGGACGGCGCGGTGCGCGTGCGGCATCAGATGAACATTTTCCTGAACACGTTCCGGTTGCGCGCGCTGGGATTTCCGGTCTGCCACGCGCTGCCGCACGCGTTTGAATTTTTTGGTGACGAAGTGCGTTGTGCCGAGCCGTTTTTCGCAGTTCTCGCCGCACTGGGCAAAACGGATTTGTTCCGCACGCACGAAGTCCCGCGCATCAAGGCCGTGCTGGACACGATGAATATTTTTGCCGAAAAATGATTTCAGAGAGTTCCATCAAGCCGGCCGGGAACAGTTTCCGGCTTATGAAAATTTGCCTCTATGCGGCGGTTTGCGCGCTGGCCGTGTTCCAATTTTCCGAGAACACTGCCGACCCTGATTTGTGGGGCCACGTTACCTTTGGCGAACAGATGCTGCGAACGCACGCGATAACGCGGGTGGAAACCTATTCATGGACGGCGCGCGGCCAGCCGTGGATCAATCACGAATGGCTGGCCGAAACCGCATTGGGCACGGCGCACACCCTGCTCGGCGGCGCGGGAATCCTGTTGTTAAAAATGCTCGTCGGCCTGGCGACGTTCGCAGTGGCGCTGCGGCTCGCGCTGGCGAAATTGTCCGGGTCGGGGGAACGCCTCCTCGCATGGGCTTTCGCGGCGCTGGCGGTGGTTGAGATTTCTTACGGGTTCGCGGCGCGGCCGCAAATTTTCACGGCGCTGTTTCTCGCAGTTGAATTGTCCGTGCTGGTGCGCGCCAACGCCGGCGCGGTTGCGTGGGCGGCGGGATTGCCGTTGCTTTTTATCGT
>DASXED010000046.1:0-12467 GCA_036490295.1 Verrucomicrobiia bacterium | reverse complement strand
TGGTTGCCGCCTGAGTATAATTGCCGTTATCCACGGACACGGAACCCAAACCGCCCGGTTGGTTCACCGAAAGGTCCCACTGCAGGTAGTAGCCAAAACTGCCTCCGACTGGAACATCTACATCCACACTGACTGACGCGGCATTAGCCAGCAATGCGGTCAGATTGGTGGAGGATGGTCCTGTCAGCGCGGTGTTGTAGTTGGGGCCACTGGCTGCGGTCAATTCCCAACTATAGGTGCCGGCGGTCACGCCGGGGGTGGTGCTAAATGCGGTGGTGGACCAAATGCCCGGCTCCGCGATTGTCCAACCCTCCAAGGAGTTTTCCCACGAATTTTGCAATGTTTGGGATTGCATCGTTGAAATGCCCAAGCCGAGCACTCCGATTAACATTAGAACATTTTTTTTCATTGTATCTTTGGGGTTGTCGCGTTTTCTTTTTGGGCCAAGTAGCATCCTGCCGGAATGTTTTTTTGATTTTTTTATTTAGGTCATTTTTTACCAGCTATTAAAAACGCATCCATAAAACTGGCGCGCTCACTAGCGGGACAAAATAAATCTGGGTCGGTGTTAAAGTTACCACCAACCAGAATTTCCGTCTTGTAACGTAAATTACTTACACAATCCATGCGCAAAACCTCATTTTAACGGCTCTTTTACACCGGCCATCGCCGGACGCAGCGGGCAGTTTCGGGATTCCACCTTCAATATCGCGGATGGCGCGCATTTTACAATCGGAAAAGGAACTCGCGCGCTTGTCCCCGTTGCTGTTGGCAAAAAATGTTTCAGCAGCGACGCAAACAAACACGGCTTTCAATTTCATGGGCTGCCGCGCGCAACGCCGCCGGCTCCGGCGTCGAGGTTCGCTGCGAGCAAAAAACAAGGCGGGATTTAACCAGATGGTTTTCAGTTGGGGTTTCCGTTTATTTTTCAACTGCAAAAACTTCATAGCTGTGCGGCGGCAAATGCACGTTGAATGAAACGCGGTTTTCATCGTCGCTTTGCCGGCTTCGGCGCTGCCAGCGCGTTTCAGTTTGCATTTGTCCTTCGAGCATTTCTCCAGTCACCAGATTTTTTAATTTCGTAAAATTCCCGGCCACGGAAACTTTCACGTCAGTTTCTGTCGGCAAATAAGACTCAACGACGAATGTATTATTGTCGTAGGCAAAAAGCGCGACTTGCGCCGGGCCGTCCACGCGCACGGGAAATCCGCGCATGACGTAATTTTTGATCGCGCCCGTGACTTCGGGCGGCAGCGCGTAAAGGTCGTTGAAATTTTCCGGGATCGTCAAAATGTAAAGAATGCCTTTGGAATAGCGATCCATCAGCAAAAGCGGAAACGCGTTGCCATCGGCCTCGGCGCGGACGAGCGACCACGCGTCGTTCGTGAAAAAAACAATCTGCGGAAATAAAATGTCCGCGTTCGTTCCGCCGTCGAGCGACGAAAAATTCCCCGCGCCGAAGCCGCCGGAAAATTTATGCGCGAGAATTTTTCGGTAAGTGTATTGAGCCTCAATGATGTCTTCAATTCCCCTGCCCTGCAATGCGCGCAGCAAGCCGGAAGTGATCACAACGGATTTTCCTGCGCGCAGTTGATTTTTGATTTTGGCGACGATGTCCGGGTCAAACTTTGCGGATTCCGTCAGCAAAACCAGATTCGCGTTCGTCGGAAATTCCGGGCGCAGGTCAATCGGAATTCCGATCATCCCAAAATAATTGTGCAAAAAATCTTCGCTGTCAGATTGATAAGGTTTGTAACTGGCGATGCCAATCGGGTTGCCGAGTTGTCCCAAAAATTTGTCCACCTGCTCCAAAGAATAACCGGCGACGGACGCCATCGTCGGGTTTGTTTTCGATTGAAGCATTTCGTTGTAATTGAAACTTGTCGGCAAATTTTCCCAGCCCGCGCGGTTGCCGGGTTCAATCGGACGGCTCATCGCCGACCATTCAAAAAGCATCATCTGCCGCGCCTTGGCGAACATCGTGTCCCAAAGCTGCTCGGCGTAGCGGTCAATGTAATTGATGCTGTAAGTGTCCACCCAGCCGCCGCCGTTGCGGCCCGGCGCGATGTTTTCAAAGTAGCGGATGATTTCGTAGCTTTCGTATTGCTGCAAATGCTGGTCGGTGATGACCGGATCGCGCGTTTCCGTGCCGGTGTAAATGCCGTCAAAAAGTTTCGGTTCCTTGTCGAGGTCGTAGCCGGAGCCTTGAAAATGTTCATACCAGTTCGGAAATTTTATGACGAGCTTGACGTTCGGATTCACGGCGCGCGCCGGTTTGATGATGAGATTTTCCGCCGCATCGTCCATCAAATCCAAACGAAATTGCGTCCAGCTTTTTTCCCCTTTCGCGGCGATGTCGGAATCGTTTTTGGTCGTGTCAAAAAAGAAATCGTCCTGAATGATTTCGTCAAAATGCCGCGCGGCCAGTTGCGCCGCGCTTTTGATGAACGCGCGGTCTTGCGGGTCGGTGTAACAAAACGATTTGAACTGTCCGCCGATGCTGCCGTCGGACAATGCCATGCCGCCGGCGACCTGCACGCCGTGATCCAGAAAAAACTTTTTCACCTGTTCAAGCAAGACATCCGTGTTGGTTTGCCGGTCGCGCTGGACTTCGATATAAACCTTGTCTACTTTCAACTGGCTGCTGATGCGGTTCCAGTCGTCCTGAAGTTTTTGCGGGTCGTCAAAACTTTTGACGACGTTGACGGGAATGTAAACCGCCACGTCGAAGTTCGTGTAATTGCCGGCGGCGCAGGCCAGCGCGGAAAAAAGAAAAATGACCGGCGCGAAAAGTGACCAAAAAAACTTCATTTGAATTTTATTTTAATTTTGCGGAAGCGGACTGACTTTCCACGTCACTTTTCCGGCCAGCGGATCATTCATCAGCTCAAATGCGCCATTGTTTTTATTCAAGGAAATTTCGCGCAGCACATTGTCCGAAGGCAGGCAAACCAAACCTTTTGCGGTTTCGGAATTTTTTGCGAAGACAACCAAATCAAGTTTCGACCAATCCATTTGCATCGTGGATTGCGCGAGTTTGATTTCAGGAATCACCGTGCCGTCGCGAACTAAAATGATTTCGGGAATTTCCCGGGCTTCGATTTTTTGCCAGCCGCCGTCGTAGGATTTTCCGGTTTGAAAATCAATCCAAGTCCCCGGCGGCAGATAAACATTTCGTCCGGTCGCATTTTCTTGCATGAGCGGCGCGACCAAAATGCTTGAGCCGAAAAGATATTCGTCGTCCACCTTCCACGAGCCGGGGTCGTCGGGAAATTCCACGAACAGCGCGCGCAACATCGGCAGGCCGTGTTCGGAACAATCCTTTGCCTGCGCATAAACGTAAGGCATGAGTTTGTATTTCAATCCGTCCTCGATGCGAAATTCGTCCATGAATGCCTGGCCGTAATTCCACGGTTCCTTTGGCGCTTCGCCGTGGCAGCGGCTTTGCGAAGTCATCATGCCGAACGCGAGCCAGCGCGCGTAAAGATTTTTGCTCATGCTGGCGACGGAATTGGCCGTGAAGCCGCCGATGTCGTGGCTCCAAAAGGAAAATCCCGAAAGGCCGAACGACAATCCGCCGCGCAATTCGGCGGCCATGCCGTCGTCCGTGCTTTCCGCGTCGCCGCCCCAATGAATCGGATAACGCTGGCTGCCCGCCCACGCGCTGCGCGCCCAGATGATGTTTTCGCCGGTGACTTTTTTCGTGATGTCGGCGACGGCTTTGTTGTAGCGCAGCGGATACAGATTATGCTCGTAAAATCCGGTGCGGCCGTCGGCGTAAATTCCGTTTTCCGGCGCGGCTTCGCCGAAATCCACCTTGATCGCGCCGACGCCCATTTTCAAAAGATTTGCGAGATGAGCCTGATACCACTCGACCGTTTTTGGATTGGAAAAATCGAGCACGGCGTCTTCGTAAGGCAGATTGCCTTTCGCGTCGCGCACGACGAGATTGTTTTCGATGAGTTCGGGGAACAATTTATTTTTCGGGACAAAATACGGCAGTTGCCAGAGCGAAATATGAAAGCCGTTCGTCTTCAAATCCGAAATCATTTTCTGCGGGTCGGTGAAGCGCGTCGTGGAAAATTGGTAATCGCACTGCCAGTCGGTCTCAAACCAGCCGGTGTCCAGATGCAAAACGTCGCAGGGAATTTTGTTCTCGCGCAATTTTGCGGCGATGTCGCGGACTTGTTTTTCATTGTTGTAAGTGCAGCGGCTCATCCACAAACCAAAACTCCAGAGCGGCGGCATCGGCGATTTGCCGGTGAGCGAAGTGTATTCATTCAAAATTTCCTTTGGCGAGCCGAGGAAAACGAACAAGTCCAATTCATCATCGCCAATCATCAGCGAATTGACGCCGCTGAAGGAATTTCCGAAATCGCAGGTGATGGGCGTCGAAGTGTGCATGAACATTCCGTAGCCGCGACTGCTCATGAAAAACGGAATCGGTTTATACATCCCCTGATTTTGAATGCCGTTGGCGTCGTCGGTCCAAAGGACGATTTTTTGCCCGCGCTTGTCGAGGCCGGTGAAGGATTCGCCGCAGCCGAAAATTTTCTCGCCGGGCGAAAGCGTGAACGCCGCATTGAAGCTGCGCGAATAATCCGAAGAGCGGCGCACGAAGGCAAGCGGCATGATTGGCGTGAACGAAGTGCCGTTGTCCAGATCGTGATCGGTTTTGGTGAGCAACTTTCCGCTGGCGTCGCGGATTTCGATGTGGAATGGATTTTCTAAAATCGTGACGGAACCAAACTGGCTCGTGTAACGATGGCCACCGTCAATTTTTTCGTATTTCCACGAATCGTCATGCGGCACTTCGCCGGCAAGCATGAGTTCTTCCTGCGGCTTGTGAACTTGCGGGCCGCTCGTCATGCGAATCCGAATGGTTCGCGGCGAAACAAATTCGATTGAAAACGGCAGCGTCGGATTCGCGGCGTATTCGTTTTCTGGAAATTCATTTGGTGGAACGGGCTTGATGACGGCGAGCATATTGTCGAATGCCTGCCGCGTGAAATATTGCGAGCGCTGATAAGTGATTTTTCCGCTGCCGGTGGCCGGATCGAAATCGGCGAGTTTGTCCGCGAGAAAATACGTGTCGGAGAAATCGCGGAAGTCGCCGCTTATGTCCACCGGATCGTTCAGCAGTGGCAGTTGCGGATTGGCGGCGAACGTGGAAACGGCCGCAAAGAGAGAGACAATTCCGGCGGAGGTTTTTTGCAGTGTGGTCATGGTTTGAAATGAAAATGGTTCAGGTCATCGTTGACGGCGGCGGAAAAATCGGCGCGGGTTTGGTTCATTTTTTGATGTTTCGGAAAAATCTCAACGCGAGTTTGCCGCGCGGGCATTGGCCGGCTGGAAATTGACATATTTGGCCACGGCCTGCGCGCGGGAACGGACGTGGAGTTTTTCATAAATGCGGCGGATGTAAGTGTCCACGGTGCGGATGCTGATGGCGAGCGCCTCGGCAATTTCCTTGTAGAGAAATCCGCGCGCGAGCATTTCCAGGACTTCGCGCTCGCGCGGGGACAAGGATTGGTTGTCGTCGGATTCAGACTGCGCCGGGGCGTTTGGAAAACACTGCGCGACGCGGCGGGCGATGTAGCTCGTCATCGGCGAGCCGCCGGCGTGGACGTATTTGAGCGCGGCGAGCAGTTCATCGTGCGCGGACTGCTTGAGCAGATAGCCGGTCGCGCCGGATTGCAGCGCGTTGAAGATGTGGTTGGAATCTTCATAGACCGTGTGCATCACGAATTGCGTCTGCGGCAAAAGCGGCTTGAGCTGGCCGACGCATTCCACGCCGTTCATGCCGGGCAGCTTGATGTCCATCAGAACCACGTCGGGCTTCTGGCGCGGCAGTTGCGCGATGCTGTCTTCCGCGCATTCGAAGCCGCTGACAAATTCAAACCCGTCGGCGCGCGCGAGCCAGCCTTTCAAAATTTCGCGGACGGGCGCGTCGTCTTCCACAATGGAGACACGAATGACGCCGTCTTTTCCCGGCGGGCTGGCCGCAGTTTTTTGCATCGGTTTGGGCTTCATATTATACCACCGGGGCGATGATTGGCTGTCACGAGTTTTCAGGACAACATCTCACCGCGCAGCGCTTGTGGAAATTTTTTATTTCGTTGTTTTTTTCGCTGGCAGGATGAAAACGACCCGCGTGCCGTGGCCGCGCCCGGTTTCAATTTCACAGCGTCCGCCGATTTCTTCCAGCCGTTTGCGCATGTTCACCAGCCCGTTGCGGCGCGGACGCGATTGTCCGTCCATTGCCGCTAGGTCAAATCCGCAGCCGTTGTCCGTGATGTTGACCACGAACGCCGACGGTTCGGGCGAGAAGGAAATTTGCACTTCGGTCGCCCGCGAATGTTTGAGGACGTTGTGCAACGCCTCTTTGAACGCCAGGAATAAATTATGCCGCACTTCGGCGGTGACCGGCCACGCGGGAAGATGCACGGGGAAATCCAAGCGGCAGCGGATGCCGGAATCGCCGAGCAGTTCATGGATCAATTTGCCGAGGTAGCTTGCAAGGCTGTCGAGCGTGTCGTGCTGGGGATCCACGGCCCAGACGATTTCATCCATCGCGCGCGTCAATTGCCGCGCGGTGGTGCAGATTTGATCGAGGTTTTTTTCGCGCTGCGGCGGGTCGTCCATGTCGCGGCGCGCGGACTGGCTCAACAGATTGATCCGCGTCAGGCTCGCGCCGAGGTCGTCGTGGATGTCCTTGGCGATGCGCGTGCGCTCGCGCTCGACGGCGCGCTGGCGTTCGAGAATTTCCAGCTTGCGGCGCATCCGGCGGCGCGTGCCAAGCCAGGCGCCGCCGCCGGCGAGCAAAATGATTCCCGACAATCCCAACGCGCGGAACCATGCCGTCTGCCAGAAATACGGCAGGACGGTGAAGGCCATGGATGCGCCGGTCTCGTTCCACACGCCGTCGTTGTTGCAGGCGATGACGCGGAAAGTGTAATCGCCGGGCGGAATGTAGGGATAATCCGCCGCGCGCTTCGTCCCGGCGTCAATCCAGTCCGCATCGAGCTTGTCCAGCCGGTATTTGAACCGGACTTTTTCCGGCGCGGCGAAACTCAAGCCGGTGTATTGAAATTCAAAACGATGGCGGCCGGGCGGAATTTTCAGCCGGGACGATGAATCCAGGCCGTTGACGATCTGGTTGTCCACGAGCAAACCTTCGATCAGCACCGGCGGCTTCAATTGGTTTGTTTTGACATCTTGCGGGTCTATGGCCACGAGTCCGCGGTCGGTCGGAAACCACAGCGTTCCATCCGCCGCCTTGCATCCGCCGCCGGTGGCTTCCAGCGTTGGCATCCCGTCGCCGATGCCGAAGGCCAGGCAATGGACGGACGCCAGCCGGCCATCGGCGCATTGTTGCAGTTCGGCTTTGCTGACGCGGAAGATTCCGTTGAAGGAACTGATCCAGAAAAATCCATGGCCGTCTTCCTCGATGTCGCAAATGACATTGTCATGCAAGCCCTGCTTGGTGGTGAGCGCGGTGAAGTGATTGTCCTTGAACTGGCACAGGCCTTCGGAAGTGCCGATCCAAAGCGCGCCGGTTTCGTCCTCGCGCAGGCAGCGCACAAAATCGCCCGGAAGTCCGTCGGCTTTGCGGAATTGTTTCAACTGGCCTGATTGCAGGCAAAACAATCCCTCGCCCGCCGTGCCGAACCAGACTTCGCCCGTCCGGCTTTCAATGATACACCGCACATCACGCTTGGCCGAAATTCCATCCTTGGCAAACCAGGTTTTTTTCCCGGCGGCGTCATAGCGCAACAATCCTTCCGTGGTGCCAACCCACAACCCGCCCTGGCGCGACGGAAAAAGCGACGGCATGGGCGTAAAGATTTCACCCATTCCCGGAGCGCTTTCAAAATGATCTCCCCGTCGCAAAAATAAACCGGCACCCCAGCTTCCAGCCCAAAGATTGCCGTCCGTGTCTTCCGCCAGCGACCAGACGTAAGGATTGGCCAGTCCCGCATCCGCTGCGAAATTGGTCCACGCTCCGTTTTGGCAGCGGTATAAACCCGCGCCCTCCGTGCCGACCCACATCGCGTTTTCGCGGTCAAAACAAACGGACAGGATGGCGCGCCCCTGCCATGCGTCCGGAGGCGCGAACTTCTGCACACTGCTTTCGCGGATCAGGGCCAAACCGCCGCCGCCGGTTCCCGCCCAGATATTTCCTTCGCGGTCTTCACAAAGATCAATGACCCAGTCGTAAAAAAATCCAGTGGCGCGGTTGAATTTCAAGACTTTGCCATCCGGGGAAATCAACGCGAACCCTTGGTCTGATGTCGCGCCAAGCAGCGTTCCATTCCGGCTTTCCACCAGCTTGAGCAACGGTGACTCGCCAAACGGAGCCGGCCCCCGGTCTTCCGTCCAAACGCCGTCCTTCCATTTCCGCAGACGCCCATCCGCCATCATCCAAAGCCCGCCGTCGCGGCCCGCACCAATGGCGGAAACCTCCAGGTTGGTCAGTCCGGCCTCAAACGCCAGCGGCATGATCTGTCCGTGATGCAACACCGAAATCCTTCCCGCGCGCCCAACCCAGATGGTGCCGCGCCCGGAGCGCGTCATCTCCATCACGTTTGTTCGCACGCCGGATTCCGGCGTCAGCACCAATCCGTCCCGCACCCGTGCCAGCAGGCCGTCTTCATTGAACAGCCAGACATCGCCGGATTCATCCGCGCCGATGTCCAGGATTTTTTTCTTCGCCCAATGCACGTTCGCTCCCGCCGGCTCGAAATGTCCCTGTGCGTAAGTCGTCACCTCCCCGGTTTCGTGCCCGATCCAAATTGTGCCGTCCTTGTCTTCAAACAAACTTGTTATCAAGCTGTCAGACAATTCCGGCGTGTTGCCGCTGTCATAGCAAACAAAACGCACGCCGTCGAACCGGGCCAGGCCGTTGTAGGTGCCAACCCAAAGATAACCGTCGTGCGTTTGAATCACCGACGACACCTTGTTTTGTGGCAGGCCGTTTTCCCGCAGCCAGACGCGGGTGGTAAAATTGGGAGACCCCAACACCGCTTGCCCGGTCAAAACCAGGGCCGCCATGATCAAATGAAAAAAACACCGCCTCAACCGGGACGGCGTGTTTGAGATGATTTTTTTCATGCGAATTTGCGCCGGTTTTGACACAAAAACGGGCGGCTGTGGATTGTCTGTGGAAGATTTTGCCGCATTGACTTTGAAAAGCCAAGCTCGGAGGTGATGAAGCAGCCTTGCCCCGAAAAAGCGGGCTGCCGTTACAAGCATTTTCTGGATTACGGCGACGCCGGGCAATATCGCAAACGCATCGAAGAAGTCCGGCGCGATTTTGAAGATTTGAAAAAAAATAATCTCCGCCACAATCCGCGAATGAAATGCGCCGCGCACAATTCCGAAGCCGTCGCAATCTGCGCCTATTGCGGGCGGGCGCTGTGCGCGGAATGTGTTAAATCTTCTGCGAACGAACGCATGACTTGTTCCGACAATTGCGCGTCCGCGCTCGCGCGCAACGACAAGGCGTTGCAATTGATTCTCCAGAAAAGTTTGCAAAGCGCGCGGGCGAGCGCGTTTTATTCTTTTCTGTGCGGCGGATTGTCGCTGGCGGCGGCGGTCGGCGCGCATTTTTATCTGCCGTCGCCGTTTCTCATCTGGTTCACGGCGGGTTGCGGCGGCGTCTTCATCGCATCGGGAATCTGGTATAATCAGATCGCGAGGAAACAAAAATCATGACGCGCGCGGAATGGATTGAAGCGCCGGCGATTGGCGTCGTCGCGACGGCAAGCTGGCTGGCGTGGCCGTATTTTTACCACACGATGGCAGTCTGGCAGATCGTCCTCGACGCATCCGCGCTGCTGCTCGCGCAAAGCCTCGTGCGCGATGTCGCAATCCTGTTCCGTCATCGTGCAGCGCAAAATCAGCCGCGCAAGGAGGCGCAATGCTTCTGCCTGGAATCAACCGTCGGCGCAACGGGCGTTGTCGCAGGCGCGGCGCTGGCCGGCTTGATGAGTTCAACTCAAATCGCAGTCGGGCGATGGGAATTTTTCATCGCGGTGGCGGCGACGATGACATTTGGATTTCTCATCAAGGATTTGGTCATCGCATGGAAACCGTTCGGCGTGCGGCGCGAGAAAGATCACCTGAACCTCATCGTCCGCTGGAAGAGCAAACCGGATTGAAACCGTAAACCACCAGCGCTCGTGCCGTTTATCATCTGAAGATTGCTTGCCTTCAATCTTCGCCCCACTGGTATTCGTAACCTGCGGGCGGATTGTATTGCCATGGTTCAGTTCCCTGCGTGGAATTTTCGTCCCAGTAGAATTTGATGTAATTGACATGGCCGTCCACAAAACCGGTCATGTTCTTGGAATCATTTATCGGATTGGGTCCCGGATTGGTCAGCGATTGGGGTTGATGCCACGAATAGGCGAAGACGCCGGGCTGATCCACCACCATCAGAGTTTTCACCGTGTTGCGGATGGAACTGATTTTCCGCCCGGCGATGCCGTGATAAGAATCGCCGGTCATGGGGTTCGTCACGAGGTTCAAACGGCTGAACCAATAGCTTGAATAATCCGCCCACGGATCATCGTGCATGCTTGTGTGCAACAGCGGTGTGGGATTGGCATTGAGATAGTAAAATGTGTCCGCCGGGCAGGCGAACAACTTGTCCTGCGGCGAGGACGGGCCGTTCAAGCCGTCGTAACTCTTCGTCAGCTCCTTGAAGAACCGCCATTGATACGACCACGGCATGTCGTTGGTGATGACGATGCCGGGCAAAGTGTCGTCGTGGTCGCCAGCATAAAGGTGGATTCCCAAGGTGACTTGTTTCAAGTTGTTGAGGCAGGTGGATTGACGCGCCTTGGCCTTTGCCGCTGAAAGCGCCGGCAGCAACAACGCCGCAAGGATTGCGATGATGGCGATGACTACAAGCAATTCAATCAATGTGAATGCGCGACGAAGATTCATTTTTGGCGACTTCGTTGGCGGATGAACCACGCAATCAGACCGGCAACCAGCAGCAGCAGCATCGGCGCAACAACGCCTTTGAAAAGCGGGAAGCGCGACGCGGTAGTGACGGAGAAGTCATCAAATCGTGCGGTTCCAGAAGACCAGCGGTCAATGTCATAGAAATTTGCGCTGAAAGTGACATCCGCCCCTTGCGCCCTTCGTGGTGGGCGAATGCCGGCGAAGGTCAGTTTTTTGTAATGGATCATCTCCGAGTCCTTGCTGCTTGAACCGACCAAAAATTCGTTCTGTTCAATGAAGTTGCCAGCCTTGTCGTAGAACCGCAACTGGACTCGGATGTTGTCCCCGTCGTTGACCGTGTCCGTTAATTTATAGCTGAATGAAAAAGTGACCGGCTGGACTCCCGCAGCAGCGTTACCGAGCGGGAAAATCTGGGAGCGCCAGTCCGCGTGATTCTCCCGTGCTGCGTTTGTGTTGCCGAGGGTGAAATCGTCTGCGCCGGTGGACGGATCCGTGTCGTCAATGGATTGGTAGCCTGTGCCGCCTGTCCCGTGATTCCAGTCATCCATTCCCTGCTCGGCATCAGGATCGGGCGGCCCGATCAGAACCTGCCCCGCCATCGCGGGCATCGCCATGATGACATACATAATCGCCACCAGCTTGATCAACGTGAATGCGCGATGAAAAGAATTCCGTGTCATGCGTGCGATTTTATCCTTTTCAGGCAAACGGACAAACATAAAGCATTTCTGAAAATAAAAATGCCGGTGATATTTCCATCCGTCGTGTTAAATCAAGCCGAGTTCGCGCAGCGCGCCGCCCGCGCCGGACAAATTCTCCGGCTTCATCTCGATATAATTGCGCGACAAAATAATCCCCTGCGCGCCGCCCTTGAAAGCGGCCTTCACCGCGTTCGCCACGCTTTCCGGCGTGCAATGCGATTCGCCTTTTTCCACCGGCACGTCAATGTCCACGCCCGGCCAGATTTGCACCGGATGACTCGCCACAGATTCAACCGCGCGGCGTGTTTCGCGTTCCACATAATCCGCCGAGAATCCGGTCGCAGCGAGTTTGTCCGCTGGCGCTTCGTTGTAATTCAATTGCTGAAAAAACATCTCCGTCGCGGCCTCGGTTGACATATCTCCGAAGACCGAGCCGCGCGCGCCTTTGACAAAACTCACAAAACGTCCGCCCGCAACATTGTTGTAAAGCGCGGGCCGGATGAAATCGGAGAACTCCGTCAAGTCGGACAAATTTTCTTCCGCCCTTTGAAACGGACTGAACGAAACATTTTGCCAGACGTGCCAGCCGACTTGCAGCGCAGGATTGACGGACTTCACCTTGCGATAAATCGCCGCCTGCAATTCATGGCGGCTCGTCGCCCAAAGATTTTCCCACGCGAGGACTTCGGGATATTTCAATAGCAACCGCCAGAATGTCGAAAAATATCCGTCGCGCGGAATTTTACCGCTGCGATTGTCGCGCACAAAATTTTCAACTTCATTGAAACCTTG
>DASXED010000162.1:0-6007 GCA_036490295.1 Verrucomicrobiia bacterium | reverse complement strand
TGGAAACGGCATTTCAAACCGATTGAAATCGGCGATTTGCTGCTCGTCAAACCAAGTTGGAGCAAAAAACGCCCGCGAAAAAATCAGGCTGTCGTGATTCTTGATCCGGGATTGAGTTTTGGAACGGGACAGCATCCGACGACGGAATTTTGCCTGGGCGAAATTGTGCGTTGTCGCAAAAATGGAATGCTTCAATCGTTTTTGGACATTGGCACGGGTTCGGGAATTCTGGCGATTGCGGCGGCGAAATTGGGATTCAAACCGGTTCGCGCAATTGATTTTGATCCTGAAGCAGTTCGCGTTGCAAAAGCAAATGCAAAAGCGAACGGTGTTTTGAGAAAAATTGAAATTGTTCGCGGCGACGTGACAAAATTTTCCACAAAGGCAAAAAATCGATTTGACCTGGTCTGCGCGAACTTGATTTCAAACTTGCTGATTGCAGAGCGGAAAAAAATTACGGCGCAATTGAAGCCCGGTGGAATTCTGGTTTTGGCGGGAATTTTGAAATTGGAATTTTTGGATGTCCAAAAAAAATTTGAAGAATTGGGCTTGCAATTGATTTCCAGCAGGAGCAAAAGGGAATGGCGTTCGGGTTCGTTCACGTTTTGCCCGCGAAAAAAGTTTTGAACGGTTGTGCGGCGGTGCAAGTCTCATTCATGGCAGCCGATGTGAAAATCTTTGACGAGGCAAAATAGTTGGCATCATTTAGGCTGTAGTTCTGGTGAAAGGAAAAAGCTATGATGAAAACAATGGAAGTCATCAGCGAAGCAGTTCGCAACACAAGGCATCCGTTCCGCAAGGCGGATAATCAGCCGAAAAAAGCGCAAAAGAACCGCTACGAACGCCGCAAAATAAAAGAATACCTGCATCTCGGAGACTGGCTGGCCGAAGAAATGGCATAGCCGGATTTGTCCAGATTGTTCAAAAAGTGCCAGTTTGTTTCACGGCAAACTGGTTCGCAGGAAAAATCACCGCTGGCATTCCGGGCATATCCCAAAAAATTCCAGCTTGTGCGTCACGGCTTTGAACTTGTTTTTGGCGGCGATGCGCTTCTCGATTTTTTCAGGAAAACATTCTTCGATCTCGACGACTTCGGAACAATTCGTGCAGACCAGATGATGGTGATGGCCGTCGTCGTTTTCGCCGACGAGTTCAAATCGTGCCGTGCCGTCACCAAAATCAAACCGCTTCACCATTCCCATTTTTTCGAGAAGATGTATGGAACGGTAAATCGTCGCCAAATCGCAATCACCTTTTGGAAGCGCGGAAAAAATTTCCTTATTCGTCAGCGGATGCGGATGCGCGCGCAAAATTTCTAGAATCGCCGCGCGCGGGCCGGTGATCTTGCGCGATTGCCCGCGCAACTGGCTTTTCAGCGCGGACATTTCCTGTCGCTTGTGCGAATGTGGGTGCGCGTGTGATTTCATTTCAATTCAAAATTGCACCAGTAATTTCTTAAATCAAGTTCATTGCAAATCGTTCGCAGAATTTGGAAATAAAAAAGCGGCGGTCAATTGACCGCCGCTAAAATTTGATTTCTCAAAAATTATTTCATCAGCAACATCTGGCGTGCACGCTTGATGGCGTTCGTCAGGCGGCGCTGATAATGCGCGGGCATCCCGGTGTATTTGCGCGGCAGGATGCGGCCTTGATCGGTGACATATTGCCGAAGTAAATTGGTGTTCTTGAAATCGAGCGCGTCCTCGGTGAAGTCAATTTTCGGCTTCGGGCGCTGCGTGCGGTTTTCCGTCGGGCGGCGGTTGCCGCGCTTGTCTTTTTCTGTGTTCGTCTTGCGGGGCATATTATTTGATCTCCTTGTGCAACGTGTGGCGGCGCAGAAACGGATTGAACTTCTTGAGTTCCAGTTTCTCCGGTTTCAATTTCTTATTGCGCGTGGTCGTGTAGCGCGAGGGCGACTTGCCTTCCTTGCGCGCCTCGCTGCATTCGATGGTGATGATTTCGCGTGCCATAAATTATTCCTTTTCTTTGACAACTTTCGCCTCTTCCGCCGGTTCATCGTCGTCCGTTTCAACTTCCGCGACATTGCCGCCGTCAACCGTGCCGAGCTGGCCGATGCGACGCGATTTCAACGCGCCGTCCTTTTCCAATTGCGCCTGCGCGTCCACCGTGAATCGCGTCCACGGAATCGCCTCGAGCCTCGCGCGCGGAATATTTTTCCCGGTCAATTCGCAGACGCCAAAAGTTTTTTTCTCAATGCGCTTGAGCGCTTCTTCAATTTCGTAAACGGCGTCCTGGTCGGACGACAAAAGGCTCAACGCGAAATCACGGTCAAAATTATCCGTGCCCGAATCCGCCATGTGCAGGCTGTAACCCGCCATTTCCTGCGCGGACTCCTTCGCCAGGCCGTTCATCTGGTGGAGCAACTGCTCGCGCAATTCCAGCAGCCGGTTGTAATACTTTTGCCATTCGGCCTTGATTTTCTTCGCGCCAACGGCGGTGACATTGGCTTTTGACACTGGCCGCCCGAGGATGGACGCCGATGTTGCGGACGCAGGCGATTTGCCGCGCGGAGCGGGCTTTTTAGTTTCTTTTTTCTTCGCTGTCACAAATTAAAATGATTTTCGGCAACAAGGCCGGTTCGTCAAGAGCGCGGGAATCTAGCAGATGAAATCAAATACGCCACACAAATTTTCAGAAATTTTCGGGTGTCCAGTTTTCAATTTTCAAACCGTCCACGCGCCGGAATTCTGCGGTGTTGCCGGTCACAAGCGTCAAGCCGTTGGCCAATGCCTGCCCCGCGATGAGCAAATCGTAAGGGCCGATGGACTTGCCTTGACGTTCAAGTTCCGCCCGGACTTGTGCCGCCTTTTGTGCATCCGTCCGCATCACTGGAAGTTCGGCAACGAAGGAAATAAAGAGTTCAACTTTCTCGCGCTCTTTGTCAGGGTTTTTCGCCTTCTCGACACCGCAGAAAAGTTCATAGACCGTGATCATGGAAACCGCGACATCCGCCGGACTGAATTGGCTTAACTTTTCCACCATGCCCGGCTTTTGGCGCAAGACGCCAATGCAAGTGTCCGTGTCGAGCAGGTGCGTCATGCGGCGCGATTAAAGATTTTTCACTGACGGCAAAGTCCCTTGTTCCGGGCGGACAAATGTTCCGTCGTTGATGTGAATGAGATCAAAAAACCTTTTCGGCCATGATTTGGATTTGACCGGTTCAAGCACGACGGCCTCGCCTTCGTGACGGACGGAAACAGTTGGTGTTAGCAGACGGAAACCTTTCGGCAAACGAACCGTTTGCAGTTCGCCTTCGAGAGTGACCGTGGCTGTTTCCATGCGATGAAGTTAATTCATTTGCCGCTGGTTGTAAATCAGGATTGTCAAATCGTAGGAGTCGAGATGACAAGACTCAAATTTAAGCGGAAATGTTTCGTCAAAAATTAGAGACTCCTTACGTCGTCTCCTACAAAATCAAATGATTTGCGGAAAACGACTGGACAAGCTGGTTTTGCGGTTGCAATCTCAAATTCGTGAAACATTGCGGTTATTGCGGACGTGAAAGCGATGACAGCGCGACTCTCTGTTCAGGTTGTGGGCTTGAACTGTCTGATACGCAAAATGTATCACTCGTGCCGCAGAATTTCTTTCAGTGGAAAATCCGTGAATGGATTGGATATGCTGCTGCAATTCCTGTCGCATTTGCGGTGTCGATTATCACATTAATCATCTGTATTTTTCTAGGGCAGTCGATAATGCAGTTGACTGGTATAACATTCCATTCTTCTCCAATTTTGTTAAACGCCTGTGATTTTGTTCCAATTGGATTAGTTGGTTTCAGCGGCGTATTTTTTGGCGCGCTATGTTTTCCACGATCCAATCGTAAATTCAGAAATCGTGTGTTCGGTTCACTTTTGCTCCTCGTATTGGGGCTTGGATTCGAGACTTTATTTTTCATCCCATTATCGACGCATGAAAAAATAATGTTAAAAGATATTTTACGAGACATCATACCAACAAGCATTGGCGGATTAGCAGCAACAGCATTGCACTACTTGCGTAGACCGTCTGACCAATAATTTTCACCCCTTCTCAATGCACGCATACGCGTTGTGATTGTGGATGCTCTCGAAATTTTCCGCCTCGACTTTATACCAGCTCACCCGCGCGTCCGCGTTCAGCCGCAACGCCACGTTGCGCACCAAATCCTCCACGAACACCGGATTTTCATACGCGCGCTCCGTCACCGCCTTTTCGTCCTGCCGTTTCAGCAACGCATACAATTCCGAACTCGCGCAACTTTCAACCGTCGCGATCAAGTCCTCGATCCAAATCGCCTCGCTCGAACGAATTTGCAATGTGACCAACCCGCGCTGATTGTGCGCGCCAAATTCGCTGATGGCTTTTGAACATGGACACAACGTCGTCACGCCGACTTTTACCGTCAGCACAAAATCAATTTCCTTTCCGTTCGCCGACGCATCAAACCGCGCGATGTAATCCATCACGCCGTCTTTTTCCGTCACCGGAGATTTTTTCGTCAGGAAATACGGAAACTCTATTTCCAGATGCGCCGTCTCCGCATTCAATTTTTTTTGCAGCGCGCGCAAAATGTCTGAAATATTTTCAACATGAATCACGCTGCCGTGCGCGTTGAGCACTTCGATGAAGCGGCTCATGTGCGTGCCTTTGAACTCCTTCGGCAAATCCACGAACATCCCGATCATGGCCACCGTGTTTTGCACCTCGCGCGCCTTGTCTTTGACCTGGATCGGAAAACGCAATCCGCGCACGCCGACCTTGTCAATCCGCAGCTCGCGCGTATCGCGCTGATTTTGCTCATCGTGCATCGGCGCGGCAAAATTTTTCAATTCTTCCGCGCGCCGCTTGACGGATTCGGGACAATTTTTCATCAGGAAAAAAAGTAGCAGATTTTCAGAAGTTGGCAAAAGTGTTTCTGTGAAGCGATTATTGCGATGGTTCCGCGCCCCACGTGATAAACCATTTTGGGACGATCTTGATGGGCAGGATGTCGCCATTGGTGGCGAACTCCAAAGGCGCGCTCCAGTATTGAAAATCGTGCCCTTTGATTTTGTCCGGGGTTGATTGCCACCGGTCGGCCATCCACATGAGTTCGGGTTCGCCAGAGGCGGGAATTTTTGCAACCCAGCTTTCCTGCGCGGAAATAAACGAACCGGTGTTTTCGCGGCGGTTGATGTTCCATTCAGGCTTGAAAGCGTAAGGCCCAAGAGGCGAAGTCGAGCGCATATATTTCACCTCGCTGCCTTCCGGGCAAAAGGCGCAAAGAGGCCCGCTCAAGGCGTAATAAAATTGATTCCGCCGGAAGAGTATCGGAGCTTCCCCGCCCGTGGCCAGAACTTCGCTGACCTCGCCAGTCAAACCCAAGTAGTCCTGTGTCAGGCGCGCTATGCGAATTGCGTATCCTTCATTGATAAGATCGAAGATATAATAACCGGTTCCATCGTCATCCATAAAGAGGCTGCCGTCGCCGGGATGAGAATCCGGCCCAAGAATATTGACATTGGTTTTTACAATCGTGAAAGGCCCAACCGGCGAATCGCTGACCGCAACTCCTTCGTGACTGCCGCGAGCGTTCCACGGTTCTGGATACCAGTTAAACCACAGCACATACTTGCGCGTGTTCGGGTTGAAAACCACATAGGGACGAAAACAAACGCCATCCGGCTGTTGCTTGAGCAGGTCACCCTCCAAAGTCCAGTGTTCCAAATCCGGCGAACTATAAACCCTGTAACAATTGCTGGCATGATAACCGTCATTGGTGCCATAGGCCGTCCCATAAAGGTAAAAACGCCCGCCAAACAATTGAAGGCAGCCATCGTGGGCGTCAATTATCCGCCCGGAAACATCGCGCCGGGGTTCTACATTATCAATGGTCACCGTTTCCATGACTGGCGGCGTTTGTTTCCTGCCGCAAGAAATCAACAAGCCGGCCAGAGCCAGTGGAAAAACAACCTGTTGATAATAAAACCTGCTTGCGCGCACATTGCAAAAAATATAAAAAATA
>DASXED010000139.1:0-4082 GCA_036490295.1 Verrucomicrobiia bacterium | reverse complement strand
CCCGCGTTGCCGCCGTTGAGGTCGTGCCGGGCGCGGCGCTGAAGCGGCATAAATTTATACGCCAGATTTTGCAATGGTCAGAGCGCGTCCGTGAATTGATGCGCCTGAATCCAGTTACACAACGACACAACGAGGTGATCCATGAACGCCGCGGAATCCGCATATAAACCAACCTCCAAGCGTGACCCCTGTTGCGAGACCACCGACAGTCATTCTTTCGCACTTTATGTCACCGCAAATGACGGTGTCAGTTATCTGTTCGGTGTCGGTCAATTTCTTGACGCCAAACTGGAAAACAATTCTCAAATTGAAAACGACCCGCAAGCTCCACCGGAACGATTGCACATTCGTTATGCCACTGGCGAAGTGGTGGTTCTCGGTCGGGGACTGAACAAGATCGCCGAGTGGATTGGAAGCGGCAGACTCAAATTCATCAAACCCCTCGGCTCGCGATACGCCGCGCTGCAAGAAACTTGGGTCAGCGTTTCATCCGTCACCGTCACCACAAAGGAAAATTTATGACGCCGCACAACGAAAATTCGGATTCAAAAGAAAATAATCAGCGTCAAAATTCCAGTGATTGTTTTATTTCAAAAGCGGAAGTTGCCACGAGGTTGGGGAAAACGGCGCGAACCATTGAACATTGGATGCAGCGCGGCGTAATCCCTTATCTCAAACTTGGCAGAGGCCGACGCGCTACTGTGCTGTTCAAATGGGCAGACATCGAGGCGCATTTGAAATCAAACTTCGGCGGTGGAAGCCGCCATGAATAAAACATTTTTCCGCCGACAAAATTCATTGAACTTAATTAACTGCCAAAGCCCTCGGCAAGGTGATGACATTTTCTTTCTTATCTGGCGCGATGAAAAACCATTTTGCCGCTTCCGCTTCCGTGACCAGTTGGCGGTAATGTTTGAAAATCATTTGCGGCGAGTTGCCCGCCTCCAGTGCGACCTCAGCCGTATTCTTGATCGCTGCCAGCCGATATGAAATAAAACTGTGACGCAATCCGTTCCGCTTCCATTTGAATTTTTGGGCGTTCTTAAGGTCATGGCCGTTTTCGTTTGCGTGCTTTTCGCGCGCTTCGTTCACGTCTTGAACCAGCCAGCCAATTTGTTTGGCCATGTTCTCGAATCCGGTCACACGCCCGCCTGTTTGCGCGCGAGGCGTGAGCCACGCCAATAAATTGTCCGTGATTGGCACTAGGCGACGGCTGGCGGTTTTGGATTTCGCGGCGGTCACTTCAATATATCGCTCGGTCAGATTCACTTCATGCCAATCCAGCCGTTGCAATTCGGCAGTGCGCAGCCCGGCGAACGCGGCGACAGCCAGCCAGGGAATGATTTCGGGACGTGCCGCCGTCAAGAGTTCACGGAGTTCGACCGGCGAAAAAATTTCAATGTCGGTCAATTCCGCTTCCGGCTTTTCAACGGCAGCGATTTCATCCAGCGCGTCTTTGGGCAGATACTTTTTGCGGGTGGCAAACCTGAACAGGCTGGTGATATGCCGCAGATGATTCTGTTGGGTGCGTCCGGCGACGTTCAACTCATCCAGATGTTTTTGAATCATCACGCCGGTCACTTGGCCGATGTTCATTTGCATGGCGTCGGCAAACCGGCCAAGCCGGGATTCGAGGTCAGCCAGATGTTTGTCGCCCCGGTCTTGCTTGGTCTTGGACGCAATCAATTCGTCCACCACTTCGCGGACGGTTTTCTGCGGCAAAGCAGTCGGGTTGCGACGCAGAAAAAAGTCCACCGCCTCGCTCAATTTCACACCTTGAGGTAGCCGCTTCACCGTGTTGACGTATTCACTAACCGCGACGTTGAGAGGCAGGTTAAGCGGGCGCAATTCGGCGCGAGCCTGAAGATAAACCACGCGGTCAGTAGAAGTCAGCCGAAGCACTTCATTTTCCCCGCTGGCCAGCTTTGCCGCCACAAGCTCGGCCTCGCGCCGGGCTTCCTTCAAATCGGCAAACTTTCGCTTGATGCGCTGGCTGCCGAGATAGTGGACGAGCGTGAATTGGGGATACGAAGCGCCGTTGACACGGTTTTTGACCGTATAAATTTTTACGGTGACATTTCCGTTTTTAATTTCGAGCGGCCTTTTAGAGACAGAGTTCGATTTCATTTCTGAAATTGTCTCCAAACTGTCTCCAAAAGTCAACTATTTTCAAAAAAACCAATGTTTATATGGTGGAGGCGGCGGGAATTGAACCCGCGTCCCAAGTCAACCAACCAGCCGCGACTACATGCTTATTTCGGATAAGATTTTCTGCTATGCGATGCTGTCCGAACTCAAGTCGCACTGCCTAGTCCGCATGATAAGATCTCGGCTGACAGCGCGCGGTCTCCGCCATCAACCATGCCTGCTGTTGCGTTCCTCCGGCGTAGCAGGTGTCCGCCGGTGAACGTCGTGGCGCTTAGGCCGCGAGAGCTAGTTCTTGATTAGCTGTTTTGTTTTGATGCGAATGATTAACGAGGCCAACGCATCGTCCTCGGCATGCCGCCTCTGGCGTGTTCACATGGTCGAAACCAGTGCGCCCCCAAAAATCCGGCGAGAATATATTCCTTCAATCACCCTCGCCGGTCAAGTCAAGCCGACGCCGCAAAATCGCCAGCTGATTATTTTTTCCCAAATTCACGGATGATGTTAAGCATCGTGTCGGCATCGGACGCCTGCTCGAGCGCCTGGCGAAATTCGGCTTTGTGCAATAGCTTGGCGATGTTGGCGAGCGTGTGCAGATGTTTTTGAAATTGGCCCTGCGGCACGAGAAAAAGCATGACCAATTTGACGGGCTGATTATCGAGCGCATCAAAATTAACGCCGCGCGGCGAACGTCCCAGCGCGCCGACAACTTCATAAATCAAATCGGTCGAGGCGTGCGGAATGCCGATGCCGAAACCGATGCCCGTGGACATTGACGTTTCGCGTTTTTTTACGGCGGCAGTCACGGCGTCGCGGTCGCCCGCCTGGATTTTTCCGGTCGCGACCAGATTTCCAATCAGTTCGTCAATCGCTTCCCATCGGTTTGTCGCGCGCAAATCGGGAACGATCTGCGCTTTGGTCAAAATGTCAGCCAGGTCCATAGTGCGACTAAAGGTTTGAACCGAAACGCGCGACATATCAAGACTGAATTATTGACAAAATTCACGGCGAGAGCTTAAAACATTTTTTGCAGCCACAAAAAAACTTCGCCGACGCTCTCAAACCACCAGCCCAGCGCGTCGAATAAACCAATTTTTGCCGTCAACAGAGGAATGCCAAAAAACAAAACGCCCGCGTTGCCCAGAAAAATAATCACGGCGGAAAATAAATATCCCTGCGACGTGATGTCGCTCTGGCGCGTTTGCAACGTGTGGAACGTCAGCGTGACGTGAAATGCGTAGGCCGCGCCGAGCAATAAATAAAACCAGACGCGATAGTCGTGCCAGTCCCAGAAAAAATTACCGAGCGCGAAAATTAAAATAACGATGACGGCGTAAAGCGGAAAAAAATACGGAGCGAGCGCGATCAGGAAATTGGTTTTGGAAATGACGACGTGGCCCCCGCTGGAAGTGACTTTCATTTTTTTAACTTTGCCGCCAAAAAGCCACGTCCAAAGCGCGTGCGTCAGTTCGTGGCCGAAGACGTAAATCCACATTGGCTTGGGCAGCAGAAAGAAAATCACGATCCAACAGGCTGCGCCCGCGAGCAGCGGAATCCAAACCGTGTCCGCGCCGTAACTGGATTTCAAAACCAGCCACAACGCCCGCGCCGCGCCGGCGCAAACCGGCAGCAGCAAGATCGCGATTAGAAATTTGATCCACTTCGGCACGCTCGAAGATTAACCGCAGAGACGCGGAGACGCAGAGAAAAAACTTTTCAAACTCTGCGCCTCCGCATCTCTGTGGTAAAAATAAACTTTGAACTTTGGACTTTGGACTTAAAATCCGCGCGATGACTCAAGACGAAGTTCTCCAGATTTTCCGCGACAGCGGTGCGCTGCTCGAAGGCCATTTTATTTTGCGGAGCGGCTTGCACAGCCGCCAATTTTTCCAATGCGCGCTCGCGCTCCAGCAAATGCCCGTCGTCGAAAAACTCGG
>DASXED010000129.1:0-6481 GCA_036490295.1 Verrucomicrobiia bacterium | reverse complement strand
TTCCAGAATGCTCACGGATACAGGGTAAATTGCCGTGGGCAAAATGCCAATTTCCAATTCGCGGCCCAACCAACCCGGGCAAAAGCGCAAAGACTCAATATATTTTGCCTTTGCGTCTCTGCGTCTTTGCGTGAGAATCCGCCGGTGTCAAAAATGTTGAAAGCCTCGGGCGCGATGGCCGCCGCCACGCTCACCAGCCGCGTGCTCGGCATGGTGCGCGAAATGGTCTATGCCAGCTTCATGGGCACGGGCTGGGTCAACGACGCGTTTCAATATGCGTTCACGATTCCAAATCTTTTTCGGCGGTTGCTTGGCGAAGGCGCGTTGACGGCGGCGTTCATTCCGGTTTTCAAGGAAAAGGAAAAACTTCACGGTGAACAGGAAATGTGGCGCACGGCGAATGCCGTCATTTCCGGCCTCATCATCGCGGCGAGCGTCGTCATCGCGCTGGTAATGCTCGGTGTTTCGCTCGCGCTCAATTTTCATCACTTCGCCGACAAAACTGAACTCATGCTGCGGTTGTTGCGCGTGATGTTTCCTTATATGTTGCTCGTGTGCGTCGCCGCCGCGTTCATGGGAATGCTCAACGCGCGCGGACATTTTTTCATTCCCGCGATGGGCGCGACGATGCTGAACGTGGTGATGATCGCATCGGTTTATTGGCTCGCGCCGAAATTTGGAATCGGATTGTCGAAGGAAGAACGTTTGCCGGTCCAAATTTTTGCGCTTGCATATGGCGTGCTGGCCGCAGGCGTGGCGCAGGCGGCGTTTCAAATGCCGACACTTTGGCGCGACGGTTTTCGGTATCGCTGGGTTTCGCCGTGGGGCGATGCGACGGTGCGACGCGTCGTCCGGCAAATGGTTCCCGGAACCGTTGGCGTGGCGGCGTTTCAAATCAATGTCGCGCTCGTGCAACTGGCCGCATTTTTTCTCGGCACGGGCATTGTTTCCTCGTTCAACGGCGCTGTGCGCCTGATGGAATTGCCGCAGGGAATTTTTGGGATTTCACTGGCGACATATTTATTGCCGACGCTCGCCGGATTGGCGACGGACAAAAATTATTCCGAATTTCGCGCCACGTTGCGGCACGGTTTGTCCACGCTGTTTTTTTTGAATCTCATCGCATCGGTTTTGCTCGTGACGTTGGCCGAGCCGATTGTGCGGTTGCTGTTTGAACACGGCGATTTCACCAGCCGCTCCACCATCCGCGTCGCTTACGCGTTGACGTGCCTCGCGCCGGGACTGGTCATGTTTTCGACCGTGAACATTCTAGGCCGCGCGTTTTATGCGCTTGGCGACACCAAGACGCCGATGAAAGTCAGCATCTTTTGCCTCATCATCAATTTCGTTTTTGCAATTTTGCTGCTGTTGTTCTCACCGTTGCAGGAAGGCGGACTCGGCATCGCCAACACCGTGACTTCGATTTGCAACGTCGGGCTGCTGTTTTTTGCGTTGCGGAAGAAAATGGGAAAACTGGAAATGGAATCGCTGCGCAAAACTTTTTTGCCGCTGGCGCTTGCCGGAATCGTCGCCGGATTTGCCAGTTGGTTTGGCTGGCATTTCTGGTCGCAAAAATTCGGGCACGAAACAACCGCATTAAGAATTGGCGAAGTTTTTGTTCCGGCAATTATTGCCGGCCTGGTTTATTTACTGCTCGCGCTGGCTTTCAAAATTCCCGCCGCGAAAGAAATGATGGATTTTGCGCTTGCGCGGTTCAAAAGGTAGGTCGCGTCACTCCGTGCGCGCCGCTTGCTGCCAGACCAAACCGGCGCGCACGGAGTGACGCGCCCTACCATCAAATCTTCACAGCCGCCGTCCAGCAATTCTGGCCGAACTTCGATTTGAATTTTTCCGCGAGCGATTCGGCAGACAAAACATTTTCGCAAATCGCAAACGTCGTCGAGCCGCTGCCGGACATGAGCGTGGCCAGCGCGCCGTTTGCGCGGAGAAATTCTTGGAACAATTGGAGGATTGGAAATTTTTCCAAAGCCGGGGCTTCGAGCGAGTTGTAAAAGCCGTCAGCGACGGCAGGCCAATTATTGGTTTGAAGTTTTGAAATCAAATCTTTTGCACGGCCTGCGTTGCCATTCAACGCTTCTTGAAATCGCGCGAGGTTTTGATAAGCCCACGGCGTAGAAATGCCGAAGCCGGGATGAATGAGCAAAAATGCCTTTCCTTTGAGCGCGGGAAAGTTTTCAAGCGGCTGGATTTTTTCGCCGCGCCCGGTGGCCAGCGCGGGTTTGTTTTGCAGAAAAAACGGAATGTCCGAACCAAGCGCAGCCGCAATCTCAAAAAGTTTTTCCGCCGCGAGCGGCTGGCCGAAGAGTTCGTTGAGCGCGAGCAAAGTGGTTGCCGCATTGCCGCTGCCGCCGCCGAGTCCGGCGGCAAGGGGAATTTTTTTCTCCAGGTGGATTTTCACGCCGTCGCGGATTTTGGCCGCTTTCAGAAAATTTTTGGCCGCGCGGAAAACCAGGTTTTTTGAATTCACCGGCAAATTTTTGTCGCTGCAAGAAAGTTCAACGCGATTTCCGTCGCGCTCGAAAACCAGTTCGTCGCAAAAATTGACCGGCTGCATGATGGTTTCGAGTTCGTGAAAACCGTCGGCGCGTTTGCCGAGGATGTTCAGCAGCAGGTTGACTTTGCAGGGCGATTTTTTTTCGAGCGGCATGAATTGCTTTCACGAAAGCAAAACGCGCCGGTGGAAAATTGCCGGCGCGTTGAGCAGGTTGTTTTTGGCCACGGTCAGTTGCCGAAGACGCTGAAGCGGTTGCCGGGAATCCACGGCGCGATGGTGCCGCCGCTGAAACCGGTGTAGGTGTCCGTGTCAAACGTCGAGCCGGATGCCAGACCCGGCTTGAAGCTGTCGGGATAGACGGGTTCGGGCGAAAGATAATCGGTGAAAACCGGACGATACGGCGGCAGCGGGAAGGTGACCATTTCATAAACGCCCACGCCGGTGCGCGCCAGCGAACGGTCCAGCCCGCGGATGAAGCCGGTGGTGTAACCGTCTTCGGGCGAATCAAAGACGGCGGTCTGCTCGACGGAGCGGCGCATATCGCCCATGCGGACGATTTCAAAGGTGTTTCTCATGCCGCGCCCGAGTTTATCTTCCGGCCCCGCGCAGCCGGACGTGAACAAGGCGGCGACGGCAACCACGGCGAGTAATGACATTGCGTTTCGCATAAGTTTTTTAGTTGGTGAGGTGAGCCTACTACGAAATTAATTTTTGTAAAGCGCGTTTTATATTTCAATCGCGGCGCGTTTTTTGTCCCGCCGGTCCCAATACCACGCGATCCAGACGGTGATTTCGTAAAGCATATAAAGCGGCACGGCCATCAAAATTTGCGTGAGCACCTCCGGCGTCGTCAGCACGGCGCCGAGGACGAAATTGATGACGAGCATATAACGCCACATCCCGCGCAACGTCGCGTAGCTCAACACGCCGATTTTCACCAAAGTCAAAATCACCACCGGCAGTTCAAATCCCAGCCCCATGCCGAGCATGAACCGGCAGACGAAGCTGATGTAATCCTCCGCGCGCCACTGGAACGCGCCGAGGCCGAGCCATTGCGAATACATCTGCGACGCCGCCAGCGCCACCGGCATCAGGATGAAATAGCAAAACGAAACGCCGATCAAAAAAAGTCCCACGCCAAAAAACAGCCCGCGATAAACATATTTCTGCTCGCGCATTTTCAGCGCCGGAAAAATAAACGTCGCGAAGAAATAAAAAATGAACGGCGACGCCAGAACCGCGCCGCCATACATTGCGACCTGGAACGCGACGAAAAATCCGCCCGCCGGACTCAAGTTCACCAAGTCAACGTGCAATCGCTGCGCGTCGGCGATTGCATTTGCGTCCGAATTGACCCGCCAGCCGAGGAATTGGTTTGTGCCGACGGTGAGCGGCTCGATGGTGACGGACGCGAAACGATTCGTGCCGAGGTTCAAAATTTGTTGCTGCTCCGCCGAAAGTTGGAAATTGCCGAGATGATTCGTGCCGAAATTGACGATGGCGACCTGGTTCGTGCCCGGCCATGAAATTTTCGCGCGCGTCATCGGCCACTTGATGATGCCGATGACGTAATTGCCCGCCACAAGGCACAGCAACATCGCCACGCCCAGCGCGACGACGCTTTTGATGAGCACCCAGCGGAAATCTTCGAGGTGTTCGAGAAAAGTTTTGACCGGGCCGCCTTCGCGGTCGTCTGGACGTTCCGTTTCTTGGTCGCCCATGCGCGAAAATTCCCGCCGTCAAACTTTCGGCGGATTGGAGGATTGCGAAACGGTTTGCGCGGACTGCGGCTGGCCGTTGGCGGCGGTTTTGGTCTGCTGCGCCGGAGTTTCTTCAGCGGCTTTCTGGACTTCATCCGTCACTTCACGCGCGGCTTTTTTGAATTCCTTGATGCCGAGGCCGAGACCTTTCGCCAGTTCGGGAATTTTCTTGCCGCCAAACAAAATAACGACGAGCAGCACGATCAAAACGATCTGCCAGCCGCCGAACATACTTGCGAACATGACGTTCATATTTTTTTGAGCCTGCAAAACTCTACGCCTGCTGCGGCGAATAGTAAAGCGCTAAATGACTCGTAGGAGTCGAGGTAACGAGACTCAAGCTCAATTTTTTATTTCAGAGACTCCTTACGTCGTCTCCTGCGAATTCCAAAATCACGCGCCGGTTTTCGGGTGCAGCAGGACAAATTCGTCGCGGCGGTTTTGCTTCCACGCGGATTCGTCGTGGCCGGGATCGGCGGGCTTGTCCTTGCCGTAGCTGATGGTGCGGACGCGCATCGGGTCAATGCCCATTTTGGCCAGCGCCTCGCGCGCGGCCAGCGCGCGGCGTTCGCCGAGCGAGCGGTTGTATTCCTCCGTGCCGCGCTCGTCGCAATTGCCCTCGATGAGCAACTTCGTGCTCGCGTCGGCGCTCAACGCCTGCGCGACGGATTGCAAATTCACCTGTTCGCTGTTTCTAATCGCGGCACTGTCGTAGGCAAAATGAACGGTGTAAGCAGCCAGCGCGGCACGGTCTTGAATCATGTCTTCCACGCGCCAGCCTTCTGCGGTCGCAATTACCGTGGGTTGAGGATTAGGTTCCGGGTTAATCGGCGGGCCGGGCGGCAAAGTCGGATTCGGATTTATGTCACGCGGATTGCCCGTATCACTCGACGGAATCTGCGTTATTTTGGTTGGCGTGTGTTTGCAGCCGGTGGCCGCGAGCGTGACGACCAGCGCGAGCGCCAGCGGATAAATCAGTTTCATCGTTTTCATATTTTTCCTTCGGTTAATTTTTGGTTAAAAGTTAAAGTCAAAATCATTTCGCCCAGGCCGCTTCGGAATCGCTTCCCGAAACTCGCCCAATATCCTTGACTTGTTTCGTGAACACGTCAAGCACAGACAGCGTTTGCCGGTAGGCGACCGGATGGTTGAAAACCAGCGTCCGCGAATTCGGCGCCCACGACGGATCCTGCCCGCGCACGAGCACCGTCGGCGGCGCGCTGCCGTCCGCCGGCATCACGCAAATGTCGAACTCGCCCATCTGCGACGTGAACGCGATCCATTTTCCGTCCGGCGACCAGTCGGGTTCGGTCGGGTTCGCAACGCCGGCCGTCGGCATCCTTTGAACCGCGCCGCCGCCTGCCGGGACTTTTGCGAGCGCGCGCCTGTCGCCGATGTATCCCGCGAAGCAAATCCATTTTCCATCCGGCGACCAGCACGGCGATGAATCCTGGACGCCCGTCGTCAACTGTTTCAAATTCGAGCCGTCCGCGTCGCAAACCCAAACGTCCGGGCTGCCGCTTTTGCTCAAAATCAACGCCACCTTCGAGCCGTCCGGCGAAACCGCCGCACTCGTGTTCAAGCCGGAAAATCCCGCGATGATGCGCCGCTGGCCGGTCGAAAGATCATGGTAAAAAATGTCCGGGTTGCCCGGCTGATACGAAGTGTAATACAGCGCAAGCCGTCCCGGAATCCACGCGGGCGCGGCGACAATCGCATTGTCGGACGTAACGGCCTGCGGATTGCCGCCGTCAAAATCGGAAACGTAAATCTCGCCGCTGCCGCTTGGCGACTGCGCCTTGAACGCGATTTTCGTCTGCGCGATCCCCTTTTTCCCGGTGATTGCCAAAACGATGTCGTCCGCGAACGCGTGCGCTTCCCGCCGCAAACTCGCGCCGGTGTAGCCGCGCGAAAGGATTGATTTCTTTGCAAACTTGTCGGTGATGCTGCCGGTGACGTTGCCGGAATTGCTCCCGCTGATTTGATACTGCGCCTCGTCCGGCGAAACAAAACTGAAACCCTGGACGTAAAGGTCAAATTTCAAAACGTCCAAAACTTCGCCGCTGAAACCGTCGAGCGAAACGGGAATGGGCCTTTGGCCAAATGTGTTGACGTTGCCAGGAATAATGATGGGGCTTTGACCATTTTGACCGCTGCAAAAATTGGCGGCAAAGATTGCGAGCAAAATGGGCAAGTAAATTTTAAG
>DASXED010000128.1:0-6436 GCA_036490295.1 Verrucomicrobiia bacterium | reverse complement strand
ATCAAATCCATTGACACCTTCACGCCCTGCGGACGCGGACAGCGGCTCGGGATTTTTGCCGGCAGCGGCGTCGGCAAATCCACTTTGCTGGGAATGATGGCATCGAGGGCGGAGGCCGATGTGAATGTCATCGCCCTCATTGGTGAACGCGGACGCGAAGTGCGGGAGTTTTTGGAAAAAGACCTGGATGAAGCCGGCCGGAAAAAATCAGTCGTCATCGTCGCCACTTCAAATGAACCTGCGCTTAACCGTGTCAAAGGCGCGTTTCTGGCGATGGCGATTGCCGAGCATTTCCGCGACACGGGAAAGAATGTTTTGATGATGATGGATTCGGTCACGCGCTTTGCGATGGCGCAGCGTGAAATCGGTTTAGCAGTGGGCGAGCCGCCGACGACGCGCGGTTACACGCCATCGGTTTTTTCGTTGCTGCCGCAATTGCTTGAACGCGCCGGAACCGGCGAGCAAGGTTCGATCACCGGACTGTTCACGGTTTTGGTCGAGGCCGACGACATGAACGATCCGATTGCGGATTCAGTGCGCTCGATTCTCGACGGCCACATTGTTTTGACGCGCGAACTGGCGACGCAAAATCATTATCCGGCGATTGACGTTTTGGAAAGCGTGAGCCGTCTCAACCGCGATTTGCTCAAGCCGGAACAGTTGAATCTGGCGGCGCGCGCGCGCGAATCGCTCGCGGTTTATCGCAAGAACCAGGATTTGATCAACATCGGCGCGTATCCGGCGGGCAGCAATGCGGCGATTGACCGCGCCATCACGCTGCGCGAGCCGCTGAACAAATTTTTGCGGCAGGGCGTGGACGAAGGTTTTCCCGCCGCGCAAAGCTGGCCGTTGCTGGAAAAAATTTTGTCCGCGCCGCCGGAAAAAAACCGCGCCGGCCAAAAATAAATCCGCGCCATGAAACGATTCAAATTTTCGCTCGAATCCCTGCGCGTGTTGCGCCAGCAAAAGGAGCGCGCGGCGCAATTGCGTTATGCGCGCGCGCTGGTCGCGTGCAGCAACGCGGAAATTCAATTGCAAAGCGCCGCCGTGGAATTGGAGGCGAATTGGAATTTGTTGCGCGGCGAATTGACGAACATTGTCGGCGTGAACCGGCTTGTGCAGTTGCGGACGTGGAGCACGGTTTTGGAAATCCGCTGGAACGAACGCAAGGGCGCGCTCATCGAAGCGCGGCGCATCGCGGAACTGGCGTTTCAGGAAATGCTCGCCGCGACGCGCGACCGCGAAGGACTGGACCGTTTTCACGACAAGGCGCGGCGTGTTCACGAGCAAAAAGCGCAGCGCGAAGAGCAAAAATATTTTGACGAACTGGCCGTGCAGGCGGGCGATTCGCACGGGCTGCTACAATTCGACGGACGCGAAAAATTAAATTGAACATGATCCGAATTTTTCAATCTTCCTGGTTCGTCGCCATCGCCGGATGCGCGCTGTATCTGGCAACGACGGTTGTCGTTTTGAAGCCGTCGAAGTTCGCGGGCGCGCAATTTGCCAACCCGGATTATTCCGCCGATGACGATCCGTCGTGGCGGTTTCGCAATCCCGAATTCAACCAGTGGGTCGCGCAAATCAAGAGCGAGAAGGACAGCCTCGATTTGCGCGAACAGCATTTGAACGAATTGCAGGCGCGTCTCAACACGGAGCTTCAGGAAATTTCAACTGTGACGCAGACGGTCGCCCAGTTGCAGAAAAATTTTGACAAGAACGTGATTCGTTTCAAGGCGCAGGACGAAGATAACGTCAAACATCAGGCCAAGCTCATGGCCGCCATGTCGCCCGAAGGCGCGATCGCGATGCTGAACGAAATGCCGGATGACGCCGCCGTCAAAATTCTTTTCACGATGAAAACCGACGAGGCCAGCCTCATCCTCGATGCGTTGAGCAAAATGGGACAGCCGCAAGCCAAACGCGCCGCCGAATTGACGGAGCGATTGCAGCAAGTCCTTTCACCGCCGGCGACCACGGCGGCAACCCCATGATGCCAACGCTTCCAAACATTTTGCCGACGACAAGTCCCGATTCTTTTCGCGGCGGCGAAGCGGAGCCATTTCAGGGAACGCCCGGCAAAACCGGCGAGCCGTTCGATCATTTGATGGCGCGCGCGCTGTCGCCGTCTTCAAAGGAGGCAAATCAGACTGCCGGACAAAATCCACCGGCAAGGAAAATTGCCACTGATTTGGAAAAACGGAACATTTCTCAAAACAAATTGCCGGATCAATTTCAAATCCGGGGCAAAATCGCCGGAAATTCAAATGATGTTGAAGCAGAAGCGGGCAATTTTCCGCTGCAACCGGGAAACCCAAAATCCGGCGCGCAGAAGTCCGGCAAAAATCACTCCAAAAAAGGCAGTGGCAATTCCGATGTTGCCGCGAATTCATCCGGGCATTCGGAAGACAAAGTTGCGGCAGTCAATTCCGAAAACATTTCAACGCCAATGCCCGCGCCAGCCGTGGCGATGGTTGCCCAAAAAAGTGAATTGAGCGCAAAGGCAGCCGTTGCGGGCAAATTCGCTGGGATTCCGGCGGTTTTGCCAGAAGTTAAAAATTTTCCACCGGCGGCGGCAAAAGTTTCAAATCTGATCATTCCTCAAAATCAGGAAAGCGCTGAACCAAATCAAATGGCCGAATCCGCCGGCCAGGAAAAAATCACGGCGGCAGCCGGAGCGCTGGCTGCTGAAAAAACAAATTCGACTGATTCCAAAATCGCCGGGCTGCAGATGACAAGTTCGCAAGTTTCGCCATCGGCCAAGAATGCTGGCGGCGATTTGACGCCGCCAAAGCCTGCCGTCGAATCATTTGCCCAATCACCGCAATCTGGACTTTCTCCAGCGCCGGATTTGACGTTGAAAACAACGGCGCAAGCATCGTCCGGGGCAAATGGCACACCCGTTGCTCAACAGGATGCGCCGATGAAAAAAACGGAAAAGACAGACAAAATCACCAGTTCGGCAGGGAAAATTTTGCCGGGCGACGCCGTTTCCGTTGCGCGGGCGAATAATTTGCCGCCGCGTGAAAATTTTTCCGCGCTGGCTTTGTCGCGGGCAGGGCAGATGGACGCAAATACCACGGCTAATCCTTCCGCATCAAAAATTGACGTTGCGCCGCTGTCAGCCGACTCGGCCAGCACGATTGCCAGCGTCGCCACGGTTGATTTTCGTTCGCGCAATTTGGAACGCGCACAGGACATGATTGTGCTGCATGCGGCGCGCTTGAGCGATTCGGGCAACGACTCGTTGCAAGTGGTGATCAAGCCCGGCGCAGGCATGCAGTTGTCGTTGGAATTGCGCCAGCGCGGCGACGGCGTCGAGGTGCAGGCCGTTTTGCAGCGCGGTGATTTCGAGCGTTTGAACCAGCAATGGCCGGGATTGCAGCAGCAGTTGGAGCAGCGCGGCATCCGGCTCGCGCCGCTGGCCAGCGATGGAAATTTTGCCGGCAGCGACAACAATAATTTTCAGCACAAACAAAATCAACCCGCCGAGTTGGATTCGTTTCCGGCCGGAGCGTTCGTGGAAGTTGCGCCTGCCGGTTCGTTCGCGCAAACGGCTGCGCGCACGGGAACGCATCACGGCTGGGAAACTTGGGCTTGAATTATATTTATGAGCACTGTCAATTCCGTAACACCCGATCTCGCCACCGATTCAACAACCTCGCCCGACACCGTTTCAGGTCCGCAACAAACCCTGAATCAAAACGATTTCCTGCAGCTTCTGGTGGCGCAGATGGAAAACCAGGATCCGCTGAATCCGCAGTCGGACACGGACATGGCGGCGCAGATGGCGCAGTTCACTTCGCTGACGCAATCGAGCGCGATGTCGTCTTCGCTTTCAATGTTGCAGGCCAACAGCCTGATCGGCAGCACGGTCTCGTTGCAGGTTGACCCGCAAACGACCGCGAGCGGCGTCGTGCAAGGCGTCGTTCTCAATGGCGGGACGCCGCAAATCATCGTCAACGGGACAACTTACGATTTGAGCCAGGTGACAGGGGTCACGCCAACGGCAACCAGCCAGACATCGTCGTCCAGCCCAGCCACAAACTAAAACCAACCAACCAAAATAAAATTATGCTTCTATCAATGGATTCGGGCGTGAGCGCCCTTGACCAGTTTCAGCAGGACCTGAACGTCATCGGCAACAACATCGCCAACGTGGACACGGCGGGCTTCAAATCCGCCGACGTGGAATTCGCCGACGCGCTCAGCCAGACTGTCGGCTCAAACGCCATCGGTTCGATGCAAGTCGGCACCGGCGTGGCGACCAGCGAGATCACCAACCAATTCACGCAAGGCTCCATCAACACCACCGGCGTGCAAACCAACATGGCGGTGAATGGAAACGGTTTTTTTCTCGTGAAGGATCCGTCTTCCGGCCAGACCTATGTCACGCGCGACGGCGATTTCAGCGTGGACACGAACGGTTATCTGGTGACCAGCACGGGAATGCGCGTGCAAGGCTACACCGATTCCGGCCACGGCACGGTCGGCGACATCCAGATCAGCAACGCGGGCGCGCCCGGCGGCGACACTTCCGCCGTCCAGAGCTACACTTTTGATTCCAGCGGCAACGTGAGCATCCTTCTCGCCGACGGCACCCAATACACCGGCGGACAGGTGTTGCTGCAAAATTTCACCACTCCAACCCAGTTGTTAAACGTGGGGAATAATCTTTACTCCGGGATGGCCAACGCCGGGCCGCTGGCAACGCCGCTGGCGCCGAGCACCAACGGCCTCGGCAACATCATCACCGGCTCGCTGGAAATGTCCAACGTGGATCTGGCCGGCCAGCTTACGTCGCTCATCACCACGCAGCGCGCATACGAAGCCAATACAAAAGTCATCACCACGAGCGATGAAATCCTCCAGGACACCGTCAATTTGATTCGTTAAACTTTTATGCCTGAAGACGACAAAAAAGAAGCAGACCCGGCGGAAGAATCCGCCGCGCCCAAAGCCGCGCCGTCTGGCGGCGGTTTCAAAGCGTGGCTGCCGTTGATCATCACAATTCTGCTCATGCCAGCACTGGCGTTTGGCGTGGCGCAATTCGTCATTTTGCCGCAATTGCAAAAAGGATTGGGCATCAAAAGTTCCGCCGCTTCGGGCGGCGTCAAAAAAGAGGCCGCGAGTTCAAAAAGCGCAGGCGGAAAACAGGAATCCGTGATGATGAACAAGCTGCTCGTCAACGTGGCCGACACGATGGGCGCGCGTTATTTGCTCGTCAGCCTTTCCGTCGCCGGCACCAGCGCGGATTTCAAGGACAAGATGGCGGAGCACGACGCGCAATTGCGCGACATGGCCAGCGGCGCGCTCGCGACCAAGACGCTGGCCGACCTGGAAAAGCCCGGCGAGCGGAATCTGATCCGCACCGAGTTGATGACCGGCTTTAACAACATCCTTGGCGATTCGGCGGTGCAGGACATTTATTTCACGGAATTCGCCATCCAATAAAAATTAAATGAGCGAATCCGGTTCACCGACAGTTGCACCTGAAACACCCGATGTGTTTGTGCTGACGGCCAAGGGCGTTCGCGAACGCCGCAAGGCTGGAGACATTCGCGGACACGATTTCCGTCAATCAGGATTTCTGACGCCGAGCGAATTGCGCCGCATCCGCCAGCGGCACGAACAATTCATCCGCTCACTCGCGGCGCGACTGGCTATTTTTCTGCGCCTTGAATTCAGTCTGCAACTTTCCAAAATTCAGATCACCGGTTACCAGAAATTCATCGAAGATTTGCCGAGTCCGACGCATATCACTTTGTTCAAGACCGAACCGCTCAAGGGTGTCGGCCTGCTTGTCATTCCGCCAAAGCTCGGTTTGACGCTCGTGGATCGGCTGCTCGGCGGGCCGGGCCAAGCGCCAGAAGAAAGCCGTGATTTGAGTGAGATCGAAATTGCGCTCATTGACCAGGTCGCCACGCTCGTCATCAGCGAATGGTGCAATCACTGGCCGGAGATGCGCGGGTTGCATCCGTCCCTGCTCGGCCACGAAAACAACAGCCGTTTTTTGCAAACTGCGACGCCCGACACCGCGATGCTCGTCCTCACGATGAGCGGTGGCATCGGCGAACAATCCGAGCCGATCCAAATTGTTTTTCCTTACGCGACCGTCGAGCCGCTCATGCGATTGCTTTCGCCGTCATTGCCCGGCTCGGACGCGGCTCCCACGCGCGCGGCAAAGCCAAAATGGAATTCGGAATTCGACGAGGTGAAAGTTCCCGTCATCGCCGAATGGCAGGGATTGAAAATGTCCGCCGGCGAAATCACGCGGCTCAAGATCGGCGACCTGCTCGCACTCGATCCCGCCTGCGCTGCACAGGTTCAATTAAGTTTGAACCAGGTGCCAAAATTTATCGGTCGTCCCGGTACTTCATCCGGCAAATGGGCCGTGCAACTCACCAACACCATCAACGGTAACAATCTGACATGA
>DASXED010000069.1:0-12104 GCA_036490295.1 Verrucomicrobiia bacterium | reverse complement strand
TGAAACGTCTTTCAACACCGCCAATGGCAGCACGGTGATCTTGACGTCCGTGTCCGGCGCGAACAATCAATTTTCATTTCTCGTTTCCGGCATTCCGGGCAACTCATACGTCGTGCAGGCGTCCACCGATTTGACTGGCTGGGTTTCGCTGCAAACCAACGCGGCACCGTTCACTTTTGTGGATTTCAACATGGGCCAATTCAGCCGCCGGTTTTACCGCTCGTTTCCCGTTTCTCCTTAAATACGCCTTTGCCGGCTTTCGGCACGCCGGGCGGCAGCGTGATGACGGCGGCGGCCTCGGTCGAAATTTTGCGATCCTCGTGACGGAACGCAACTTCCACCTGCTGCCGGTCACAATTCCTATGTCGTCGCCGCTTCGCGGTCGCCGGTGTGAAGACTTTCACGTTTGCCGGTGGTCGAATCGAAACTGAAGAAGATTTCGTTCCGTTTGCAGAGCCAGTATTTTGCTTTCATAGACACCTTTCAGCATAGGTGTCTCCGAAGTTTTTGCTTAACGAGCAGTGGGCGGATTGTAACCGGATTTTCGCTGGATTATGCGGGGTTGTTGTTCCGCCCGCCGGTTACTACACACTTTCGCTTTTTTTCACCCTCCTCCCGCAAGCAGTCGTTGTCCTCCAACGATTTTGTTAAATGGCTCCAGAGGAAGGACTCGGAGACTTGCCGCTATTTATTTCACAAGAAATTTAATCATATTTCCCTATAGAATCAAGTTAATTCGTCACAATCAACACTGACTCGGAAATTACTCTTTTACTACTTTTACTACACGTTTTACTACACACTTTTAGCTGCTTTAATTCTTTTCAGGAATCCATCTCGCTTGACTCAAGAAACCGATTACGATTTTTCCTGTTCTGATTTACCTTTTGCCAATATCGCACAATACAATCAGAAGCTTGGATAAGCTAAGAGCAGTCATGCGGTCGTTGACCATTTTGCGGAAATTCGCAATATGGTCCGTATCGGTTCGGTAGCGCAGCGTAAGCTAGAAGATTGGTGTTTTCCTGCTATGCCTGTTACCACGCAGACAACGGTGCAATTGAGTGATTGCGCTTTTTTAAAGATTATTTTTTTGCCATCGGCAACGCGGATAATTTGATACGCTGATAAGCACCGCGTTTTTGATCTTCTGGGTGAGGCTCAATTGCCAGCACCGTGATGTCGCGCTTGTCCGGCCCGTAAGCCCAAAACATTCGTCCGGCTGACGGCGTGTTGTTTTCAAGATATGACTGGAAAATCTTGAATCCGTATTTGCGGGTCAGGTCGTCAATTTCGTGCGAAGCCAGACTGTTGTGCCGTGGATTTTCAGCAAGATAGCCGAGTGATTTGACCAGCTTCTTGAAAAACTTTTCTTCGTCCTTGTCCAATTGCTCCTGTCGCTTGCGGGTGGAGAGGTCGTTCCACAGTGCTTCCATTTCCGGCAATCCCATGCGGATGTTGAAAGCCATTTGAATCCTTTCAAGCCTCGGCGAAGACAGACAAATCAATCGGCGCGGATGCCAGCCTTTTTTTCAGATTGGCCACGGATTTGTCCAGCATCTTCAGGGAACGGGCGGAAATGGCTTGAGGCGATACCAGCACGCGCGGCTCCAGATAAAAGCCGCCGTTCGACAATGCTTGGACGTGAAAATACTTTGTCTTGGCATTGCGCAGGCTGATGCGCTTTTTGGCGTCGGCGGCAACGTCGTAATCTTCCACGACTGTCGGGCGTTTTTGTGTCAATGTCGGCATGACTGCACTATGGTGGGATTTCCCACCGCTGTCAACTGGTATTTGGAACTGGTGCTGCTGACGCAGCCGGATTAAACAACTGTAAGTCAACTTATCAGACAACCACCTTTGGAGGCCATGTCCGGTTGTATGCAGCTTTCTTGTGCTTCTTTAATTCCTTTGATGGTCGCGCGCCAGTTCTTCCGGCGTCACAACCAGATCAAGCTTTTCCGTATGTCGGATGTTCACCACCGCTGGCCCGACTTTTTCAACGGCACGGGTCACGCTTTGAGAATAGCTGTCCAGTAACTCATCATCGTTTGGCAACGGTCGAACCGGTGCAGCGGCGACAACAGAATCGTTGTCGCTAAATGTGCGAACCAATTCCGTCGTCCGTCGTCCTTGAAATGTAGTTGGAATTTTCATTTGGCTTTATCTTACACCGGCACGGCGAGCTTTTCCAATTTGGAGACAATCGCCCGCTTGCCGACGACTCCGACCGTTTTATCTTTTACATCGCCGTCCGCAAAATACAACAGTGTCGGAATGGATTGGATGCCAAAACGCGCGGCCAATGCCGGGTTGCTGTCCACGTCCACTTTTGCGACCTTGACGCGACCGGCTTGCTCAACGGCAATTTCTTCGAGCGCGGGCGCGAGCATTTTACACGGCCCGCACCATTCAGCCCAAAAGTCCACGAGGACGGGTTGGTTTGATTGAAGAACTTCGCTCTCGAAGTTCGCTTCGTTGATTTCAATGGTCTGTTTCATATTTTTAGCGATGTTTCCGGTTCACGCCTTGCCGCCAAACGAGCAATAGTCGTCTAGGTCAAGAAGGTCGAACCAAGTGTTGATGTCTTCGCGCAGCGGGTTGAATTTCTTCACCTCATCGGCGAAATCGTTGAGCGTCTCGTGGTCGCTGTCCGGCGTGCGGCGCAGATGATACTCGCTCCACGCGGCGATTTCCCACGGCTGGCGCTGATGTTTTGCGTTGGCCTGAATCCACGTCAGCAACTCAAGGTCGCCGCCGCCTTTGGCTAGTTCATTTTTCAACGCGTCGGGTTCGAGGCCGACGAAGTTTAGGAAATGCCGGTCCATGCTTTTGGCACCGAAGCGATATTCGCCGATCTTACCAGCGACCGACGCGCGGCCTTTGTCGAGAATGCGCGGCAGGAAAACATAGCCGCCCAACCGCACGCGCGGGCTGCGCGGCGGGCGTTGTGTTAGGTCAGTAACTGAGTTGGTTGTGCTCATAAAGATTTTCGTCAGTTGAGATTTTGATTCAAGTCAATCAGCGCACGCCGCCTGTGATATAAAGCGATTCGCCGGTGATCCACGACGCATCATCAGAAGCGAAGAAGACCACGGCAGGCGCGATGTCCTGCGCCTGACCGATGCGGCCGAGCGGGGCTTGTGCCTCATACTGCTTGCGCACATCGCTCTCTGCGATTCCAGCAGTATGAAAGCCTTCTGTTTCAATCATGCCGGGATTGACGGCATTGACACGGATTTTGCGCGCGCCCAATTCCTTCGAGAGCGACCGCGTGACGGCATCCACCGCAGCTTTCGTCGCGCTGTAAACCGAACCATTCGGCGCGGCGTAGGTGCCGCTGACAATGGAACTGATATTGACGACGCTGCCGCCGTCGGGACTAAAATGTTTGACCGCTTCCTGTGTCGTGAGAATCAGGCCGAGGACATTCAAATCAAATTGCTTGTGGAAATGATCGGCGGTCACATTTTCCAGCGGCGAAAACTCATAGATGCCCGCGTTGTTCACGAGAATATCAAGCTTGCCGAAAGCTTTCTTCGTTTCACTGAACAGCCGGTCAATGTCAGCCTTCTTGGAAACGTCACCTTGCACGGCAACTGCCTTGCCGCCCGCGCCGGTGATTTCGGCAACGACCTTGTCCGCGCCGGTTTTGCTGGAAGCATAATTGATGACGACCGCCGCGCCTTCCGCCGCGAGATGCGTGGCGATGGCCGCGCCGATGCCTTTGGATGCGCCCGTGACGACCGCGACTTTGCCTGCGAGTTTTTTGCTGATGTTTGTGCTCATATATTTTGTCTTTCTGTTTTTTAGTTTGTTGTCTTTGTTTATTTATTTGTTACTAAAACAGTAACAATAAAGGATAAAATTTTTTATTTTTTCTTCACGTCGGAAACAATCTGCGCCAGGCTGATTCCAGCCAGACTTGCCTCCATCGCCTTCTGTGTTTTTGCCAGCGCTTTTTCCAATGCGGTCTTAATGTGGCAGCTTACGAAACACGTTTTTTGTTCGGAATAATCATGGATGGCAAACACCTTGGGCGCATCCACGGCCTTGTAAATGTCGAGCAGCGAAATGTCTTTTGCATCCTTTGCAAGCCAGCACGAACCCGCCTTGCCGGTGGCCGTGTCAACCAACCCCGCTTTGGACAATTTAGCCAGCGTGCGTCGCACGAAGCTGGCGCTGGTGTTCACGCTTTCCGCCAGATGCCCGGACGTGACGCCGTTCTGGTCACACCCGCAGGCCAACCCGGCCAGGATGTGAACCGCAATCGAGAACTGGATGTTGTTCGCCATAACTGTTACTACAATAGTCACAGAATGAAATTGTGCAAGAACTTTTTTAATTATTTTTGTGGCCGGTCGTTGCGGGTTTTTGTTTGGCTGCAACCTCTCATTTGAATCTTGACCGGGAATGGTGAAAACGGTCATTGTGCGAATGTTGATGGCGTCAAAGTTTTTTGCTGTTTAGGAGTCCCGAATCCTCATCCCAATTTTATCACTTTATATCCACCCGAAAATTATGTCTCAAACTCGAAACCGTTATTTGATTATCGTCATCCTCGGCGCGCTCTCCACCATCAGCCCGTTCGCCATTGACATGTATCTGCCGGCGTTTCCGCAAATCGCCGACGCGCTGCATACTTCCACCGCGCGGATTTCACTGTCCATCGCCAGTTATTTTGCCGGGATGGCCGCTGGTCAACTTTTTTACGGTCCACTGCTCGACCGTTTCGGACGCAAACTGCCATTGTATGCCGGATTAATTCTATTCATCGCGGCGTCAATTCTCTGCCTCTGTTCGCGCACCGTCGAATGGCTCATCGCCATGCGCTTCGTGCAGGCGCTGGGCGGATGCGCGGCGCAAGTCGCGGCGATGGCGATGGTGCGTGATTTTTTTCCAGTGCATGAAACTGCAAAAATAATCTCGCTGCTGATTCTGATCTTGAGCGTCTCGCCGCTGTTCGCGCCAAGCGCCGGGGTTTTTGTGGCCGTGCATCTCGGCTGGCAATGGGTGTTCATCGTCCTGTCACTATTCGCGGCCTTGATGATCGCGGTTTGCATGTGGCAATTGCCGCAGGGACACAAACCCGACCGCACCGTCTCGTTGCGTCTTCGTCCGATTTTTCACAACTACGCCATCGTCCTGCGCGAGTCGCAATTCATCACCTACGCGCTCTCCGGTGCGTTCGCTTTTTCCGGCCTGCTCGTTTATGTCGCGAGTTCGCCCATCATCTTCATGGAAGTGTTTCACGTCAGCGCGCAAAAATTTGGCGCGATCTTTGCCGCGCTGGCCACCGGCTTCATCGGCAGCAACCAGATCAACGTCTTTCTCCTGCGAAAATTTTCCAGCGAACAGATTTTCCGCGCCACATTGATCGTGGAATGTCCTGTGGCGTTGCTGCTTCTCGTGGGGACGGTCTGCGGCTGGTTCGGACTGGATATGACGCTCGTGCTGCTATTCATTTCACTGTCCAGCCTCGGACTTGCCTACCCGAACGCGGCGGCGCTCGCGCTCGTGCCCTTCGACCGCAACATCGGCAGCGCGTCCGCCATGCTCGGCTTTTTGCAAATTGGTGTCTCCGGCCTCGCGTCCGCGAGCGTCGGCATTTTCAATTCACACAGCATGATGCCCGTGGCACTCATTCTGGCCGCGACATCATGGATCGGTCTGGCGATTTTGATCATCGGCAAACGCAGCATACCAAAGTTACGTTACGTCGAGGAAAAAGGCGCGAACATCCTGCCGCATTGAAAATGAACAAAACCATTTTGATTAACTGGGCGATAGCAACGCACTACTGGCAGCGACATGGATATGGTTGTGTGTCGTTCTGGTCGCGTCAATGGGTCGCCCGCCAAGTTGCAGAGAACAGCATCCATTTCTGAATCATCGAGCAAAACTTCGTGCACGTTTTCAAAAGTGACTTCCCAGCCGCCCAGATAAAGCGCCTCCAATGCGAGCGCGATATGCGTTTGGGCTTGGTTTTTGAAAAACGCCTTATCGCCTTGCTGTCCAAGACTTGTTGCCGTGTCCACGATGAACTTGGCATAGGTGCTGAATGGAATTTTGCGGTCGGAAGGCAGGTTGTATGTGCAAGTTGGTTTCCAATCGGCGGGTGCGCCTTCCGGCCTGACCTGCAATAAGATTAAACCGTTTTGCCGGTTAAAGTTGGACGGCCATTTCTTTAAGCGTTTCCCAATAGACGCCCTTGTCGTCTATACAGACTCCTCCCCACATTTTTTCATTTTGGAAAACCTGAAACAGCAATTGGGTGATGCCGGAGCGCGTCTTGCCTGAACCTGTATCTCCGGTTACGCCTTGGCGAGTGCTATACCGAGCGTGGGGCGGGCTACGGCTTCATTGCGAGCGTCGCGGATACGTTCGGCTTCGCGCTTGTCGCGCGTGTGCAAACTTTCTTTCTTCCGCGTCACGGAGTCGTCCAAGTAAAAGGCGCCGTTTCTTTCCCATAACCAATATCTCTTTTTCATAGCATTTTTATGCTACGTTGAAAGAGACCCAGAGCGTTAATTCGCAGCTTCGTGTATGCCGCTTGTTGTCGAACCGTTACCCTGTGAAACGCCTCGCAACAATTTTCCCCTACAATTTCCCCTACACTTGCGCCTTTTTTGGCCTGTCCTGCCTCAAAAGCCATTGAAAACCGAGGGTTTTCAAATGGCTCCAGAGGAAGGGCTCGAACCTTCAACATCACGGTTAACAGCCGCGTGCTCTACCATTGAGCTACTCTGGAACGCAAAAAGGACGCGCAATTTACAAACCGTTGCGCTCCGCGTCAATTTCATTCGTCACACTTTTTGGCAGCGCGGACAATAAAATGTGCTGCGCGCCGCCTGCGTGAAGCGATGAATCGGCGTGCGACAATTCAAGCACGGCTTGCCCATACGATCATAAACGCGCAATCGTTCCTCGTAAAAATCCGGCGCGTGATCCGCGCGGCCAAAATAAAAAAGCCCGTCCGATTTTCCGTCCGCAAATTTCAATTGCACCGTGCTGCCGAATTTTATCGCTTCGTTCAAAACGTCGCGGATCGCGCGCCACAATTTTTTCGTCTGCGCTAAAGTTAATTCGTTCGCTGGAAGTTTCGGCGAAATTTTTGCGCGGAACAAAGCTTCGCTTGCGTAAATGTTGCCGACGCCAGCCACGACAGTTTGATCGAGCAATTTGATTTTGATCGGTTGGCGCGAGCGTTGCAAATTCGCCGCCAGAACTTTCGCGGAAAAATGTTGTTCCAGCGGTTCGAGACCGAGATTTTAAATCGGCGACAAATCCAAAGTCATCCGGCCAAAATAACGAAAATCTTCGTAGACAAAATTCATCGCGCCTAAATCGAAAATGACGGCGGCATGTTTTGGCAGCGGCGAATTTTTCGGCACGAGAAACATTCGTCCCGTCATTCCCAAATGACCAAGCAGTGGGATTATTTTGCGAGATTTTTTCGCGTGCAGCGTGAACAGAAGATATTTTCCGCGCCGCGACAAATCCGTGAACTTCGCGCCTATCAAGATTTTTTGAAATTCTCGCAAAGAAGTCGGTCTTAAAACTTTTTCACGCTGCACGTCCACGCCGCGAATCGTTTTCCCACGCAAGATTGGGAGCAAGTGTCGCGCGAGAATTTCAACTTCAGGGAGTTCGGGCATTGGTGATTGTAGCGGCGTCTCGGCAGAGCGCCGCAAAATAAATTTCCGGCTTTCTACCGAAAGCCGCTACGATACGAGCGTCCCGACTTTTTCGCCCATGACAACGCGACGCAGATTATGCAGCTTGTTAAAATCAAAAACGATAATTGGCATCTTGTTATCCATGCACAGTGAGAACGCCGTCGAATCCATCACCTTCAATTGTTTCTGCAACGCGGCGAGGTAGGAAATTTTTTCAAACCGTTTCGCCTTTGGATTTTTCTTCGGGTCGCTGTCGTAAATGCCGTCCACCTTCGTCGCCTTCAAGATCACTTCCGCGCCGATTTCATTCGCGCGCAACGCCGCCGCCGTGTCCGTGGAAAAATACGGATTGCCCGTGCCACCGCCAAAAATCACCACGCGACCTTTTTCCAGATGCCGCACCGCGCGCCGCCGGATGAACGTCTCGGCGATCTGCGCCATCGTGATCGCGCTTTGGACGCGCGTGGGCGAGCCGAGTTTTTCAAGCGCGTCCTGCAACGCCAGCGCGTTGATGACCGTCGCGAGCATGCCCATGTAATCGCCCGTCGCGCGCTCGATGCCGCGCTCGCTGCCGCTCAAACCGCGAAAAATATTCCCGCCGCCGACGACCACGACCACCTGCACGCCCAGTTCGCGCACCTCGCGGATCTGCCCGGCCATGTGCTGCACCGCCTCGGGCGAAATGCCCACGCCGTTCGCATCGCCGAGCGACTCGCCGCTCAACTTGAGCAGGATGCGGGAAAATTTCGGTTTTTTGGCCGTGGTCATAAACGTTGAAGCGCGCGGAGCATCGCAAAATGTTTAACAGCCGCGCGCCGAATCGTCAAATCAAAGACGTTGTAAAAAATCCTCTTGCCAGACAAATTTTCAAGGCTCAAAGTAAAATCCGTGATAAAACTTTATCGGAAATCTGATGGTGTGTTCCAATACTGGGAAACGTGGGAAAACAATGGCACGCACACTATCCACTGGAGAAAACTTGGCGAACGTGGCCAAAGTGAAGAGTTGCGTAACTCTCTATTTTCTTCTGCATCGAAAAAAGTCACGGCGGAAATTGCCAAGAAGAAAGCTGAAGGATTTCAAGAAATTCCAATCGAAAATCATCACACGTTTCTAGTCACCATACGCGGATGCAACTCTCGAATGGCTTGAGGAAGATTGTCAGGTAATGGAGGAAAAATCATGACTTCATTTTTGTAATCAAAACCTCCGAGTGGATTGTCGTTTTTATATGAACCGCGATTGGTAATAGCCTCTCTACAAGCCGATAAAATGCGCGCATGGTCTGCGTGCTGAAGGTAATTCATCCTCATCTGGATTTGAATCACCCTACCGACAAACAGTGTCGAAGGAACCAGGATCAAAATAAAAAGAAGGCGTTTAATATTATTGGCACTCATTTTTGTAGTCTAACCCGCTATCAGACCGCACCGTGCGGCTTAATTCTTTTCACAGTTCAAACACTAAACTTTCATTATCTCGTTGTCCATGCAGAAAAATAGCAGTTGCCACTCCGCATTTTTCTGTTATTTTCAGCGTCCCTTTCGCCAAATCGGCAAAGGGAAGACGGCCTTAAAAATTTCGCGTCCGTGTGGATGCGAACGGCCACAATAACATCAAAATCAATCCCGTTTTCCGCGGGATGCTTTGAATTAGTGGGACAGGCTTCCAGCCTGTCAAAACAAACAGGCAAGATGCCTGTTCCACTTTCAAAGTTTTAACCAAAGGAAATATGTTAAGCATCGGCGTAAAAGAATTGTTGGAATCAGGCGTCCATTTCGGACATCAGACGAAGCGTTGGAATCCCAAGATGAAGCCGTTCATCTTCGACGCGCGCAACGGCATCCACATCATCAACCTCTCGAAAACCGTCGAGCAGCTCGAGGCGGCGTGTGATTTTCTGGCCAAGACCGTGCGCAAGGGCGGAAAAGTCATTTTCGTCGGCACAAAAAAACAGGCGCAGCAATGTGTCAAGGAAACCGCGAAGGAATGCGGACAATTTTACGTCGTCGAGCGCTGGCTCGGCGGCACGTTGACCAATTACAACACGATCAAAACGTCCCTCAAGCGTCTCAAGGAAATCGAGAAGATGAACACGGACGGCACGATCAATGATTACGTCAAGCAGGAGCAGGCGATGATCCACCGTGAGGAAGCGCGTTTGCACAAATATTTCGACGGCATCAGTTCGATGGACAAAATTCCCGCTGCGATGTTCGTCGTGGACATCAAGCGCGAGCACAACGCTGTGGCCGAGGCGATCAAATTGAAAATTCCCATCGTCGCGCTCGTGGACACGAATTCCGATCCCGACCTCGTGACGTATCCAATCGCCGCGAACGACGATGCCATCCGCTCCGTGCGCATGATCATGGCCACGATTGGCCAGGTCATCACGCAGGCGCAGGCGGAATTTGAATCCAAGCGCGCTCGCAAGCCCGACGCGCAGGAAGCGGCTCCGGCCGGCGAACAAAAATTTGAATCGGCGCAGGCGGTGGAAATTGCCGCTGGCGACGATCCGACTACGCCGGAAAGTTCACCGGCGTAAATTGGTTCAACAGGATTTACTTCCGTTGTAACGATTCACGATTCAACAATTCAACGATTTAACTTTTAATTTTATGGCTGAAATCACTGCTGCAAGCGTCGGCAAGCTCCGCGAAATGACCGGCGCAGGTTTGATGGATTGCAAAAAAGCGCTCGTCGAGACAAAGGGCGACATCGAAGCCGCCATGGATTATCTGCGCAAAAAAGGCATCGCATCCGCCGCGAAAAAGGCCGACCGCGCGGCGAACGAAGGCGTCATCGCGCAACACATCGCGCCCGGCGCGAAAGTCGGCGTGCTGGTGGAAATCAATTGCGAAACGGATTTTGTCGCCAAGAACGACGGCTTCCGCGCGTTCTGCGACGACATCGCCAAGAAACTTGCCGCAAATCCGGCTGCGGATTTGGAAGCCGACCGCGTCGCCGTCGTGGCGAAGATTGGCGAGAACATCAAAATTTCCCGGCATCAGCGCATCGAGGTTTCCGGCAACGGACTCGTCGCGGCTTACATCCACACCGGCGCGAAAGTCGGTGTGCTCGTCGAAGTTGGCGCGGGCAAGCCGGAGACCACGTCCAAGGAAGAATTCAAGCAACTCGTGCGCGACATCACGTTGCAGATCGCGGCAGGCCATCCGCACGCCGTCTCTCGCGAGGAAGTTCCGGCGGACGTCATCGCAAAGGAACGCGAGATCGCCGCGAACTCTGACCGTTTGAAAGGCAAGCCGCCGCAGGCGATGGAAAAAATCCTGGCCGGCGTGCTGGACAAATTTTTCCAGACCTACTGCCTCGTGGACCAGGGTTTCGTGAAACGCAATTCCGAAGTCAGCGTGAAGGAACACGTCGCGCAGATCGGCAAACAGCTTGGCGATGAGATCACGATCCGCCGGTTCGTGCGGTTTCAAGTCGGCGAAAGCGCGTAAAATTCTTCAAGCAAAATTGCCAAGGCGTCCAGCGATGGACGCCTTTTTTGTTTGCGCGTGAGAACTTGACGGTTTTGCGGCAATGGAGCATTTTTATACCTGAAAATGGAATTTGAGTTTGATGTCGAAAAAAGCGAAGCCAATCGAAAGAAGCACGGCATCAGTTTTGAAGAGGCGAAAATTCTTTGGCGGGATTTGCGAGCGCTGGAAATTTTTGCCCGGCAAGAAGGCAAAATTCGCAAAGCTTTGATTGGCAGACATGGCGGAAAATTGTGGACGGCGATTTTCACGCGACGCGACGACAAGGTTCGGATCATCAGCGTCCGCCGCGCGCGAAAAAACGAGGAAATCATGTATGAGCAACAATAAGACAAAGACAACGGCGGAAAACCTTGAAGCGCGTTTCGACGCAGGCGAGGACGTGATGGATTATTTTGCCACGGAAAAAGCTTTTCGTCCCAACGAACGCAAGGAACGCGTGAACGTGGATATGCCGCACTGGATGATTTTGAAGATTGATAAGATTGCGGGGCGCAAAGGTCTGGCGCGACAGGCGCAAATCAAGGAATGGCTGGCGGACAAACTCAAGGAAGAAGAAAAAGCCGCCGCCTGAAATGATTCCGGCGAAAGCGCGTGAAAATTCTCAAATCAAATTGCAAAAGGCGTCCAGCAATGGACGCCTTTTTTGTTTTTGGAAATCGCTCTGATTCAAATTTATTCATCTTCTCGATAGATGCGTGTGAAATTTTTGAATTCAGTATTTTGAAGATCATTAGAATTGCATCCTTCGCAATTTGAAAGTCCACTACATAGCAACAGACTTCCATTGTGCCGCTGCCAATACTTCCACCGTCACAAAGTCCTAATCCAGTCCAGCCCAAAGTCTCATTCATGCGTTCTTCCAAACCGTGTCGTTTTTTGAGATCCGTTGCGTTACCCATGCCTTCAATTGCATATTCAA
>DASXED010000063.1:0-24267 GCA_036490295.1 Verrucomicrobiia bacterium | reverse complement strand
GACATGGAACTGGCGACGGCGGAGTAAAACGCTTTGACCGCGCGTTTGGGAAATGTTAACTTCATTTCGTGAAGACGCTGTTCGATTATCAAGTCATTTGCCGGCGCGATGACAACGGCAGTTACGTCGCCTACGTTCCCGCGATTGAAGGCTGCCACGCCATCGGGCGCACGCCGGAGGAGGCGCAGCACGAACTTCACGACGTGTTCGACATGATCGCCGAGGAATTTGCCGGAAAGAACCAGCCGCTTATTTCTGTTTGACGCCAGCCTTCCTTGCTTTGGCAATGATTTTTTCGAGGTCAACTTCCAAGACTGCTGTGATGCGGAGCAAGGTGTCCAGCGTGGGATTTTGAACTTCCTGTTCGACGTAGCTGACGGTTTGGCGTGATAAGCCCGCTTTTTGCGCGAGCACATTTAACGAAAGGCCGCGCTTTTCACGAGCCTCTTTTAATAGGCAAGCGACTTGGGAACTGATAGCGTCGTTTAGTTTTGCAACCGGCACATAGAAGGAATACCGAAAAAGACGCTTGACGCCGGATGCCAGAATACTTACATGAGGCGTGAGAAATGAAAGCCACAAAAACCAATTCGGCGCGCATTTGGATTGTTCTTTTGTTAATCTTGCTTTCAGCTTTGTGGTTGTGTGAATCAAAGTTTTTGTCGAAAGAACCTACGGCAAAAGAAGTTTCCAAAAATCGTTTATTGCCTCTTCTTGCAAGTCAGAAAATTTCTTCCCAAACGAACCAACCTCCTCTTTCTATCCGAAATAATTCTTCGGTTGTTACGAATTCAATAGCGGCAATCCTGCCTTCCGGCACAAATGCAACAAACACAAACTATGATGGTCAAATCAGTGCCAGTGCTTTGAAGCAGATTGCGGCGTTGGAAAATGAAAAAGAAAATCGCACTCCGACACAACAAAAAATAGATTCGCAACTGCTTTACGCCGACATGATGCGCCGTGGCGTTCCCATTGCGGATGGCGTGCCGACGCAACGTGTGGATTTGGACAAAGACGATCAAGGCCGGGTTTTGGTGGACATCAAGGCGGATGTTACGGACGCCCTGTTGCAATATATCAAAACTCTCGGCGGGAACGTGGTCAATGACTTCCCGCAATATCAAGCCATCCGCGCAGATGTTCCGTTGGCGAACATTGAAGATTTGGCGGCGAGAAGCGAAGTCAAATTCGTTGAACCCGCTGTCCGCGCGATGAATAATACCGTGGACAGTGAAGGAGATTATACTCATCAAACCCACGGAGCGCGCACGACATTTGGCATAAATGGCACAGGCGTCAAAGTTGGCGTTCTTTCCGATAGCGTGGATCATTTAACAACATCTCAAATCGCCGGAAAAGTAACAGTTCTGTCAGGGCAAAGCGGTGAGCCAGCAACAGGTGAAGGAACGGCGATGCTAGAAATTGTCAATGACTTGGCTCCGGGAGCGCAATTGTATTTTGCAACCGCAGCAAGTAGCGAAGCGAGTTTTGCAAGCAACATTCAGTCGCTTCAAGCCGCAGGTTGTAACATCATTGTGGACGACGAGTCATATCCCGACGAATCGCCTTTCCAAGACGGAAAAGTGGCGCAAGCTGTTAATTCGGTTACAGCAAATGGCGTTCTCTATTTTTCTGCCGCTGCAAATTCAGGGAATAAGGATGACGGAACCAGTGGGACTTGGGAAGGAGATTTTGTTGATAGTGGGGATATAAATGACTCACTATTGCCAGCAAATTCAGGCCATGTGCATAGCTTTGGTGGGGGAATGCTCTTTGATAAAATCACAACCAATGGATCTGCCGGAAACGATTTGACTACCGTTTTGTTCTGGTCTGATCCGTTGGGGGCTTCGACTAATGATTATGATTTATATTTGCTTGATCCAACTGGCAGTAACGTTGTTGCGTCGTCAACCAATCCTCAAAATGGAACTCAAGACCCTTACGAATGTGTTCCAAACTCAAGCTCTACGACAAATCCTGCCGTTGGTGACTTGATAGTAATTGTGAAATTTTCTGGGGCGGGAAGATTTTTGCACCTTTCCACAGGGCGCGGTGAACTGGCCATCAGCACACAAGGTTCGACCAGAGGACATGACTGCGCGACAAATGCTTTCGACGTAGCTGCGACGGCTGCGAATAATTCCTACCCCAATCCTTTTACGGGCGGCACAGCGAATCCTGTCGAAACATTCAGTTCCGACGGCCCGCGCCGTGTATTCTTTCAAGCCAATGGCGCGCCCATTACTCCCGGCAATTTTTCTTCGACAGGCGGCGCAGTGCGTCAAAAACCAGATATTACCGCCGCCGATGGAGTAACGACAGATTTGCCAGCCGGTGAACTGAATCCTTTTTACGGCACTTCCGCTGCCGCGCCGCACGCCGCCGCAATCGCCACGTTGCTCAAATCATACAACACTAATCTGACGGCGTTTCAAATTCGCATGGTTCTTACAAATACCGCCTTGGATATTATGTCGCCCGGCGTAGATCGAGATTCTGGCGCGGGGATCGTCATGGCTTTGGGTGCATTGGTGGCAACGCCGCTGCCAAATCTGGCAAGATTCACTGACGGCCTTAACAATTTGAGTCCGCACACTGGCGATGTTGTAACCGCTTCAATCACCATAACAAACCAGCCATGTTCCGGTGGAACAAGTGCCGGGGCTTTTCACGTTGGGTTTTATTTTTCGTCCAGTTCGAGTTTTGTTGGCGCGACGCCGTTTTTTGAGGCAGCAGTCAGCGGTTGTGCCCTAAACGGAACTGCGTCGTTAAATCAGAACATCACTATCAGTGCCGGAACAGCACCGGGGACTTATTATCTCGGTTACAAAATTGATGATACCAATCAAGTGACTGAATGTAATGAGAGCGACAATGGAATTTTTTATTGGACAATTACAGTTCTGCCGCCACCTCAAGCTAATTTAACAAAAAGCACCGACAATCTAAATAATTCAACTCCACATCCCGGTGATACAATAACTACCTCCCTCACTATTACGAACGGGTCATGCACTGGCGGCAGTGCCAATGCCGGGACATTTCATGTCGGGTTTTACGGGTTAAGCACTACGACAAGTTTTACTGGCTTGACTCCATTTTATGAATTGCAAGTCAACGGTTGTATCGCCAACGGAACTGTGTCCACAAACTTGAACATCATTATCAATGCCGCGACTGCATCAGGAACTTATTATCTCGGCTACAAGATTGATGATGAAAATGAGATCGCCGAATGCAACGAAGGCGACAATGGCATTAACTATTGGACTGTCACGGTCACACAACCGAACACAACGACGCCGACAATCAATCTCAACAAGAACGGAAGTAAAATTATTCTCATTTGGCCGACCAACGCGGCTGGATTCAGTTTGCAAGATTCAACTTCATTGTCAGCAACATCGGTCTGGTCTTCTGCATCGTTGCCTAGTGTCAATGGCACTAATTACGTTGTCACAAACACGATTTCTGGCGGCGCAATGTTTTATCGGTTGAAGAAATAATGGATTTCCCAAAAAAGATTTCGCGGCTTGAATTATTTTTAATTTCCGTTAGCTTAACATCGGTTTTGGAAGGGCGGAGAATCGCTTTCGGCGCGAGCCGGAAGAGGAAAGTCCGAACACCATCGGGCGTGATGCCGCGTAACTCCGGTTTGGCCGGAGATACACGCGGGCGGAAAGTCGGAAGGCTTTTCGACGGAAAGTGCCACAGAAAATCAGACCGCCGCAGTCCGTTCGATGCGGTAAGGGTGAAAAGGTGCGGTAAGAGCGCACCGCGCGAAGCGCAAGCGACGCGGCACGGAAAACCCCATCGGGTGCAAGGCCAAATAGGAAACCGAGGAGCTGCCCGCTCCGTGTCCCGCGAAAGCGAAACAGGTTTCGGGTATCGGTCGCTAAGACAAATGATTCTCTCCGCCGCAAGGCGCAGACAGAATTCGGCTTACAGCCCTTCCAAAACCATTTTATTTTCTTCCGCAGATTTCGCGGATTAACGCAGATGAAAACTTCTGCGAAAAGAAATTCTCAATCTGCGTCCGTCTGCGAAATCTGCGGAAGAAAATCTTCTAATCGTAAAGCATCACCTTGCCGTTGTGAACCGGCGCGGTTTTTTTCAGCGCGGCGGGCGGGCTTAAATTGCCAGCGCGGTTCACGGCATGGATGGAAATGATGTCGGGGCTGGAATTTTCAAAAGTGTAATTGGTCCGGCTCGCGGGCAGGATTTCCGTCGTCCACACGCTGTTGGTGGCGCGGGATTGCAAGACCCAGAGCCACGCCGGTTCGCCGCCGGAATTTTCCCAGCGCACCTGCACATTTGCCCCTGTGTTTCCAACGATGGCGAGCCTCGGTTTGTCTGGTGAAAATGAATCCAGCCACGGCGACGCGGGAACAAGCGCGGGTTGAGGATATGCGTTGCGAATGACGGCGGCGAGCGCGGGATTGTCCGTGAGATTTTTCAGGTGGAAAAAAATTTCGCCGCCCGCGCCGGATTGCGCGCGCGTGATTTGAATTTGCCGCGCGATTTCGTTTGCAGAAAATTTTTCGCCGACGTTCGCCGTGCTCAATCCCGGCCAGAGATTGCGGCCCTGGATATTTTGCGACGACCACCAACCGAGCAGCGCCGGAAAACTGTGCGGAAAATCGTCAACCGGCCAGTAAAGTTGCGGCGAAAAATAATCGAGCCAGCCGTTCGCGAGCCACAGGCGCGTGTCGGCATAAAGGCTCGCATAGGCGTCCAATCCCCTGATTTGTTTTGGAAAACCGGGACGCCAGATTCCGAACGGGCTGACGCCGAATTTCACCCACGGCTTCACCGCCTTGATGTTTTGATAAACGGCCTGGATGAATTGATTGATGTTTTGCCGTCGCCAACTGGCGCGGTCGTAGCCGTTGGGCAAACCGTATTTTTCCCACGTCGCGTAATCGGGAAAATCCAGGACGCGTCCGGCGGAATCTTTTTCAGGATATGGATAAAAATAATCGTCGAACTGCACGCCGTCCACGTCGTAGCGTTTTACGACATCCATGACGACGCGCAAAACATATTGGCGCACGACGGGTTCGCCGGGATCGAGCCAGAGTTGGTCGCCATATTTGCGGACAAGTTCAGGATGCGTCCGGGAAATGTGATTCAGTGCCACGGGCGATTTGGTGTCGGCCAGCAGCGCGCGGAACGGATTGAACCACGCGTGCAATTCCAGTCCGCGCTTGTGCGCTTCTTCAATCGCAAACGCGAGCGGATCGTAAAACGGCTGCGGCGCTTTGCCCATCGTGCCGGTGAGATATTCCGACCACGGTTCAATCGGCGAGGCATACATTGCGTCGCATTCCGGGCGCACTTGGAGGATGATTGCGTTGAGATGCAATTGCACCGCGCGGTCGAGCAGTGAAACCAGCTCGGCTTTTTGTTCGGCGACGCTCAAGCCGGGTTTGGACGGCCAGTCTTGATTCGTTGCGACTTCCGTGATCCACGCGCCGCGAAATTCGCGCGGCGGATTCGGCGGCTTGACCGCAGCCGGCTGGTAAATGAAATTCGCCGCGAAAAGCATCGCGGGCAAAAATAAAACCAGCGCGGACAAAAATTTAATTCGGCGCTTCATCAAGTTGCGCCTGCAATTTAATCGCAAACGGCGAATGGCAAAGTTTTTTCGTCAAAAAACGCCGTATTCACGGGCAATTTGACAAAGCGCGGCAGTTATGATTTACTCTGGCCGTTGCAGCCTAAATCGGTTCGCCTTTCTGCGAGCCGATGCGGGGGAACCAGATTCCGAAGAAATTCGGACGGGGCGAACGAAGCCGGGCAACCGGTTTCAAGGCCACTTTCAAGGCCAAGCCCGTCAGCTAACCTCGTCGGCGATTGGAAGGGCGATTCTTGAATCGGTTTTCAAGTTCACCCATGATAAAATATGCGGCGTTGTCGCGTTGATGCGATGACGGCGTTTGTTGAAAATTATGCTGGACATCATTTACATCGGAATTGTCGTCATGTTTTTCGTCGCCTTCGCGCTTTACGCGATCGGCTGCGAAAAACTCTGATTCAACTTTTATGGAAAACATCATTCTCGGAATCATTTCCCTCGCGCTCTGCGTGTATCTCATCGTGGCCATGATCCGGCCGGAAAAATTTTGATCCCGTAAAATTTTATGAACGTCCATCAATGGTTGGAACTCGCGCTCTATCTCGGTGCGCTCATTCTCGTCACCAAACCGCTCGGCATTTATCTCGGGCGCGTGTTCGACGCCAATGGCCGCACGTGGCTCGACCCGATTTTTCGTCCTCTGGAAAAACTGACTTACTGGATTTTCCGCGTTGACCCGACGAAAGAGCAGGGCTGGAAACAATACACGTTTGCGATGTTGATTTTCAGCCTAGTGAGTTTGCTGTTCACTTACGCGATTTTGCGATTGCAAAATTTTCTGCCGCTCAACCCGCAAAATTTCCCCGCGCTGTCAGAACATCTTGCGTTCAACACCGCCGCCAGCTTTACGACGAACACGAACTGGCAGAGCTACGGCGGCGAATCCACGATGTCGTATCTCTCGCAGATGGTCGCGCTGACCATCCACAACTTTTTTTCCGCCGCCGTCGGCATGGCCGTAGCGGCGGCGCTTGTGCGCGGCATCGCGCGGCACACGACCGCGACCATCGGCAATTTCTGGGTGGACATCACGCGCATCACTTATTATTTGCTGCTGCCAATCTGCCTTGTGTTCGCAATTTTTCTCGTCTCGCAAGGCATGATTCAAAATTTCAAACCTTACACGTCGGCGAAATTGATCGAGCCGCAAACCATTTCCGTCGCCAAAGTTGACGCGAATGCAAAACCCGTCGTTGACGCCAAGGGAAATCCCGTGATGGAAAATCAAACGCTCGACACGCAAACCATCGTGCAAGGGCCGATGGCGTCGCAGGTCGCGATCAAAATGCTCGGCACGAACGGCGGCGGTTACACGAACGCCAACGCCGCGCATCCGTTTGAAAATCCTACGCCGCTCTCGAATTTTCTGCAAATGCTCGCGCTGCTGTCCATCGGCAGCGCGCTGACGTATCATCTCGGACGCGAAACCAAAAATCAAAAGCACGGCTGGTCGGTCTGGTCGGCGATGTTCGCCATGTGTCTCGCCGGCGTTTTGTTTTGCTGGTGGGCGGAAGTGCGCGGCAATCCGATTCATCAGCAACTCGGCGTCGCTGTCGCCGACGGCAACATGGAAGGCAAGGAAGTCCGCTTCGGCATTTTCGATTCCGCGCTTTTCGCGACAGTGACAACCGACGCGTCCTGCGGCGCGGTCAATTCCATGCACGATTCCTTCACGCCGCTCGGCGGACTCGTGCCGCTGTTCAACATCCAGACCGGCGAAGTGATTTTTGGCGGCGTCGGTGCGGGACTTTACGGAATGTTGATTTTCGTCGTGCTGACCGTGTTCATCGCCGGATTGATGGTCGGGCGCACGCCGGAATATCTCGGCAAAAAAATCGAATCCTACGACGTGAAAATGGTTTTGCTCGCGTTCGTCATCCTCGCGTTCATCATTTTAGGTTTCACGGCGTGGGCGTCCGTCAGCGATTGGGGCAAATCAAGTTTGAACAATCAAGGTCCGCACGGCTTGAGCGAAATTCTTTACGCCTACACTTCCGGCGCTGGCAACAACGGCAGCGCCTTCGCCGGCCTCAACGCCAACACGCCGATGTATGACACGACGCTCGGCATTGATATGCTGCTCGGACGTTTCGGCATGATCATTCCGCTGCTCGCGCTTGCCGGTTCGCTCGCGCGCAAAAAAATCGTTCCCGCCAGCGCCGGAACTTTTCCCGTCAGCGGCTTCACCTTCGTCGTGCTGCTCGTCGGCACGGTCATTCTGGTCGGTGCGCTGACATTTTTGCCCGCGCTCGCGCTCGGCCCGATTGTCGAACACTTTTTGATATTGAAAGGAAATGTATTTTGAGCCTAAACCAAAAATTTCACGCAAATGGGGAGCGCACGCCTCTGGCGTGCTGGTCGAGGCGTCCCGCCGAGACCTTCGTTGCACTGACACTGCTCGCGTTCCGAAAAGTGTCCGGCGCGACGCCGGACACCGCACGCGAGGCGCGCGCGCTCCCGTAAAATACAAAATTTTATGACGCACCAACCCGTTTCCATTTTTGACGCGAAAATCCTCGCGCCCGCGCTCGGCGACACCTTCCGCAAGCTCGACCCGCGCCTGATGGTGAAAAATCCCGTCATGTTCGTCACACTCGTCGGCGCGGCCATCAGCACCGTCGAGATTTTCCGCTCGCCCGGCCAGACGGGATTCGTTTTGCAGATCGCGATCTGGCTTTGGTTCACGGTGCTGTTCGCGAATTTTGCCGAGGCGATTGCCGAAGGCCGCGGCAAGGCGCAGGCAAAGGCGTTGCGCCAAACCCGCACCCAAACGAGCGCAAATAAAATTTCCGGCAATGAAAAAATTGAAACTGTGGACGCCGATTCGCTCCGCAAAGGCGACATCGTTCTCGTTCGCACCAATGAAATCATTCCCGCCGACGGCGAAATCATTTTCGGCGCGGCGACCGTGGACGAATCCGCCATCACCGGCGAATCCGCGCCCGTCATCCGCGAGGCGGGCGGCGACCGCAGCGCCGTCACCGGCGGCACGCGCGTGCTTTCCGACGAAATTAAAATCCGCATCACGGCCAATCCCGGCGAAGGTTTTTTGGATCGCATGATTTCGCTCGTGGAAGGCGCGAGCCGCCAGAAAACGCCGAATGAAATTGCACTCACGATTTTACTGTCGGCGTTGACCGTCGTTTTTCTGCTCGCAGTCGTGACGTTGAAACCGCTCGGCATTTATTCCGGCACGACTTTTTCAAATTCAGTTTTGATCGCGCTGCTCGTGTGTTTGATTCCGACGACCATCGGCGGTTTGTTGAGCGCCATTGGCATCGCGGGCATGGATCGTTTGCTTCAAAAAAATGTTCTGGCGATGAGTGGTCGCGCAGTCGAAGCCGCTGGCGATGTTGACGTTTTGCTTCTGGACAAAACCGGCACGATCACGCTCGGCAATCGTCAGGCCACCGCGTTTTTGCCCGCGTCCGGCGTGACGGAACAGGAACTTGCCGACGCCGCGCAACTCGCGTCGCTTGCCGACGAAACGCCCGAAGGCCGCAGCATCGTCGTGCTCGCGAAAAATTTCGGCATTCGCGTGCGGACGATTCACGAACTGCTCGGCGCGCAATTTGTTCCGTTCACCGCGCAAACGCGCATGAGCGGCGTGGATTTTGAAGGCAGACAAATCCGCAAAGGCGCGGCTAACGCGGTGAAACAATTCATCGGCGGGACTTTGCCGCCGGAAATTGAAAAAATTGTCGAGACGATTTCGCTTTCCGGCGGAACACCGCTCGTCGTCGCTGAAAGTGGCGCAGGCTTCCAGCCTGCTGGCAGGCAAGATGCCTGCCCCACTACACGCGCGCTCGGCGTGATTCATTTGAAGGACATCGTCAAAGGCGGCCTTGCCGACCGTTTCAAACGCTTTCGCGCGATGGGCATCCGCACCGTGATGATAACCGGCGATAATCAACTCACCGCCGCCGCGATTGCCTACGAAGCGGGCGTGGACGATTTTCTTTCCGAGGCGAAGCCGGAGGACAAACTCGCGCTCATCCGCCGCGAACAGGAAGGTGGACGGCTCGTCGCGATGATCGGCGACGGCACGAACGACGCACCCGCACTTGCGCAGGCCGACGTCGGCGTGGCAATGAACACTGGCACGCAAGCCGCGAAAGAAGCCGGCAACATGGTGGACTTGGATTCAAATCCGACGAAGCTTTTGGAGATCATTGAAATCGGAAAACAGCTTCTCATCACGCGCGGCGCGCTCACGACGTTCAGCATCGCGAACGACGTCGCGAAATACTTCGCCATCATTCCCGCGATGCTCATGGTCACGTTTCCCGTCATCGCGCCGCTGAACGTCATGCGTTTGCACAGCCCTGACAGCGCGATTTTGAGCGCGGTCATTTTCAACGCGCTCATCATCATCGCGCTGATTCCGCTCGCGTTGCGCGGCGTGAAATTCCGTCCGCTCGGCGCGGCGCAAATCCTGCGCATCAACCTGCTTATTTACGGCGTCTGGGGCATCATCCTGCCGTTCATCGGCATCAAACTCATTGACCTTGTCGTCGCCGGTTTGCACCTCGCATGATATGAAACCGATTTCAACCACAAAGACACCAAGAACACCAAGAGAAACGGGTTTGGAAAATCTCTCTGCCTTCGTGTCTTTGTGTCTTGGTGGTAAAAAATTATGAAAAATCTTTTTGCCGAATTTGGCCGCTCGATTGTGGCGACGATTTTCTTCGCCGTCATTTTGTGCGGCGTTTATCCGCTGATTGTTTTTGGCGCGGCGCAATTATTGTTTCCGCACCAGGCCGACGGCAGCCTGCTCGTGGACAAATCCGGCGCGGTTCGCGGCTCGGCGTTGCTCGCGCAAAATTTCACGGGCGCGCAATACTTTCATCCGCGCCCGTCGGCGGCGGGTGCAAATGGTTTCGACGCGACCAGTTCCGGCGGCGGCAACCTTGGCCCGACCTCGTCAAATCTAGTCGCGAACATCACGCAAAACATCGCCAGTTACCGCGCGGAAAATAATCTGGCGACGAACGCAATTGCTCCAGCCGACGCCGTGACGGAATCCGCCAGCGGCCTTGATCCGCACATTTCTCCGGCAAACGCGGAAATTCAAATCCCGCGCGTGGCCAAAGCGCGCGGAATTTCCGAGGAACAATTGCGCAAACTCGTTCAACAAAACACGAGCGGACGCGACCTCGGAGTTTTCGGCGAACCGCGCGTGAACGTGATGACGCTGAACTTCGCGCTCGACGGTTTGGCTGCAAATGAAAGGTAGCGCGGGTGCTCCGTCTGCTTCCAATTACTTTCTCGATTTGGAAATTTCTTTCCGCGCCCGCGTAAGAATTTCTCCCAAATCAATTTCAATGGCGTCAGTGATTCGCAATAGTGTGTCCAGCGTGGGATTTCGCAAATCCCGCTCAATAAGGCTGATGATTGATTGTGAAAGGCCGGAACGCTGTGCAACCACGGTCATGGAAAGCCCGCGCTTTTTACGCTCTTCCCGAAGAAATCGAATGACATTGGCGGCAACGGCCTCTCGAACGCTGTTTTTTGACACGCTTTAGCCATACCCTGAAAAGGTCTTGACATATGAAATGACAAGAGTCATAAATGGTCTCGTTCAAATCAGGAATCTTATGAAAAAGCTATGGCAAGTTTCTGCTGGGATAGCGCTTGTTCCCGTAATCACCTTCATTCTTCACGCCCAAGAGGCCGCGACACAAATTCAAGGCCGCGCAGTTTCTGAAGATTTCAGTTCCATGTCCGATCTGGAATTAGAACTCAAAACTGTTGAGTCGGTGCCGCCTATTCCGGCTTCGGATGTGCCGGAGATGGGAGCGGCATTCTATTCGGCACAGCACGCTCCAGGCACCCCCGAGCCGTGGCCGCCAATGCCCGATTCGATGGGTTTGGCTGCGTGGCCGCTTGGCGACGGCGTTTTTCTTTTGGACGATCTTGGAAAAAATTATGATGTGTCGGCAAAGGCTGGTCTGACGACCGGCGGTGTGCGGGCGATGGACGATTTCAGCGACTCGTCGTCTTCACCCGCCAACACCAATTTTTTTATCGGGGTTGAAGGAACAAACATCGTCGTTAGCTGGATCAGCAGCACCAATAAAATCTATCTTCTCGAACATCGTGCGACGCTGACCGGTGAAACGCAATGGAGCGAGTTGCAGAATTATCTTCTTGCGACGGCAAATACAAACGTGACGAGATTTGTCCACACAAACATTCTTCAATCGCAGCCGATGGATTTTTACCGGCTTTTCGATGTCACGCCCGTTGCGCGTGACGACTTTTTTGCGGTTGACCAAGACAGTTCCGCCAATCAACTCGACATTTTTCAAAACGATTCTGACCCGAACGATGATTTGTTCTTTATTTCAAGCCTGGCTTCTGCGTCTCACGGAAGCATTTCTTATTCATCGGACGCTTCAACTTTTCAATACACGCCGGATTCCGGCTTTTATGGCGTGGACAATTTTGCCTACACCATCACGAGCAATCACGGTGATACCTCGTCAAATGCGACCGTCACGGTTTTTGTGAATCAATCGGGAAATTCGCCGCCGTCCGTGAATGACACTATCATCACACTGCAAACAAATGTTTATACCGCCACCTTCAACGCCCTGACAAACTCGTCCGACCCGGACGGCGATTCGCCCGTTCTTTTTTCAGTCAATCCCCCGGGTTTGGGAAGCGTGTCAAACGACACCAGCGGCAATATTACCTATACTCGTAATCCGAACGTATTTGGCAACGATGCTTTCACTTACATCGTCACGGACGGAAAAGGCGGATACGCGGTCGGCAACGTGAAAATTTTGCAGTTGGACACGGACGGCGACGGAATGCCCGATCAATGGGAAATGGCAAACGGCCTCGACCCGACAACGGATGATTCCATGGATGATCCTGACGGCGACGGTTTGCCGAATCTTGCGGAATTTGCGCTTGGCACAAATCCGAATGCCCCCGACAATCCATTGAACTTTTCCAGCGTCACGAATGGGATGCAGGTCAGTGACTTCGTGCAGTTGCCGATTTATGGTTTAAGCGCGACAGTTCAGAATCCGCCGATAACCTTATATGTGAACGGCGCACCGGCAGAAAATTCATTTCTTGCGCAAGGGCCGGACGGACAATGGCTCGTGAATTGGGACACGACTTTCCTGACCAACGGCAGTTATCAGATTCAACTGGAGTGTTCGGTTGCTCCGCCAGCATCGCCCGATTCAATTACCGACGTTCTTGGCGTTGAAAAAACGGTTGAGGTCGGCAATCCGATTGTCTTTGACAAACTGACAAGCCAATTCACCAGTTTTCTGCTCATTGACGGAACGCTGGCAGACACCAACGACACTTATGATGTGCAGTTGTATGACGACAGTGGCAACCCGCTCGTTTATGCCACGGGACTTATTGCGCCCGACGGCCAGATTTCGTTATATTGGGATTTGACGGATGGAAACGGAAATCAAATTTCATTCGGCAACATTCAAGCAGTCTTTACACTTCATCCGCCGGAAAGTCCTGATGGAATTCATGCCAATGATTCATCGAGTTCCACATCATTTTCTCGCTGGTTTCTCAAGGATGCCGCAAATTATGGCGGTCCTTTTACCGTTGCGTGGGGATGGAACTCATATGGTTCACAATTTAACAATTATGAAACGGAAACGATGTCGGACGGCGTGATCAACATTCTCGGAAATCCATCCGATTTTAGTTCTTACGATTTACTGCCGGTTGCAAACATACCTTATGGCGACAGCGCTTTTCGCTTTGATTCCGATTCCGACAAGAATATAATGATGCACGCTTTGCAAAACAGCGGCAATTTCTTTTGGCTCGGTCATGCCGGTAGTGCCGTCATCCTTGGAGATGAGATGCACTCCGCAATTGGAACCGCTGATGTTTTAACGTGGTTGGGCAATGCCGCATACCAATCAACCCGAAAGCACCCAAAAACGGACAAGCATCCGTATAATTTGCTCATCTTGGATGGCTGTCAGACTTATGATTCACGTTGGGCGAATGTGTTCGGCATTGATTTTTCCGCCGGTGGCAGTCCTTATTCAACTGCTGACTATGATGCCGTTGGCCGACCGGAGCGCGCGTTTGTGGGTTGGACACAAATTGTTCTTTTGCCTAGTTCTGGTGATTTTTCAGGGCTGACACACGCGCAATATGCCGAAGCCCTCGGAAATTTATTTGGATACTGGATGGCTGGATATCCTTTGAATTATTGCATGAGTCAATTCAGTGGCGATGCAATTCCAAATGGTTTCACAGGTGCAGACTCGTGGGAAATTTCAGGTTGCGTTGATCTTGAAAGATAATGATCCAAAAAAACAACGACATCCAAAATCCTCGACGGAACAAACCGCTTCATGCGTCTGTCCGCTTCGTCGTCGCCCTCATTCTGCAATTATGGATGATGTATTATTTTACTCACGGAGGCGCGATGGGCGGAGATGATGCGGCAAACGACAAGCTCAAAGAATTTCTATTCGTTCTTGTTCCAACCATAACAATTCTATTTTTGTTACCAGTGATGATTCGCGGTCCGCTTTCGCAAAAACTTATCGCCATTGTTCTTTCGCTGTTTCCGGCATGGATGGCATTCTCTGGCTGGGTGGCTGTCATTTCCAAGTAATTTCTTTTATGACAAATGGAGTTGCCATAGTCACTACGAACAAACTGCTCTTAACGACCACAAATAAACTTTTCATCACCGCAGCCTACAAATATGTGGCGCTGGCGGTGATGCTCACCAACTGCAATCTTTTCGTGCAGCAAACCCATTTGCCGCTCGACCATCCGATAACTCGAACGAACGCCATTTTATCCCGGTGCAGTGTCAATCTGCCACGGCTCATGGAATTCGGCGGCAGCATCGTCACGGAAAAATACTTCTTCGGTTTCGGCCACGGCCACATGGCGAATTTCTGGCAGTGGGAATTTCACGCTGAATCCATTAAAAACATCAGAGCGCAGCAGGTCGAATGGTCGAAAATGAGTTCGCAAATCGGCACGAACGACGTTCGCCAACTCGCCTTGAACTGGCTGATGAATTTGGGCGTTGACGTGACGGCGATGGGAAAAAAATATCCTCGTGAAATAAAGCAGGAATTTTTTTACAAGAATTCCGGCGGCGATTTAGAGCCTTTGGACAAAAGCAAAGTGCCATTGCCGATTTTTGAAATTTCGTGGGGTTCCATCCCGCTTCGCGGACATCCAGAATACAGCCATCCCGCAGCCAGCATGACGATTTTCGGCCCGACAAAAGAACTCATCGAGTATCATTTGTTCGATGATTCTTTGATGCTCTTGCCAAAGCTGGCAGTCAAAGACCCTGAAACGCTTCTTTCAATCACCAATGCGGAATTTAATAAATTCGACGAAATCCAGAGGGGTAATCTTGTAAAAAAATTCGCGCCTTAAACAACGTGAATCATCGGAATCAGACTCACCGCAAAAAAAATTGCGCGAATGCTTGAACTTCGCGCTCGACCAGTCGGCGCGGAAGTAGTTTCTTTCCGGCATGGAATCGCCTCCGATTGAACGGTTGAAGCCGGAAGATTTTCTCCGGCTCATCGAAAAGAGCCGTCAGGGAAAACTTAAAATTTATCTCGGCCACGCGGCGGGCGTCGGCAAAACCTTCGCGATGCTTGAGGAAGCGCATCGCCTGAAAAGTGCGGGTGTAAATGTCGTCATCGGCTGGGTCGAAACGCACGGGCGCAAGGAAACCGAGGCGCTGCTCGGCGGCCTGGAAATCATTCCGCGCAAAAAAATTCCGCACGGCGACGGCGCGGTGGAAATCCTGGACGTTCCAAAAATCCTTGAACGCAAGCCGACGGTTTGCGTCGTGGACGAATTGCCGTTCACAAACGTCGCCGGTTCGCAAAACCCGAAGCGTTATCTCGACGTGCAGGAATTGCTGGTCGCCGGCATCAACGTCATCACGGCGATGAACATCCAGCATCTCGAAAGCCTGCGCGACACGGTTTTGCGCGCGACGGGCGTGGACGTGCGCGAGCGCGTGCCCGACCGTTTTGTGCTCGATGCCGATCAAATCATAAACATTGACCTGACCGCCGAGGAATTGCGCGAGCGGCTGCGGATGGGGAAAATTTATCCCGCCGACCGCGCGCTCGCCGCGCTGGAAAATTTCTTCACGGAAAACAATTTGAACGAGCTGCGCGAACTCGCTTTGCGTGAAACGGCCAACGCGCTCGACCAGCGTCCGCGCGTTGGCGCGACGTCGCCGCCGGATGTCAGCGAAAAAATCGCCGTGTTCATCAGCACGAATCCAGTGACGACCACGAAATTATTGCGCGCGTCATCGCGGCTGGCGGGACGATTGAACCGCGAATGGATCGCCGTTTATGTGCGGCGCAAAACGGAAGACCCGGTGCGGATTCCGTCGGATTTGCAGCGGCAATTCATGCAGAACGTCCAGCTTGCGACGGAACTCGGCGGCAGCGTCACCGTTTTGGAAAACGAAAATGTCTGCGAGGCGCTGCTGAAATTTTGCCGCGAGCAGGACATCCATCTCGTCGTGCTCGGCACGAGCGAGCGGCGCTGGTGGCAGTTCACGCGCCCGAACGTCATTGAATTTTTCATGCACCACGCGCCTGGCATTGATATTCACATCGTTGACCCGAACAATTAAAAACGCGCTGGAAAATAAATTCTCCAGCGCGCTGAATTTTTTCAACGGATTATGCCGCCGTGCTGATTTCCGGTTCCGGCGTGTCCAGAAAACCTTGCAAATGCCGGACGCGCGTCGGATGACGCAATTTCCGCAATGCCTTCGCCTCGATCTGACGGATGCGCTCGCGCGTGACGTTATACATTTTGCCGATTTCTTCGAGCGTGCGTTCGTAGCCGTCAATCAAACCGAAACGCATTTCAAGAATTTTGCGTTCGCGCTCGGTCAACGTCGTCAGCACGTCGCTTAATTTTTCGCGGAGCAGACTGTAACTCGTCACGTCCGACGGATTTTCCGCCGACTTGTCCTCGATAAAATCGCCGACGCTCACGTCGCCGTCGTCGCCGACGGGCGCGTGCAATGAAACCGGCTGTTGCGCCATTTTCAGAAGCGCATGAATGCGCGAAACCGGCATATGCATTTCGTCGGCCAGTTCTTCCGGCGTCGGTTCGCGGCCAAGTTCCTGCGTCAACTGCTTCTGCGCGCGCCAGAGTTTGTTCATGATTTCAATCATGTGAACCGGAATGCGGATTGTGCGCGCTTGATCCGCAATCGAACGCGTAATCGCCTGGCGAATCCACCAAATCGCGTAGGTGGAAAATTTGTAGCCACGGCGATATTCAAACTTCTCGACGCCTTTCATCAAGCCGATGTTGCCTTCCTGAATCAAATCGAGGAACGACTGGCCGCGGTTCGTGTATTTTTTGGCGACGGAAACGACGAGGCGCAAGTTGGCCTCGGCCATGTGCGTCTTGGCCTTCAAGCCACGGTCGGCGGCGGCGCGCAAGTCCTTGAACGTCGTCAAAAATTCCTCGCGCGGCATCCGCACGAACTGTTCGAGCGTCTGGATTTTCGCGTGCTCGGCCTCAATTGCGGAACGGCGTTCAGCCGTCGCGCGAAGCTCTTCAAGTTCCTTGATGTGCCGCGCGCTGGCCAGGAATTTGTCGTGGATGTTGCCGGCGACAACGATCATTTCCTCGACGACTTTCTGCTTGTAGAAAAATTTCGCAAACATTTCCTGCAACTTCGCGCCCATTTTTTTCAGTTCTTTCGCAAGTTTGTCCTTGCGGCCTTTTTGCGCGGCCTTCTGCCAGTTGAAATACTTCGTGTCCACGTTCTGGTCGAACGCGTGCATTTTTTTGATGAGCTTGCGCAGCTCGCGCAGGTGTCCGTCGCGGTTAGCGACTTTTTTGTCAACGATCACGCGGTCAAAGCGCTCTTTCGGCGGCTCGGACAAAAGTTTTTCGGCGATGGCAATGTGTTCCTTCGCTGTGAAACCGAGTCCGTAAATGATCGCCTTCATCGCGACTTCGGCTTCCTCGATTTTTTTGCAAATCTCGACTTCCTGCTCGCGCGTGAGCAGCGGAACCTTGCCCATCTGGTTCATATACATCCGAACCGGATCGTCGAGAATCTCAAGCCGCGAGTCCTCGTCAGCTTCCTCCTGCTGCGGCTGTTCGGGATGCTTGGTGCGCTCGGCGCGCTCGGCCTCGGCCTGATCCATGACGATTTCAACGTCGAGGCTGCGCAATTTTGAAAGCAGCGCGTCGAGGTCGTCGGGACTCAAATTTTCCGGCAGCACGTCGTTGATGTCGTCGTAAGTGACGTAGCCGTGCTCCTGCGCGAGGTGCAAAAGCGTCTTGATCGTTTCCGTCAAATCCACCGTCGGCTGCGCAGGCGCGGGCGCCGTTCCGTTTCCATTTGCGTGCCCGTTCTGCAAGCGTTTTTCCGCCTCGGCGATTGAACTTGCCGAATGCTTCGTTTTTCCGTTTGCTTCCGGCGGCTGGGGCAAATCTTTTTTCGCCTTGCTGGAAATGATAAAACGCCGCCGCACCGGCGCGGTTTTTAGCTTGACGCTTTTTCCGCCGGCCCGACGACTGCTCAACGCCGTTGCCGGCGTCGTTGTTTTTCGCTTCGACATAAATTATGAGACCCGAATAAACCGCATTGGTTCAGAGAAATCGTGGCGACTCTGCCTTGCAAAGGCGGCGGCCTTGGAATGTCCACCGAATTCACTCGCCCGTGAATCTTGGAAACTACGAACTCCAGAAGACTGACGCAGCCCCAGAATAGCTGCTTTTGCAGGGAATTCAAGCATAATCTCGGCTGGAAAAATCAACGCCAAAACCATCAAAAACAACAACTAAACCGCTTGAAACAAGGCAAATAAACAAAATCTAATCAAACCAATTTCCGCACCGCCAAAACATCTTTTCTAATTTGCCCGCGCAACTCATCCGGCGAATTGAATTTGCGTTCGTCGCGCAATTTTTCGCCGATTTCAATCTCCAATTCTTCGCCATAAAGCTTGCCGTCAAAATCCAGCAAGTGCGCCTCGACTCGAAGTTGTGGCTTGGCCGAAGCAACCGTCGGGCGCAAACCGATGTTCAGCGCGACGCGATAAAATTGTTCCTTCAGTTTTGTGCAGCCTGAATAAACTCCGTTCGGCGGAAGAATCAAATCTGTCGCGTCAATGTTCGCCGTCGGAAAACCAAGTTTGTGGCCGAGCCTGTCGCCTTCAACCACGCAGCCTGAAATTGCGTAAGTCCGTCCGAGCATCTGGCTGGCTGCGTCAAAATTTCCCGCGCGAATTGTTTCGCGAATCCGCGTGCTGCTGACAACTTCTCCATCGAGTGAAACGGCGGCAAGTCCGTGAACTTGAAAACCAATTTCAATGCCAAGTTTTTTCAGCAGCGCGACATCGCCACTGCGTTTGTGTCCAAAGACAAAATCCGCGCCGACACAAATGCTGTGAACTTTTCCAAAATCGCGCGTCAAATTGCGAATAAATTCCTCGCCGGTCTGCACGCTGAATTTTTTATCGAACTGGACCAGCAACAGCGCGTCCGCGCCAAGCGATTCAATCGCGCGCAGTTTTTGCGGCAGTGAATAAATCAGCGGCGGCACGCGCTCGGGCGCGACGATGGAATTTGGATGCCGGTCAAACGTCAGAACGACTGAAATGGCGTCGTGCTGACGCGCATCGGAAATTGTCTGCCGGATGATTTGCTGGTGGCCAAGATGCACGCCGTCGAAAAAACCGATCGCAAGGCAGACTTTTTTGCCTTCAGCCTTCAATTCATTTGCAGCGTGGATGATTTTCATGACGCGGCCAGTTTCAAAAATGGAATGACTCTTTTTTCCAACTCAATTGGTGACAGTTTTAATATTTCGTCAAGCGGCTTGGCATCGGCAACGTCAAATTTCCCGGAAACGTTGCGCCGCAACGTGGCCAGATGCGCGCCGCAGCCGAGTTTCTGGCCGAGATCATGCGCGATGCTGCGGACGTAAGTTCCCTTCGTGCAGGCGACGCGAAATTCGCCGAGCGGCTCGGAATAATCCGTGAAACGGAAATTGTAAATGTGGATGAGGCGCGGCTCGCGCACGACCTCGATGCCTTTGCGCGCGAGTTTGTAAAGCGGCACGCCGTTCATTTTGATGGCCGAAACCATCGGCGGCATTTGCATTTGATCGCCGATGAATGGCGCGGCGAGTTCGTTTAATTGTTCGAGTGTCAGCGGCGGAACAGGCTTTGTTTCCAAAATTTCGCCGTCGGCGTCGTAGCTGTTCGTCGTTTCGCCAAATTTAATTGTGCCTTCATAAACTTTGTCGTCGCCCATCAGTTTTTCAGAAAGCTTTGTGCCGCGACCAAGAACGATGATCAAAAGTCCGGTCGCATTCGGATCGAGCGTGCCGCAATGGCCGACTTTCTTGATCTGAAAGCGGCGGCGAATTGCGTCCACGACATCGTGCGAAGTCGGGCCGGCGGGTTTATCAATGAGAATCGCGCCGTCGAGTGCGGAAAAATCTTGCATGAATTGAAAATTTTTACGGAACGACAATTTCCATGTCCGGCGCGACGTGCTGGAAATTGCCCGGATTTCGGGTAATGACGCGCCGCGCGGAATGATGGCGCGCATAAGTCGCGTGCAGCGAATCATAAATGCCGCCGCCCATGACGCCGCGTTGCCGCGCTTCAACAATCGCAGTTTTATATTCACGCAATGAAAGCGGCTCAATCGCCAGTTTTTCATGCAACCCCAAAGTCAATTCCGCAGCGACATCATTCGGCACTTTGTAATGCGATGTAAGCGTTGAAAAAACTTCCGCCAGTGCGTGGGCGCAGGTGATGCGTTCGCGCGTCTCTTCAAGAATGGCATGGCATTCCTTATGGTTCGGATGCGTCTGAAGCAGCGCGCCGACCAAAACTGAAGTGTCAAAATAAGTCATCGAAAATAATGACGGGATTTTTCAACGGCTTCTTCGAGCGGGATGGGCGGAACTTTTCCGGTCCAAACTTTCAAACCGCCTTTTTTGATGATTTTGCCCGATGACTCCGGCTGGACTTCCAAAACAATTCTGCCGGGTGAAGCGGTCAATTTGATCGGTTCTCGGGCCGAAATTCCGGCGGCCTTGCGGATGTCACGCGTCAAAACAATCCGGTTTTGCTTGTCAGGTTCAATGATTGCAGTCATGGCACAAGCGTGCCACGACAATGGCACGCTTGCAAATGAAATTATTTTCCGGCCGCGTTTTCTTTGCCGCCAAGCCGAGGCTGAACCGGATTTCAGCGCGCAACAATTTTGCAATTTTCAAAGTCTCGGCGGCGTCGGCGCGTTCGGCGGATTCGCCGGGATAACGGACGGCCACGGCATAATAAGTCAGCTTGGCCAGATGCTCCTTCCACGGCTGCCAGAGCGGTTCGGCTTTTTGAACGAGCGCCAGCAATGCGACGAGGTCATGCGTTTTCGGAAAGCCGATGCCCGCCGAAATGAGCCGCGCCTTGAGATATTTTTCGATGCACTTTTGCGAGTGAAAACACACGGCGTTGAAATTCGTCTGGCGGCGCGCTCGGAATTCGCGGCGCGCGGTCGCCCAATCCGCCTCGGCCTTGGCAATCCAGCCGGCGACATCAGGCTGCATAAAGCAATTCGCCTTTCTCCGCCGCCTCGCGCAAGAAAAAATCGCCGCCCGCCGCGCTGCGGTTCATTTCTTCCGGCGAGCGCACAATCAAGTCGAGCGGAAAATCCGCGTCAATGCGGCAGCGGATTTCAGAAGCCTTCCGGAAACTTTTCCCTTCAAACGGCATCACGATCAGCAAATCAACGTCGGAATCCGTCGTCGGCCGGCCATAGGCATAGGAGCCAAAAAGCACGATGCGCTGCGGCTTGAACAGCCGGGCAATCTGCCCACACACGCGCCGGATTTCCTGTCGCTTGACCTTCATGCCGTCAAATTACCAAACCGGCTGCAACTGCGCCGCAAAAATCTCGCCGCCGTCGAGGGCGGAAAAATCTTGCATGATTAAATCAATTCTTGAATCCGATTAAATTCCATTTTGCTGCAAATGACATCAACTCCAGCGCGAAGCAATGCAGCATTTCCTTCTTCACGAGCCGAAACACCAATAATGCGAATTTTGTTTCCAGCTTCACGCAATTCTCGGACAAGTTCTTCGCCTTTTCCGTCATCCAAATCATAATCAACCAATAAAAGGTCGAATTGATTAGCAGCCAAACTTGAACGTGCCGTTGATAGGCTTGGCACAACTGTTACTTGATGCGCTGACAAAAAATGGATTATCGCTTGCTGTGCGAAAATGGAATGATTCTCAACGAAAAGAATCTTCATAGTTTTCCATTAAAAATTATTTCGCGTTATTCAACGCCTTCTTCACTGCGGCAATCACTTTGCGCTGCACCGAAAGCGGTTTGCCGGGAATCCGTGCGCCCGCCGCCGCCGGATGTCCGCCGCCGCCGAACTGCTGCGCGATTTCGTTCACGTTCACCTTGTCGCTTTTCGAGCGCAGGCTGATGCGCGTGAGTTCGGGTTCGATCTCCTCGAAGACGCACGCGACGATGACCGGCTCGATGGCGCGGATGTGGTCAATGAGTCCTTCGGAATCGTTGCTCTCCGCGCCGGTGCGGGTGAAATCGCTTTTTTTCAGCCAGAACCATGCGATGCGGTCGTCGGCGGTGAGGCGAAATTTGCTGTAGACAAGTTTGAGCAATCGTGCGCGTGAAACGGGATACGATTGATAAACCTCGTCGCAAATCTTCGCGAGGTTCGCGCCGCGCGTGACAAGTTCCGCGCCCGTATGAAATGTGCCGGGGCGCGTCGTGGGATATTGAAACGAGCCGGTGTCGGTGGAAACGGCGGTGAACAGCAAATCGGCGATCGGCTTGGTGACCGGCCAGCGCGCGATTTTGAGAATGCGATAGATCAGTTCGCCGCAGGAAGGTTCGCGCGCGGAAACCCAGTTGATGTCGGCGTAGCGCGTGTTGCTTTCGTGATGGTCAATGTTGATGAAAATTTTCCGGTCGCCGACGCACTCTCCGACTTTGCCGAGTCGCTCGAAACTCGCACAATCGGTCGCGATGACGCAGTCGAATTTCTGGCCGCGCTTCGGTTTTTGAAAAACGCCGTCGGGATCGAGAAATTTTAATTTCTGCGGAATGGAATCTTCGTTCCAACAAACAACTTTCTTGCCTTCGTTTTGCAATGCGAGCGCGAGGCCGAGTTGCGAGCCGATGCAATCGCCGTCAGGCCGGACGTGGCCGACGATGCAAAAAGTTTTGTGCTCACGAATAATCTCGATAATCCGGTCAATGATTTTAGGATAACTTTTCACGATTCTTCAGTAGTCGGCTCTTCAGTCGGGCCGCTGTCAACGGGCGCAATTTTTTCCAGTTCTTCGATGATTTGCAGCACTTTGTTGCCGCGCACGATGGAATCGTCGAAAACAAATTTCAGCGCGGGCGTGTATTTCAAAATGATGCTGCGCGCGACGAGGCTTTGGATTCGCACGCGATGTTCGGTGAGCAATTGGAAGCCGCGCTTCTGCTGATCCGCGTTGCCAAGGATACTGACGAACACGACGGCGGATTTCAAATCACCGGCGACATCAACGTCGTTGACGGTGATCAAGCCCGCGTCGCCGACGTGAAATTCACGGCGGACGGCCTCGCCGATTTCGCGCTTGAGCAGTTCGCGCACACGTTGGAGTCGGAGGCTGGCCATTTTCTTAAATTGTTGAATCGTGAACCGTAAATCGTTTCAACGATTCAACGGATCATAATTTCGCCGCAACTTTTTCGAGCGAGTAACATTCAATCGCGTCGCCCACTTGGAAATCGCTATAGCCGTCAATGCGAATGCCGCATTCCATTCCGGCGCGCACTTCGTTGACCTCGTCCTGAAAGCGGCGGAGCGATTGGCAGATGCCTTCGTAAATCACGTCCTTGCGGCGGCGCACGCGCACCTTGCCGCGCGCCACGCGCCCGCTGGTGACCGAGCACCCGGCCACCGGCGCGCCCTTGGACAGCTCGAAAATCTGCCGCACTTCCGCCGAACCCACGATCGTTTCCTTCGTGACCGGCTCGAGCAATCCAGCCATCGCTTCTTTGACCTGGTCAATCAATTCGTAAATGATCGCGTAAAGTTTAATTTGAACTTCCGCGTGTTTTGCTTTTTCGGCGGCGGTGCTGTCGAGCCGCGTGTGAAAGCCGAGAATGATCGCGTTCGAGGCGGATGCGAGCGCAACGTCATTTTCCGTGATTGTGCCGACTGCGCTGTGCATGACTTCGAGTGAAACTTTTTCCGCCTCGATTTTCTTGAGCGCCTCGACAATCGCCTCAACTGAACCTTGCGTGTCGGCCTTGACGACGACTTTCAGAACCTTGTCCTGATTCGCGGCGAGCGTGGCAAAAAGATTTTCAAGCGTGACCTTTTTATTTTCCTGACCGGCGGCGCGAGCTTCAAGAAAACGCTGTTCGGCCAGTTCGCGCGCGGCTTTTTCGTCTTCGACAACGGAAAATTCCAAGCCCGCATCCGGCACGCCGTTCAAACCGAGAACACGAACGGCAACCGACGGCTCAGCCTGATTGAGACGTTTCCCTTCTTCGTTAATCAAAGCGCGGACGCGACCGTAAAATTC
>DASXED010000012.1:0-1949 GCA_036490295.1 Verrucomicrobiia bacterium | reverse complement strand
CCGGGTTCTTCACCGAGGACGTGCCACGGTTCGAGCGCGGTCCGCAATTCAATTTGCAGATCGCGTTGTTTCAGATCGCCGATGCGCGGGAAACGAAATTCAAAGTGCGGCGCGAACCAGTCGAACTCGAACGGATAACCGGCTTCCTTCAAATCACCGATGACGTCGCTGAAATCCGTCTCGCAAAAATGCGGCAGCATCCAGCGGTCGTGGATGTCCGTGCCCCAGCGCACGAGATCGTTTTTGTAAGGCTCGTTCCAGAATTTTGCGACGAGGCCGCGCAGGACGAGATGCTGCGCGAGGCTCATGCGCGCGTGCGGCGGCATCTCGAACGCGCGCATCTCGACGAGGCCAAGGCGTCCGCTGCTGCTTTCGGGCGCGTAAAGTTTATCAATCGAAAATTCGGAACGATGCGTGTTGCCGCTGGAATCAATCAGCAGATTTCGGAACAGCCGGTCCACCATCCACGGCGGCGTCGGGCCGAACGCGCCGATCTGCCGGTCCATTTCCTTGAACGCGATTTCGAGTTCGTAAAGCGAATCGTTGCGCGCCTCGTCAATGCGCGGCGCCTGTGACGTCGGGCCGACGAACAAGCCGCTGAACAGCCAGCTCAACGACGGATGATTCTGCCAATACGCCAGCAGCGAACGCAGCAAATCGGCGCGCCGCAAAATTGGTGAATCGGAAGTTGTTTCACCGCCAATAATAATATGGTTGCCACCGCCCGTTCCGGTGTGGCGTCCGTCGAGCATGAATTTTTCCGTGCCGAGTCGCGTCTGCCGAGCTTCCTCGTAAAGAATTTCCGTGCGCTCGACGAGTTCGTCCCACGTTTTGCTCGGGTGCATATTCACTTCAATCACGCCGGGGTCAGCCGTGACGGCGAGTTTGTTCAGACGTGGATCGCGCGGCGGCGTCTCGCCTTCGATGATGACCGGCGTGCCCATTTCGGTGACGACATTTTCAATGCCCGCGATCAAATCCAGATAATCTTCCGTCGTTTCAACTGGCGGCATGAATAAATGCAAACGCCCGTCGCGCGGCTCGACGCAGAGCGCGGTGCGGATGATCCACGGCGCACTTTGGCCGGGCGCGGGTTTGCGCAGGGGATTTTCATTCTCATCAAGTTTTTGCGCGCGCTGGCCGCGACCTTCGCCGGGCAGCGTTGGCGAATCCGCACGACCGACGAAACGCTGGCGATACGGAAATTCCTTTGGCAGTTTCGGCAATTTCGGATTCGACGGATCTTGTTGCCGTAACCACGGAAAATCTTTTTCCGCGACCCAAGGAATTGAATCGAGCGGCAGGCGCAAACCCATCGGTGAATCGCCGGGGATGAGCCAGAGCGTGTCGTCGTCTCGCAAAAATAATTGGCCGGTCATCCAACCGTCGGTAACACGCTTGATGGGCAGTGAGTAGCCGACGACCGAGCCAAGCCCTTGCTGAAAAATCCGCGCGATGCGTTCGCGTTCCTGCTTGTCCTTGAGATTGGATTTTTCCGGCGTGACGTTTGTGGGAAAGCGGCGCTCTTTCCAAGTGTAATAAAATGCGTCCTCGTAAGCTGGAATCAAATGTTTCGGATCGCCGCCGACCAGCGACGCGATTCGCGACAAAAGTTCCTTCGCGTCCTTCGCGCCGTGGCCGTAATTTTTCGATTCATCCGCGATGAGCGAATCGTCCTTCCAGATCGGCACGCCGTCCTTGCGCCAATACGCCGCGAGCGCGTAACGCGGGAGCGGTTCGCCCGGATACCATTTGCCCTGGCCGTAATGCAGCAGCGAGCCGGGCGCGAATTTTCCGCGCAGCCGCTTGATGAGTTCGCCGGACAAAATTCTTTTCTGATGCGAAACGGCGGTGAAATTCCATTCCGCGCCGTCGGGATCGTCAATCGAAACAAACGTTGGCTCGCCGCCCATCGTCAGGCGCACGTCGCCTTTTTTCAAATCGGCGTC
>DASXED010000006.1:0-1985 GCA_036490295.1 Verrucomicrobiia bacterium | reverse complement strand
AGTCGAGACTGTAACCATATTCAAAGCCGAGCGCACCGTTTTCGCAAAGCGGGCTGTTGTAAATTCCCACGGGCGATTGTTCTGGCGCGAGATGTTGCAGCGGAATGAACGGATGTCCGTCCTGCTGGTCGTAAAGAATCGCATGGCGATGGCTGAAAGTGCCGCGTCCGGAATCTTGCCCGGCAAGGCGGATGCGCGCGCCATTGGTCGCAAGCGTGGCGAGCGCCAAAGCTTCGCCGGCGGCCCAGTCGAGCGGATGTTTGCCGTCGGCCATTTCGCGGCGTGCTTCGAGGGCGCGTTCCAGTTTTGGATGGACGTGAAATCCGTCGGGCAACTCGGTCAATTTCTGGAGCAACGCGGAAAGTTTTTTTGTTTCCACGCCGGTTTCCGGTTCGCCGACAGGTTCAGGCCCGCCGATGTAATTGCCCCAAACGCTGCGCCGCTGGGGAGCAATCTCGCATTGGCCGGCGCGCGCGGCGGCCAGTTCCCGCTCCAGTTTGGCGTGGCATTCGGCGAGAATTTTATCGGCCTCTTCGCGCGAGACATTTTTGAATTGGAGCAAATGTTCGAGATAACCTTCGCGAACATTTTTGCGCGCGGCGATTTTCCGGTAAAGCAGCGGCTGCGTAAAAGTCGGCTCGTCCGTCTCATTGTGGCCGAGGCGGCGATAGCCATACATGTCAATGAAAACGTCCGATTGAAATTCCGCGCGAAAATCCATCGCGAGCTGCACGACTTGCGCGACGGCTTCCGGGTCTTCGCCGTTCACATGAAAAATCGGGACCTGCAACATTTTCGCCACGTCAGTCGCGTAAGTGGTCGAACGTCCTTCGCCCGGCGGCGTGGTGAAACCGATCTGATTATTGACGATGACGTGCAACGTGCCGCCGACCGCGTAGCCGGAAAGTTTGCTCATGTTAAGCGTTTCCTGAACGACGCCTTCGCCCGCGAACGCGGCGTCGCCATGAATCAAAATGCCCAAAACCTGACGGCAATCGCGGTCGTCAAAACGATCCTGGTGCGCGCGCACGCGACCGAGCACGACGGGATTCACGAATTCCAAATGGCTCGGATTGAAGCAAAGCGAAAGATGAACTTTCCGGCCGTCGCTCATCGTCCAATCGCCGCTGTGGCCGAGATGATATTTCACGTCGCCGCGTTCCGGCCACAATTTGGGATCGCTGTCGGTGAATTCCTGGAAAATTTCGCACGGATTTTTTTGAAGGATGTGGGCCAGCACGTTGAGCCGTCCGCGATGACCCATGCCGATGATGGCCGTCTTGACGCCTTGATGCCCGGATTTTTCAATCGCGAGATCAAGCAGCGGCAACAGCGTTTCGCAGCCTTCGAGCGAAAATGTTTTTGCGCCGAGAAATTTTGTGCGGAGAAATTCTTCAAAAACCACGGCGTCCGTGAGCCGCGTGAGAATGCGCAGTTGTTCCTCGCGGGAAACCTGTAGGCGGTTCTGCGAACTTTCCATGCGGCGCTGAAGCCATTGGCGCATCAGCAAATCGTCAATGTGCATGAATTGCACGCCGATGGAACGGCAGTAAGTATCGCGCAGCCGCTGAAAAATTTCGCGGACGGTCAGCGGCGTTTCGCAATGCAGCGTGGGAAAATTGACGAGCAGGCCGAGTTCGTTTTCCGTGAAGCCGTAAAAATCCAGTTCCAGTTCCGGCGGACACGGAAGCGTCTCGCCCAGCGGATTGACGGCAGCAATGATGTGGCCGCGCCCGCGATAATTGCGGACCATCTGGTGCAATCGCTCGCTTAAATTTTCCGCGCGCGAATCGGCTTCATGTCCGTTGCGTTCAAGCGAAGATGGTTGAAAGGGATTAAAAACGCTGCGCGGCTTGAACGAAGGCCCGACTTGCGCGCTGTCGCCGTTGACGGTCGCCGCAAAAAATTCGCGCCATTCGGCGGGCACCGAATTGGGATCGCGCCGGTAATCGGCGTAAAAATTTTCGAGGTAGGCGAGATTTTGA
>DASXED010000186.1:0-19366 GCA_036490295.1 Verrucomicrobiia bacterium | reverse complement strand
TTAAAATCCCCAATGATTTTTTCCAGCGGTTCGTTAAACACTTCGCGGAAATGGATAAACTCGCTCGGGCTGAAACCGTGGATGTTGACCTGCGGCCACTTGTTTTTGATGTGCGAAAGCAAATCCAGATACCACTGCTTCGTCAATTTCGGATGATGACCGCCCTGCATCAACATCTGTGTGCCGCCGAGCGCGATGGTCTCCTCGATTTTTTTGTCCAGTTCGGCGAGCGTGATGACGTAGGAATCATCGTCTTTCTCCACGCGATAAAACGCGCAGAACTTGCAATAAACATTGCAGACATTGGTGTAATTCACGTTCCGGTCAACGATGTAAGTGACGATGTCGTTGCCACGACCATCAAAATCTTTTGCCTTCGCAATCTGCCGCCGACGGTCGGCGAGCGCGCCGAGTTCTTCGAGCGGCAAATGATAAAGCCTCAACGCTTCCGCCTGGGAAATGCGTTTGCCATCCCAGACTTTTTGCAGCAACTCGTCCAATGACGCGTCGTAGATCACGGTGAAAGTTTAGCGCGTCCGCGCGATTGAGACAAGCCGGACGAAATTATTTAACCGCAGAGACGCAGAGGCGCGGGGAAATTTTATTCCGGTTCAGTTGGCTTAAATTCCAATAAATCTTGGTCAGGAGCATCTTCTTTCCGAATCTCGTTTATTTTTTGCAGGAGAGTTACAATCTGCGGGCTGACTTCATCGCGCAAGAACGACTCAACAACAAATCTGGGAGAAAGAGCAATTTTATATTTCGTTTGAAGATGCGCGTTAAGAGCCGAAAAGACTTCTTTCCCTGGCACAATTTTCATTCGGTCTTCGACTGACTCCCATTTCTTGTCAAACTCGTTCATTGCCGTTTCAGAAATAGTCGCCGCATGCAAGGTTGACCGCGAATCGCGCTCAAATTGTTGTCGCGCGGAAACGACGCGAGCCTGAACTTTATTTTTTAGTCCGTCGGCGAGTCGCATTAGTAGAGCCGAAACATCTTCATTGAAAAGAGGAGTTGAAGGATCATTACGTTGCCTTTCAGCCACACGTTTCTTAATTGCTCGCTCAATTGGGAGTGGCTGGAGAAGAAAATTTTCCAATTCTTTGCAGTCATGCACGACGGCATGCCGACAAAAACGCTCCAAGTCTGTGGTGATTTTTGCAACCTCGGCATCGCTGCGATAATCTCGATCAAAAATTGCAACCTTGAGCAGTTTGGCTCCCAGCGTTGCTTCCATTCCTGAAGCAAAGTCTTTGACCTTTTGAGGATTGAAGCCATCAACCGGCACAACTGCAAAATCCGAACGATTGGCGACAGCCTCAAGACCGAGCCTGCGAGCGAAACGTGAAAACAATTGAAAGTCTTTTCCTTCGACAAAAACAACACGCCGGGTTTTTGCCAATTGGGTAAGTGTCGGATTAAGATTTGAGCCGAGCACTTGAAAAACTTCTTGAAGCTCCCGCGTGTTTTTTATGTGCCGAGCCGATTTAAATCGTTTATTAACATTTAACAATTCTTGCGGCTCGACCTCCGTGATAATTTCGGCTGAATGAGTTGCTGCAATTATTTGTGGCCCTAATTCTCGGAGGAGTCCAACCAACTGACGTTGCAGGTCAGAATGCAAATAAATGTCCGGCTCATCGATCACCAGAACGCTTGCTCCTCGTGCTTGCAAGATAAACGTCAACATTTGACACCAAACTTGAAACCCGAACCCCGCCCAAAAAATTTCTCGCGGCATTCTCTCCTCGGGGCAAAACATACAAAGATGCGTCCGCTTTTCCCCCGGCACTAACTCTGGCGGTTGAATATCCATTCCAGGCCAAGTTTCTTGAATGGTTTTTCTAAACTCTGCGAATCCGTCCGAGAAATGATACCAGATATTTCGGAAATTTCTTGATGCTCCATGTGAAAGCAATGCCTGACGAGCAGCCTCTTTTAGGTAAACTGGTTCTTCGTGATCCACAGGTCCCAGCATTGGCACAAAAGCAATTTCTACGTTAAAGTGCCTTTTGAAATCAGAGGGCGCGCGAATAGAATAATCTGATGTTGGAATCATGTAACATTGTCCTCGTTCTGGAAAAAAGAGGCTTAAACTATTTCCGTTTGAGAGGCGAAACTCAACTATTGCCGGTGTTGCCTCATCGTAATTATGGAAAACATTTTCTGTCGAAATTGGCAATCCTTCCAGCTTGATAAAATAAGCGCGAACCTGATGTCCTTTTGGACCATCAATCAAATCGGATTTTTTTACCCGAGCGCGTCGTATTCCTTCGGACAGAATTCTTATCGCGCCCAAAACTGTTGATTTTCCGGCATTATTTGGACCAACTAAAACATTAAACGGACTCAAGCTAATTGAATAATCTCCAAATGCCTTGTAGTTACGAAATCGAATTGAGGTGATTTGTAATTTTTCGCTCATTTCGGCATTTCTAATTTCACCTTGTCCGCCACTTGCGCCACGTCTTTGTCGCCGCGGCCGGAGAGGTTCACGATGATCAATTTGTCTTTGCCCAGCTTCGGCGCGCGCACCATGCACTCGGCGACGGCGTGCGCGCTTTCGAGCGCAGGAATAATTCCTTCGAGCCGCGCCAATTTCATAAAAGCTTCGAGCGCTTTTTCGTCGGTCGCGTAAGTGTATTCCACGCGGCTGGCATCGCGCAGGAACGCGTGTTCCGGCCCGACGGCGGCGTAATCGAGTCCGGCGCTGACGCTGTGCGTGGATTGGATCTGGCCGAATTCGTCCTGCAAAATGTAGCTGCGCGTGCCCTGCAACACGCCAAGCGAGCCGCCTTGAAAACGCGCCGCGTGCTGTTCGGGTTTGATGCCCAGTCCGCCAGCTTCCACGCCGACGAGCTTCACGGATTGGTCTTCGAGGAACGGATAAAAAAGTCCGATGGCATTCGAGCCGCCGCCGACGCAAGCGATGAGCATGTCCGGCAGACGCTTTTCCTGCGCCAAAATCTGCGCGCGCGCCTCGTCGCCGATGACGCGCTGGAAATTCCGCACCATCACCGGATACGGATGCGCGCCGTAAGCCGTGCCGAGGATGTAATGCGTGCTGCGGAGGTTCGTGACCCAGTCGCGCATCGCTTCGTTGACGGCTTCCTTCAAGGTTTTTTGCCCTGCGTGCACGGGCACGACTTCCGCGCCGAGCATTTTCATGCGATAGACGTTGAGTTCCTGCCGCTGGCAATCCACCGCGCCCATGTAGATGACACATTTCATCCCGAACATCGCCGCGACGGTCGCAGTGGCGACGCCGTGCTGGCCCGCGCCGGTCTCGGCGATGATGCGGGTCTTGCCCATGCGTTTGGCGACGAGCACCTGGCCGATGGCGTTGTTGATCTTATGCGCGCCGGTGTGGTTCAAATCCTCGCGCTTGAGATAAATTTTCGCGCCGCCGAGTTCCTTGGTCAACCGTTCGGCAAAATAAAGCGGCGTGGGGCGGCCGACAAATTCGCGCAAATAATAATTTAATTCGCGCTGAAATTCTAGATCGTGCTGCGCGCGGAAATATTCCTCCTCCAATTCTTTCAACGGATGCATCAACGTCTCCGGCACATAACGTCCGCCGTAAGGACCGAAGTGGCCGTGAACGTCGGGCAAATCTTCTGCGGTGATTGCGCTCATGGTCTTATTTTCACGCAAAGGCGCGAGGCAAGCAAAGATTTATTTAACCGCAGAGACGCAGAAAATCTTTTGATGAATTGCCCGTGCCGTGAAAATTAAAAATCAGGCCAGCCGCCCGCGCCAATAACCGGGACGCCGTTTCATGTGCATCACGGCCACAATCCAGATGTGTTCCGGTTTTTCCATGAAGACGATTGCGTAGGGGAAATCACCGCTCAAGTGCCGGCGCGCGGGCGGGGAAAATTTCCAAAAGCGTTCCGGGTCGGCGCAGGCTTCCCGGATGAGCCGTTCCATTTCATCGTGAAATTGCCAGCCGAGTTCGAGGGCGATGTCCGCATAATATTGGACAGCCTGAACGTATTCCTCGTCGGCCTCCGGATGAAAGATTTGCGGCTTCACCGCCGGAGGATTTTTTGGATGCGAGCGGCGTTTTCCTCGGGCGTGACACCTTTGACTTTCCCCGATTCGATTTCCGCGATGCGGCGGTCAGCTTCGGTTTTCCACGATTCAACCACGGACGGTTCAATCCCGCCGTGCCGCGCGACCATGATGCGGTCGATCAATTCCGCCACGACGTCGCCGGGCATTTCGCTGGTTTCCTCGACAATTTGATCAAGCGTGATCGGCATGGTTCAAAGTCTGGTTCACAAAATGAATTTTGACAAGGGCGAAGCCGTGAACGCCGGGCAAATTTTCTGCGGTGATTGCGCTCATGGTCTTATTTTCACGCAAAGGCGCGAGGCAAGCAAAGAGAATTTATTGTAGCGGTGCTCTGTGAGCGCGGAACGACGGTCACAGACCGCGCTACAATATCAGTTCTGGTTTCATACTTGCTCGTTAGAATCATTTTGCGAAGATTAATTCATGAATGTTCAAACCACGCTGGGTTTCTACGGGCGCACTGAAGAAGCTGTCAATTTCTATTGCCGGACGCTTGAGGCTGAAATTCTTTTCATGATGCGATTTTGCGAACGGCCAGACGCTGCCCAATTGAAACCGGGATTGGAAGAGAAAATTTTTCACACAAATTTTCGCGTCGGTTCCACTGAAATCAGGGCGTCCGACTGCGGTTGTGAAAACTCGTCAATCAAAGCAACCTTTACCGGTTTCTCGCTGCTTCTCCGGGTTGAAACCCCAGAAAAAGCCGAACGATTTTTCGCGGCGCTCAGCGATGGCGGTCAAATCCAAATGCCTTTGCAAAAATTATTTTTTGCCGAGCGATACGGAATCGTCATTGATCGCTTTGGCATCTCCTGGAAGATAATGGTTCCGGCGTAAGTTTTTTTCACGCCGTTTTCGCCGCCTTGATGAACGCCTTCACTTTCGCGTGATCTTTTTTGCCGGGCGCGGATTCCACGCCGCTCGAAACGTCCACGCCGAGACTTTTCAAGACCGAGGCGTCTGCTTTTGTTGTTTGCGAAGCTGGCGAAAGCGGCGGTAGCCGATCAATTGTTTGTTATGTTCGTCCCAGAACCGGAACGTGAAAGATTTCAGGCTGGAAAATAAAGTGACTGGTTTCACCTGCTGAAACAGCGGGTCGGCTTTGTGGCATTTTTCCAGATTATAATTCGGAATGCGCGGACTCAAATGATGAATGTGATGAAAGCCGATGTTGCCGGAAAACCATTGCAGGACGCGCGGCAGTTTATAGAACGAACTGCCTTGCAACGCCGCCGCGACGAAACTCCAGTCCTCGCCGCGTTCCCAATAAACGCCCTCGAATTGATGCTGCACATAAAACAGCCACACGCCCGCGCCGCCCGCGACCATTAAAATAATCAATTGAATCAGCACATAAGTCCAAACGCCAAAAATCAGACTCAACGTGACGGCCATTCCGAGAATCGCCGCGTTCATCGCATAAACGGAATGACGTTCGCGCGGGCTGGCCTTCGCCGAAGTGAATCGTTGCCGGGCCACAAACAAAACCAGAGGTGCAATCACAAATAAAACAATCGGATTTCGCGCGAGCCGGTAGGCGAATTTTTTCCAGCGCGACGATTCCAAATATTCCTGCACCGTCATCGTCCAGACATCGCCCGTGCCGCGCTTGTCGAGATGCCCCGCGCTGCTGTGATGAATCGCGTGTTCCCAGCGCCAATGATAATACGGCGTGAACGTCAAAATGCCGGATAGAAAACCAACCGCGTCGTTCGCGCTAGGCGATTTGAAAAACGAGCCGTGTCCGCAATCGTGAAAAATGATGAAGACGCGCACGAGCAATGCGCCGGCCAGAATCGCCAGCGGAATCACCAGCCACCATGAAATTGGCCGGCACAAATACATCAGATACCAAAGCGCCGCATACGGAACGAGCGTGTCAATGATCTGCCACAAGGCGCGCAACGTCGAAGGCTTTTGATATTTCAGCACAATCGCCTTCCACGCCGCGTTGTCCGCGTGCGGTTTCGCGGGAATGGAATTCATCTCGTCGGTCATAAATCAGTTGGCATTTCTAAAAATTCAGTTTGTTTTGAAATAATATAGTCTTGATTGCTGAAACAGCCAAGAGGCTTTCAGTTTTCTTTTTTTGCCGCCGCGATAAACGCTTTCATTTTTGCATGATCTTTTTTCCCCGGCGAAATTTCCACGCCGCTCGAAACGTCCACGGCGAACGGCCGGACTATTTTCACGGCCTCGGCCACGTTTTCCGGCGTCAAACCGCCCGCGAGAAAAATCGGCTTGCCGAATTTCTGCGCGGCAACGGCCAGGTCCCAATTGAATTTTTCGCCCGTGCCGCCGAGCGTCGTCGAAGAAAATGCGTCGAGCAAAAATGCGTCGGTTTGGTAATTCGGAATTTCTGCCAAAGATTCCGCGTCGCGGATGCGAAATGCTTTCATGCTCATCAAGCCGAACTGCGTGCAAAATTCCGGCGGCTCATCGCCGTGAAATTGCAGCATCGTCAAACCGGCTTCCGAAATCGCGCGCAAAACAAAATCCGCTTCCGCATCCACAAAAACTCCCACACGCATCACGAACGGCGGCAGTTGCTTTGAAATCGCCGCCGCCGTTTTCAAGGAAACGTAGCGCGAACTCTTTTCGTAAAAGTTGAAGCCCAACGCATCCGCGCCCGCCTCGACGGCGGCCTGCGCGTCGGCGAGATTCGTGATGCCGCAAATTTTTACTTTCGTTTCCATTTCAAATTTGTAGGAGTCGAGGTGACGAGACTCAAGCCTTGTTTTTAGTTTGAGACTCCTTACGTCGTCTCCTACTTTAACACAAGATGCCGCGAACAATCTATCTGGATTACAACGCCACCACGCCGCTTGATCTAAGCGTGCGCGAGGCGATGCTGCCTTTTCTCGGCGAAGTCTGGGGCAATCCTTCGAGTGTGCATCATGTCGGTAGAAAAGCGCGGGCCTTGCTGGACGACGCGCGCGACCGGGCGGCAAAATTTCTCAGAGCGAAGCCGAGCGAAATCATTTTCACCAGCGGCGGAACAGAATCAAACAATCTCGCCATTTTCGGAACGGCGCGGGCACTCAAATCCAAAGGCAGACATTTGATTACCTCTGCCGTCGAGCATGACGCGGTTCTGCAATCATTTGATTACTTGGAAAAAAAAGAAGGTTTTGAAGTCACGCGATTGCCGATAAATTCGGGCGGTCGGGTTTCGCCGGACGATTTGAAGAAGGCAATCCGCACGGACACGGTTCTGGTTTCCATCATGGCGGCGAACAATGAAATTGGCACTATTCAGCCGGTCGCGGAACTCGGCGCAATCTGCCGCGAGCGTGGAATTGTTTTTCACACGGATGCGGTTCAATGGTTTGGCAAGGAGCCGTTTGAAAATGTCGGGCAATTCAACGCGGACTTAGTTTCCGTTTGCGCCCACAAGTTTCATGGGCCGAAAGGCGCGGGATTGCTTTACATCAAATCACCGCTGCATCCTGATCCGATTTTGTTTGGCGGCGGACATGAAAATGAGCGGCGCGCGGGAACGGAAAATCTCGCGGGAATAATTGGATTGGTTGCTGCACTGGAAAAATTTGTGAGGCCGCCGGTTTTTGAAAAAGTAAAATTAAAACCGCTCACGGACAAATTAATTTCGGCAATCGAAAAAATTGACGGTTGCGAGATCGTTTCACCAAACCGGCTCGCGAGGACGCTCGCCACACACATTTGTCTGGCAAACACAGTTTCCTTCGTCGTTCGCGGCGCGGACAGCATTGCGCTTTTGGCGGGTTTGGACGTTGAAGGCATTTGCGCGTCGAGCGGTTCAGCTTGTTCAGCAGGTTCGATTGAGCCGTCGCACGTCATTCTGGCGATTGGAAAAAGGGATTTGTCGAATTCACTCGTCCGCTTTTCGCTTGGCCGTGATTCAACGGCAGAAGAAGTTGATTTTGTTTGCGCTGCTTTGCCTGAAATTGTGCGCAGAGCGCGGACAAAACGGTGATTTGTTGAACTGTTAATTCGTTAAATTGGAAAACAGTTCACTATTCAACTTTTTAACAATTCAACGATTTAGCAACTAGCCGAACAAGTAACTAATCCTGTGTGAACAGCCGACCAACAATGCGAACAAGTTTCACTTCCAAATTTGTTTAGTTTCTTTATCTTCACTTGCGCGATGACTCTTGATTCACAAAATATAACGGCAGCCTTGACGCGCGGAGTTGTCGGCCTTATTCACATCCCTTAATAATAAGAGTTATTTTAAGAAAAGACTTTAATAATATCCGAACATGAAACTCACAATCACCAAAGAACAAATCCTCGCCGGGTTGCAGGCCGTCCAAAACGTCGTCAGCACGCGCACCACGCTGCCGATTTTGTCCAACGTGCTTTTGCGCGCGGAAAATGGGCGCGTGGAATTCACCGCGACGGATCTGGACGTGACCGTGGCGTGTTCGGTCGAAGCAAAGGTTGGCAAATCCGGCGCGACGACCGTGCCGGTGAAAAAACTTTTTGGCATAGTGCGCGAATTGAACGGAAATGAAATTGACCTTGAGACCGACGAAAAAAATATAACTTCCATCCGCAGCGGCTCGTCGTTTTACAAAATCCACGGACTCGGCGCGGATGAATTTCCACCGCTGCCAAAATTCAAGGACGACAAGAAAGTCGCGCTCCAGCAGGAAAACGTCCGCGCGATGCTGAAGAAAACCTCCTTCGCCGTCTCCACCGACGAATCGCGCTACGTCCTCAACGGCATTTTCATCAGCCTCAAGGAAGGCAAGATGACACTCGTGGCCACCGACGGGCGCCGGCTCGCCCTCGTGGACGAGGAAGTGGACATCTCCGAAAAAAGCAGCGGCGAATTTATTGTTCCGGCAAAAGCGGTGAACGAATTGAACCGCTTGCTCCAGGACAAGGGCGACGTGGAAATAAAATTCGGCGAAAACCAAGCGTCGTTTGCGCTCAAGGACGACAAGGGATTTTCCGTGTTGCTCGTCACGAAATTGATCGAGGGAAATTATCCGAATTACCGCCAGGTCATCCCCGGCGAGGCCAAGGAACGCATCCCGCTCGTGCGCGAGGAATTTTTGCAGGCGCTGCGCCGCGCCGAGATCATGACCAGCGAAAAGGCGAACTCCGTCAAGCTCACGTTCGGGAAAAACAACCTCGCCATCACGGCCAACTCGCCTGAAGTCGGCGAGGCGCGCGAAACGCTCGCGGTGAATTACAAGGGCAAGGAAATGGCCATCGCCTTCAACCCGCGCTACCTGATTGACGCGCTGGCCGCGCTGGCCGAGGACGAGGTGTTCTTCGAGCTGATTGACGAATTAAGCCCGGGCGTTTTGAAGATCAACGGCCCGTTCCTCTACGTCGTCATGCCGATGCGGTTGAGTTGAAAATTTAATATGCAAACCGAAGAAGATTTGGATCTCGTTTGTGGCATTACAATTGATGTAACGCCACGCTATCCGAACAAAGAGGCACAAAATCAATGTCGAAATGCAATTTGGGCGGCAAAGGAAAAAGTAAATGAAAGGCTGAAACAAATTCTTGAAGAACAGGGCAGCCAAATAATGACGGAAGAAATCAAACGAAGAGTAAAAACAAATTCAAAATTTCACGTTCGCGCAGAAGTAATGGGGTTAGAAGGCGAAGAATATAATCCAGAAGAAATCTTCGTTTTAGAAATGGATGTGATGGGCGATCCGGGAGAATTGTATGATACGATGTCGAATCTTTTGCAAGAAGGTGCTGTGGGAAATGCGGTTTGTAAAAATTTGCGGCCTTTGCTCGTAAAATAAATTGAGGAAACGATTCCCAAAATGAAAATTGAATGGGAATTGGAAGACACAGAATACGGCGAGTAATTCTCTACATCTGCTCGACAGTTTCAATTCCGAGAACGTCGAGACCCTGTTTCAAAACGCGCGCCGTCGAATCGCAATTGTAATCGTAGGAGTCGAGGTGACGAGACTCATTCTAAAAAAGTTAGAGACTCCTTACGTCGTCTCCTACAAACAAAAGAACTTGCCCTGCCCTCGCCGCTGTGGGAAATTCCCACTATGATAGTTGCCGACGACAAAAAACGCATCCGAATCCCCGCCGTCCATCCGCGCGACGTTTATCACCCGGAAACACTGACGCGCGACCTGATCGTGCTGCGCCGCATCGAGCCGCCCAAACCCAAAAAACGGATGACGCGCGAACAAATCCTGCGCGCCATCGAAAACAGTCCAATCAAAGTCACCAAGTCCTGGGATGAGTTGAAAGCCGAAATCCGATGACACTTTTCGACACGAGCGTGGTGATTGACGCGCGCGACGCCGACAGTCCGTGGCACAAATGGGCGAAAGAACAAATCGCCGACGCAGGCGCGGCTGACGGTGCAATCGTCAACACGGTTGTCATCGCCGAAGCCGCAGGCGGTTTTGCGCAACGCGACGAACTTTTGAAGGATTTGGAGCGGATGGGATTGTCATTCGCATCGCTGCCCGTTTCTGCGGCAATTCCGGCCAGCGAAGCCTACGCAATCTATCGCAGCAGATTAAAAATCCACGGCAAACAGTCACTGTCAAAGATTCCCCTGGGTGATTTTTTCATCGGCGCGCACGCGGAAGCGGAAGAAATGAAACTGGTGACGCGCGACCCCGACCGGATTAAAACTAATTTTCCGTCGGTTAAATTGATTGTTCCAAAAACTTGAGGCAGAAATTTTTCCGCCCACATCCGCTCGACGGTTTCAATTCCGAGAACGTCGAGGTTGTGAATCTGCAAAGCTTTTTCCAAATTGATTAGAGACTCCTTACGTCGTCTCCTACGAACCGGTTCACGCCGCCGTGGAAATGCCAGGCTCCATCGGCAGTGAAACGCGGACGACGCCGGACTGGCCGGATTGCGGCGGGACGATCTCCAGTTTGCCGTGGTGCGTCTCGATGATTTTGCGGCTGACGGTCAGGCCGAGGCCGAGACCGACGCTGCGCGTGGTGAAAAACGGCGACGGGACTTTTTCCGCAGCCTCGGCGGTGAAGCCGGAGCCGTTGTCCTGGACTTCAATCTGCAAATCCTGGCCGCCGTCGTTGTTCGGGCCGGTCTGCAAGCGCACGCCGATGGTCGGCGTTTTGGGGTTCGCCTGCAGCGCGTTGAGCATGATTTCGGAGAAGGCGTGTTTCAACGCGGCGCGGTCGCCGGTGATGACGATGGGTTTGCCGCCGTTTTCGCATTTCAACTGCGCGGCCTCGCCGGGCTGGTGCTTGCGCGCTTCCTGATAGGCGTCTTCAATCAATTTCTCGACGGCAAACGCCTCCTGTTCAATGTAACCTTCGCGCGCGAGGAACCTCATCTGGTTGATCAACCGCGTGACGCGCTTGACGCCGTCGGCCATCGCGTGGTCGAGCGATTCGCGGAATTCCTTGTCCTTGTATTTTTCCGCGAGCAACTGCTGGTGCGTGGAAAGCGGCACGAGCGCGTTGCCGATCTCGTGCGCGAGGCGGTCGGCCATGGATTTGATGAGGCGCAGATTCGTGGCCTCGACTTCCAGCCGCCGCAACTGCTCGGCCTGCGTGAGGTCGTCGGCGGTGAGCAGCGCCGAGACGGGCACGGTCGAATTCCCGCGCTGAAACGGCACGACGCTGATGTTGTAAATCGTGCCGGGCGAATTTTCCGGTTCGTAACGGAACGGCCCGATGGCCGCGCCGGTTTTCAAGACCTGGTAAATTTTCGCGCCGAGTTCCTGCGGCAGATCGCTGAATTCCAGTTCGCCGGTGCGCCGGTTTTTCTGGCCGAAATGGCGGCGCGCGGCCTTGTTCGCGTGCAACACCTTCAGGTCGCGCCCGACGACGACGCACGCGCTGCTCAATTCGCGCAGCACGTCGGTCATCATCTCGTGATTTCCGGCAAGCTGGTCATGCAGCCAGATGTTGCGGAGCGCGAGGCCGACTTGTTCGAGCAAATGGAAAATGAGTTCCAGCTCGACGTTCACCAGCGGTTCGCCGGTGACGCGCCCGTCGAAAACGGCGATGCCGACGATGACTTCGCGGTCGGGAATCGGCACGGCGACCTGCGCGCCGAGCATTTCAAATTCCTTTTGCGCCTCGGCGTCGCCGCGCACTTCGTCGCTGTCGCGGCGCAAAATCCTGCCGAGTTTGGACAACTGTCCGCCGATGCCGGAATCGAGCGACAGTTCAAAATGCTCCAGCAGGCCGGACGAAAGGCCGATGGCGGAAGCGGCGCGGAAGCGGCGGTTTTCTTCCGGCGAAATCGCGTCAACGGCCAGCGCGGACGGGCGGTTCAAAAAAATCGCGGCGCGATTGACGCTCAAAATTTCGCGGAGAAACAGCAAAAATTGTTTCAGCATCGCCTCGGCGTCGAGCGAGTGCGTGAGGATGGACGAGAAATCGCGCAGCACGTCGAGCGTTTGCGTCGTGTTGCCGGAACGGTCGGAGGACGCTTCCGCCGCGCGGGTCAGCGCGGCTTGCGACAGCGACGTTGCGGACGGTTGCGCCGCGCGGGATTGTTTCGGGGACGACCACAACCGTTCCAGCAAAGAATTCAAAAGCCGGCTGCGGACGGGCTTGGTCAGGACGTGGGTGACGCCGTGCAAAAAAGCCTCTTCTTCCCATTCGGACTGGCCGTGGGAAGTGTAGGCGATGATGGGCGCCTTGGAATCGCGGCGGCGTAGCCGTTCGATCACCCAGATGCCCTCGACGTCAATCAGGTCAACGTCCAGGATGCACGCGCCCGCCAACCCGTGCATGAGCAGCGGCTCGGCTTCCTCGACGTTGAGACGATGGACGACCCGGTATTGCTCCGGGTTCAGACTCGCGCGAACGGCTTCGGCGAAATCAGGATGGGCAGACAGGACTAAAATGGTTTTCATCGCGTTCCAGACAGTTTGCGGCCGTGCTCCATCAAGTTGCCGCTAATGGATTTTCCACAGCCAGATTCAAAGGTCAATGTTATCTTGCAATCGTTCATCATAAAATCATCCCTTTGCGATCAATTTTTCCCAGACGTCCTCGTTCAAGAGCGCCTTTTGAAGAAATTGCGTTTCGTCGGGCGACGACGCGGCGCGTTCGGGCTGGAGCGGCAGCCGGAGGGTGAACGTCGTGCCGCGACCCGGCTGGCTTTTGGCTTCAATCTTGCCGCCGTGATGGTGGACGATGAAGAAGCACGCCATCAAATTGATGCCGTATTCGGACTGCACGTTTCCGCGCGCGGCGAACGGGTTGAAAATGGCGCGCAACGCGTCCTGCGGCAGTCCCGGCCCGTTGTCACTGATTTGAATTTGAATTTCAGGCCTGCCGCCGTTGAGCAGTTCGGCTGAAAGCGTGATGCGGCTGCCGGCGGGCAGGTTGGCCAGTTCGTCCCGGAGCAGCAGTTCAAAGAGCCGGTCGAACTTCGGCTTGTCCACGCGCAACGCGGGCAGCGAATCGGGAATCTTGTTTTCAATTTCAATCCGCCGCGCCGTGAACTGTTCCTTCAACAATTCCAGCGCCGCGCCGACGGCTGTTTTCAACGACGCTTCGTCGGCGAACTGCAATCGGGGATTATTGTCCGACGCCGTCCATAAATCTTTTAGCAAGCCGTTGATTTTTTCGATCTGTGATTGGGCGTTCTGGTGATAGTCCTTCCAGAAATCAGGATTCCGCAATCCGTTCAAGCTCGCCTTTTCCTCGGCCATTTTCACAGGCGCAAGATCCAAAAATGTTTTCACGGCCACGAGCGAATTGCGGATGTGATGGCTCAAGCCGGCGGCCAGCAAACCGAGGCTCACCATTCGGTCGGCAATCATCATGTTGTGCAGCACGGACATTTTTTCGCGCAGCAACTGGTCGCGCTCGGCCTGCACCATGAAAAATTCCAAACCCTGCCGCAGCGTCAATTCCAGTTGCGGCGGATCCCACGGCTTGGTGACGTATTTGTAAATCGCGCCGCTGTTGACGGCGGCAATCGCGGCGTCCATGTCCGCGTAAGCCGTGACGAGCACGCGCAAAACGCGCGGACGGAACTGCCGCGCGCGTTCCAGCAGCCAGACGCCCTTTTCGCCGGGCATCCGCTGGTCGGTCATCATCAGGCCGATTTCGTCGGCGTGTTCCGTGAACAATTTGAAACCGTCCTGCGCGTTCGCGGCGGTGAACACGCGGAATTCACCGCCGAACGCGCGCGTGAAGTTCGTCAGCGACCGTTCCTCGTCGTCCACGTAAAGGATCGCAAATTTTTTATAGTCGTATTGATTTTCCATGATTAATTTCCAGTTCGCCGGTTGTTTCATCCTTCGTTGCAAAGTCCACGGTGAACTCGCAATTCTTTCCGTGTTCGCTCTTCGCCGAAATGCGCCCGCCGTAGCCGTGCACGATGCGGTAGCAAATGCTCAAGCCCAGACCCATGCCTTTGCCCACTTCCTTCGTCGTGAAAAACGGGTCAAAAATTTTGCCGAGAAATTTTGGATCAATGCCCGCGCCGTTGTCGCGGACGACAATCAAACTGCGGTCGCCCTGCGTCCGGCCTTCAATCCAAATCGTTGGCTTTTCCCCGTCCGCGAATTTTTTCTCCGCCAGCGCGTCAATTGAATTTTGCAGCAGGTTGACGAGGACGTGAATCAATTTGTTCCGGTTCGCCCAGACAACTTGGCCGGGCGGTATGTTTTGCTCGATTTGAATCTCGCCCTTCCACTCGCCCGACAAAAACCGCAGCGCCGCCTGCGTTGCATCAGGCACTTCCACCAGTTCGCCCGCGCCCGCGCCCGGATGCGTGAACGTGCGCAGGTCAAACACGATGTCGCGCACGCGCTTGATGCCTTCCTCGACGTCGTCGAGAATTTCCTTGTATTCGCGGCGCTGTTCCGGCGCAAGCTGTTTGCTCTTGTTGCGCAAGGCGAACAATCCGGTCAGCGTGAAATTCAGCGGGTTGTTGATTTCGTGGATGATGCCCGCGCTCAAGCGTCCGAGCGACGCGAGTTTTTCGGACTGCACCAGTTGCGATTCCGTTTCCTTAATCTGCTCGATGGCCGACGTGAGCGCGACGTTTTGTTTCGAAAGCTTGCGCTGGAAATGGTGCGACTCGATGAGGTTTTTGATGCGCGCCTGCAATTCGGTGGACGAAAACGGCTTCGCCAAGAAATCATTCGCGCCGATTTCCAGCGCGTTGAATTTCGTCTCCTCGTCCGCGCGCGCCGTCAGCAAAATGACGGGAATGTTCATCGTCGTTTCGCGCTTGCGCAATTCGCGGCAAACCTCAAGGCCGTCCATTTCCGGCATCATCATGTCGAGCAAAATGATGTCCGGCGAAAAATGAAGCGCCTTTTCCAGCGCTTGAACGCCGTCCGCCGCCTCAAGCACGTCATAATCTTTGTCCAGTTCCGCCTTCAAAAACCGCCGCATATCCGGCTCGTCCTCGGCGACGAGCACCGTCGGACGATGGCCTAATTGCACGGGAGCAACCGCGCCGCGCCGCGCCGCCACCGCCGGAAACAATTCCGCGCGCCGGTATAAATTTGCCAGCCATTCTTCGGATGCCGCCGCGCCATTTTCTGCGGACGATGGCGCAGTTGTTTCGCGCTTGGCCGGCAGTTCGGCTTTTTGATACGGCAACCGCACGGTGAAGGTTGTGCCTTTGCCTTCCTCGCTTTCCACGACGACGCTGCCTTGCATCATTTCAACGAGTTCCTTCACCAGCGCCAGCCCGATGCCCACGCCCTGGAATTTTCGTTTTGACGAACTGTCGGCCTGCCAGAAACGGTCAAAAATAAACGGCAGACTTTTCCTGGCGATGCCCACGCCCGAATCGCTGACAATCAAGACAAAATCACCGCCCTGTTTTTCGGCGCGCAACTCCACGCGTCCGTCCACGGGCGTGAATTTCAGCGCGTTGAACAAAAGATTCAGGACGATTTTTTCAACTTTGTCCCGGTCGGTCAAAATCGCGGCGAGTTGGGGATCAACGTGCGTCTCCCATTTGATGCGTTTGTCCTCGGCCACCTGCCGCACGGCGCTGGTAAGTCCCTTGATGAAATCTTCGACCACGAGCGGTTCGCTTTTAACTTCCATGCGCCCGGATTCAAGGCGGATGAGGTCGAGCAAATCGTTGATCAATTTCAACAGCCTCATGCCGTTGGCGTGCATAGTGCCGAGCATTTCGCGCGTGCCATCGTCGGGCAAATGATCAAACCGCTGCATGAGCGCTTCCAGCGGCAGGAGCAGCAGCGTCAGCGGCGTGCGCAGTTCGTGGCTGATGTTGGCGAAGAAACGGCCTTTGAGCCGGTCAAGCTCGACGAGTTTTTGGTTGGTTTCCTCGAGTTCCTTTTTATTTTTGTCCAGTTCGTAACGCAAAGCGAATTCGCGGAAGCGCGCCTTACTATGGAAATAGCTACCGGTTACGACGATTATTCCTGTAAGAACGAGAAAGTATAAGTTGTCCAACAGACCGATACTGGAAGTCTCTCCGTGTAGTATGCAGGCGGAAACATACATTACAGTCACAACGCTGACCACGATCAAGCTTTCAAGAAAAGTCCAGTGCAGAACCAACCCGACAACCAGCAGCACGAGATTCAAGCCCGCGTAGTAGGGCGAATCCACGCCATTCGTCGCATAGATCATCCACGAAATAAAAAAGGCGGGAATAAAAGCCAGCAGAACACCGAACTCGCGCGGGTGTTTACGTCCGAATGGCGTTATCACTATTGCCCAGAAAACGGAGATGAGCAGCGAACAGAGCAGGCGCAATTTCAGAAAAAAAGCAAAATCAGGCCTGTAAACATAGTAATCCAACAGCAGTCCCGACGGCGAGAGCACTATGCCGATTATGCAACCCACGATGACGTTGTTCAGTATGGCCTGCCGGTCATATTCAATAAACGCCTTTTGGATTTCTTTTGAATTGGTGAACGCGTCAGACATTTTTCGGTTTTCTCACTTCCAGAAACAAGTTTGCGCCGGTGTTTTCTGCGATGATTTTGGTGTCGTCCTTGTCGGCAACATCAGGAGCCACGTTGGCGAACTGCCCTTTATCACGATAAATCAAATGCCAGTCCAAAAGATATTCCATGGAATAACGAAACGGCCGGGAACTATTCAAGGCGTCCGTGGCGTTTGTGGCCAGAAGCAATCCGTCGGGAGCAAGCATTCCATAGAAAATATTCATTAGTTGTTTGCAGACGTTGTCGGACAAATAATCGAAAAGCCCGGCGCAATAAACATAATCATATTTTTCTCCGGGCGAACGCAAAAGCGATTTTCCGCCGTCTTTCAAAATCTGGAAAACCGATTTTTTAAGCACGCGGAACGAAGGCGGTTCAGGAAGTTTTTGGCTGATGGAAACCAGTTTCTTTTGAAGGGTTTGAAGCGTTTCCTCATTGAAATCCACCAGTGTCAAATTTGCATTTTCACAAACAGGTTGTTTCTCGAAAAAATTCTGCACCTCGTCAGCCGGACCGCAGCCCAGGTTGAAAATTTTACAGGTGCGGCCGTTTGCCTTGGCGCGCAGGGTTTCTTCCACAAGTTTGCGTTCCAAATAAGCGACCCGATTACGGTGTGCCTGTGCGGGCGATTGTCCCAGCAGCCAGGTATTGATGATTTTTGCAAACAGCGTGTCACCTTCATGCGGCGACCGAAGCATCATGTCCACCATTTCGTAATCACCGGCGTAACCCAGCGGCTTGCTAAAAGCCCGGTGCGCGAAAGGAGAAACGAGTATAAACGGATGAAGCTGGCGACGAAGATAAATATAATGAGCTGGATGCGCCTCGTTTTCCAATTGAGCGACGATTGATTCAAAGCGGTCAATCAAAACATCAATGGATTGGTTAATGGGATTTGTCAGGTTTGCGATCGCCTCTTTTTCAAGCTGCCTGCGCAAAGGCTGGGCGAAAGCCCGAATCCCCAGTTCAATCCGATCCAACCACAATCGCAAGTCGTAAAAAAAAGTCTGCATATCGGCGATCACGATCTTGAATTCGGGCGACACTTTGTAGAGTTTCTGCCACTCGTGCAGAAAATTTTTGAATTCCCTGGCGACCTGCCCGTCGCGTTGCAGGGCCAGGGCAAGATTCAAATCCTGCCAGTGCGCCTCGTCGAGCATCGCCTCGCACACGACCTTCGCGCCGAGGTCCAAAATCTTGCTGATGACCGCCCGGCCGGAATAAATTGTCTGCCCTTTGAGCGTGATTTTGAATTTGTCCAGCACCTCCGAAAAGCGCGGGATGAGGCCCGGATTAAAAAGTTCAAAAACCACCACATGATGGGTCATGCGCACCGGCGCGGTTTGAAACGCCGCTCCTTCTGCGGTCTGGAATGTCACCTGCGTTTCCTTGGCGTCGGACGACGGGACGGCGGGCTGGGATGAAGCGGCCTTTTTCTTGTGTTGATGAAGCAGGCTGCCCGTCCCATTTCCATTTCCATTTCCGTTGATGCCATGACTCATTGCGTCCGCAGCATGAATCATTTTCCGCGCCAAAACAAAGCGATTGTTGCCAAATATCAAGGGTGTTGGGCCAACGGGATCATATCTTTTAATTTGCAAGCTGGCATCACCGCTGCTTTTCCCATTACCCCGTTGCTGGGCTGCGACGTTTTGAGGCTGAATTTTGTTGAATCAGGACGGACAAATGGCAAATGTGTGTCCTGTGTTGAGACAATACTGTCTCAAAACGTGGCTGAATTTCATTGTCCGCCGGAATGGCGCGAGATTAAATTATGAAAAAACAACCGAATCAGACATTGAGAAAACATTGGAGCAGGAAGCTTGTTGGATTGGTTCTATTTTCCGCGCTTGCCTTTGTCATCATCATGCCGGGCAAAGTTGGTGCCGTGGGTTTTCGTCTGCCGAATCAGGACCCGGAGGCGATTGCGCGAGGCGACGCCTTTGCCGCCACTGCGGACAATCCTTCGGCGATTTATTACAATCCGGCGGGCATCACGCAGTTGGAGGGGCAAAACCTTCGCGTGGGGATTTACGCGATTTCGCCGGGCATTGAATACAAATCTCCAGGCGGCGCGACTGCCAGGGCTGATTCCGATTTTCAGCCCGTTCCACAAGTTTATTACACCTGTTCGTTCACGAACGTGCCCATTTCCGTCGGGTTTGGAATTTATGCGCCTTATGGCTTGTCTCTGGATTGGGGAAACCATGCGCCTTTCAACACAGTGGCGGAAAGCGGCAGTCTTTTGTATGCGACATTCAACCCGGTCATCGCGTGGCGCGTTTTGCCATCGCTCTCAATCGCCGCCGGGCCGACGATCAATTACTCGCAGGCGACCTTCCACCAAGCCCTTGACCCTTCAGGCGCGACTCAATTCAAATTCAAGGGCGATGACACCGGGTTTGGTTTTAATGC
>DASXED010000181.1:0-3914 GCA_036490295.1 Verrucomicrobiia bacterium | reverse complement strand
CCAAAATTGGCAGCTTGGCCGCGGTTTTGCTGCTCGATATTCCATGAATAAATTCTCGCATCTTGATGACGATGGTCGCGCGCGCATGGTGGACGTCGGCCACAAACCGGCGCAGCAACGCATTGCCATCGCCGAAGGTTTTGTCCGTTGCCAATCGAAAACCATTTCCCGATTGCGCTCCAAAAATATGCCGAAAGGCGACGTTTTCACCGTGGCAAAAATCGCCGCCATTCTCGCGGCGAAAAAAGTCGATGAATTGATTCCTCTATGCCATTCGCTGCCGTTGGACGCAGTTGAAGTAACATTTTCCCTCAAAGGAAACCTAGTCCACATTGCCGCGGAGGCGCGAACCACGGCAAAAACCGGCGTGGAAATGGAAGCGCTGACGGCGGTCAGCGTCGCGGCGCTCACGATTTACGACATGTGCAAGGCGGTCGATAAAACAATGGTCATTGAAAACGTGCGGCTCGTTTCCAAAACTAAAAAATGAAAATCGGGCGCGTCACCTTGAGCGATCGCGCCAGCAACGGCGTTTACGAGGACCGCAGCGGGCCGGAAATTGAAAATATTTTGTGCGCGCTGTTTAAAGACGAGCTTGAGTTTGAGCGCGTTTTGCTCCCAGACGAACAACAGCAAATCGAAGCGGCCCTAAGGCGACTCTGCCGTGAGGGCTGTGCGTTGATTGTGACGACTGGTGGAACCGGCCCAACCCCCCGCGATGTGACGCCGGAAGCGACGCGAATGGTGATTGAAAAGGAATTGCCCGGTTTTGGCGAACTCATGCGCGCCATATCTTTTGCCAAAACGCCAACGGCCATTTTGTCGCGCGCCACGGCCGGTGTTTGCGGCAAAACATTGATCGTTAATTTGCCGGGAAATCCGCGCGCCATTGCGGAGTGCCTTCCGCCTTTGCTGCCCGCCATCGTCGAGGCGATTGATCACATTGCTGGTTTTCGTCCAAAGCGGCGGGACTAAGATAAAAATCTACCATTACGCTCCGACCAGTCGTGTGACCCTGGCGTTTGCCGGATGATTGAAAACTTCGAGGATCGGTCCCGTTTGCAAAATTTTACCACCCTCCAACAGCACCACTTCATCAGCAAGCGTCAGCGCATCGGCGCGATCATGCGTCACAAACAGCATCGGGATTTTAAATTCGTCGCGAATTCGGACGAAATAGGGGAGAATTTTTGCCTTTAAAGGAGCGCCGAGGCTGACGAATGGCTCGTCGAGAAGCAGCAACCGCGGCGATGCGAGCAGCGCGCGCGCCAGGGCGATCCGCTGTATTTCTCCTCCGGAAAGATTCGCCAAACGGCCTGGGATGAGGGCCTCAATTTCAAGGATCTCAGCCACATGATTTAAGTTAAAGAGCGGGTCATGCGCGCCGCCCGGCTTGCGGCCATACAGCAGATTCTGCCGCACCGACAAGTGCGGAAATAAAGCAAGATTTTGCGGCACATAGCCGATGTTGCGTTCGCGCGGCGGCATGAAATATTTTTTTTGTGTGTCGCATAAAATCTGATTGCCAAATTGAATGAAAGCCGATGTCGCGCGGCGCAACCCGGCAACCAAATCAAGCAGCGAAGTTTTTCCCGCGCCAGACGGGCCAAAAACAGCCGTGGCGCGACCGTGCAATTCAACGTCCATTTCAAGTTTGAAATGCGTCAGAGGCAGCGAAACACCTTTCAACAGCAGGGTCATGTTCTTTTTCGGCGCAGTAAATACTCGCTGATTCCAACAGCGGCAAAAGCGAGCGCCACCGAAACGCCCAGTAAATGAAAAGCCCTCGTGTCCTCGCCAATTTGCACATCCTGGAAAATCGCGAGCGATAAGGTCGACGTTTTTCCGGGAATGTTGCCGGCCACCATGATTGTCGCGCCAAACTCGCCGAGGGCTCGCGCAAAAGCCAGCATCATTCCCGCGACAATGCCGCGCGCGGCCAGCGGCAGTGTGATGGTCAAAAAAACGCGACCGTCTCCGGCCCCAAGAGTGCGGGCGATTTGTTCCAGGCGCGGGTTCGTTTCCTCAAATGCCACGCGAGCAGAACGGACGAGCAACGGAAAGGACATCACCCCCAGCGCCAGCAGCACCGCGCGCCAGGTGAAAACGACATCGCAATTCAGCTTGTCATGAAGAAAGCCGCCGATTGCGCCGCGCCGCCCGAAAAGCTTGAGTAGAATCAAGCCGGTCGCCACGGGCGGCATGACCAACGGAAGAGAGACAATGGTTTCAACAACTATTTTCCCCGGCCAGGTGTGCCGCGCGAGCAACCAGGCCAGACCGAGGCCAAACGGCAAGATAACCACCGTGCTCAAGGCCGAAACCCACGCCGTGAACCAAATGATTTGCCATTCTTCGGAGGCCATGAGTGTCCGGGGCTAATCGCGCAGGCTGAAGCCAAATTTCTTGAACACGCCGCCAGCCTCTGCGGAGTGAGATAATCCAGAAAATTTCGGGCGGCTTTTGGTTGCCTGGATTCCTTCACCAACGCCAGTGGATAACTAATAACCGGCTCGTCCGCGAGAGGAACTTCATGCGCAATTTTTACTTTTTTGGAAATGGCCACATCCGTCTTATACACGACAGCGACATCGACATTTCCCGATTCCACCGCCGCGAGCGCGGCGCGGACATTTTCGGTCGGAATGACTTTAGGCTGAACCACGGCCCAAACGCGTTGCTTTTCCAGCCATGCCTTCGCGTAAATTCCAGCGGGCACGGCTTTGGGATCAGCCAGCGCAATTTTCTCCACCATGGGATTGCCGAGATCGCCAGCGGATTTAACTTGCAGCGCGCTGTCATTGGGTGCCACCACGACCAGCGTGTTGCCCAAACGGCTTTTGCGCGAGGCGTTGTCAATCAAGCCCTGCTTCTCCAACCCGTCCATTTTGGCTTCATCGGCTGAGAAAAAAATGTCCGCCGGCGCTCCCGCCGCGATTTGCCGCGCGAGAACGCTGGAGGCGGCGAAATTAAAAATGATTTTGTCGCCGCTCTTTTTTTTGTAATCGACCGCGATTAACTTGAGCGAATCCGTCAAACTCGCGGCCGCGAACACCATGACTTCCGCCGCGCGCAAGAACGGCCCGGTAAATAATAAAAACAAACAAGCCCACGTTTGGAGGGGGCGAAGTTTCATGAGTTTCATTTTATTTCGTCTGCTTTTACACAAGAGCGCCAATGTCGCCCGGCGAATTCCAGTTGGCGAAAAGATTCCTTTCCGCCGCGCTGCATTCGATGAATTGGGCAAAGCCCGACTCGACACACTGCCCGGCGAATACTTTCACCGCGTTATTGCTGGCGAGCAGCAATGTTTCTGCAAGCCCTTTGGTTGCTCGCGGATAAAACGCGGCCAGCGGTTCAATGCGCCCGGCGCCGCGGGGAATCGCGCCCGCGTTTTCACCACAATAGGCGAGACACTTCCGTAGAAATCCCGCGTTCATATTTGGCAAATCCACCGCCAGCACAAGCAGCAAGGACGTCGAAACAGCCCCTAACGCGCGGTCGATGCCCGCCAGCGGACCGCAGTCAGCATACTTGTCCGTCAACACCTGGCAATGGTAAGCCGAGTAATCGACATCGGCTCGGCCAGAAATGAAGATTTGTTCGGCGCCTGTTTCACGCGCGAGCGCAAGCTGCCGCGCCAGCAACGTCTCCCCGGCGATATCCAAAAAAGCCTTGTCGCGCCCCATGCGAGCGGATTTGCCTCCAGCCAAAATAACCGCGCTAAAGTTCATCCACCCTCAAGACTCCATCCGTCAAGATTTGCGCTCGCAGCCCTCCGCGATTTTGCAAGAACTGTTCCGCGCCGGGCGCGAACGCGCGATCCATCCAGTAGCAAGGGGCGCACTCCGCCATTCCGCGGAACTTGATTCCCTGGATTTCAAACTCGGCGCCGATGAGCGCATTCAAGTCTG
>DASXED010000179.1:0-2357 GCA_036490295.1 Verrucomicrobiia bacterium | reverse complement strand
GCATTAAGCCGCCGTTTGGCTGCGTTTGGGAAAGATATAATCCCGCATCACCGCACTCCAAATTTCCGTGCGGATTTCTCCCGAAAGCTGCCACGTTCAAATTGTTTGTTTCTACATTCAAAATTCTTCATTCTTCGTTCTCTATGTATTCGCCGACGCCTGATGAATTTTTGAAGCTGGCGGCGCAGGGCAACGTGATCCCCGTCACGCGCCGCCTGCTCGCCGACATTGAAACGCCGCTCTCGGCCTATCGCAAAATCCGCGGCGCGGGCGAATCGTTTTTGTTCGAGTCGGTCGAGGGCGGCGAGCATCTGGGGCGCTATTCATTCGTCGGCTGCAATCCGCGCGCCGTCATCCGGCAGACGGAAAATCGCGTCGAGGTTTTGGAGAACGGAAAAATCATCGAGACATTTTCCATCGGCAAAGACGTGAAGGACGGCCTCGTCGTCGTCGAGCGCGTGATGAAAAAATATCGCGCGGTGTCGCTGCCGGGATTGCCGCGATTCACCGGCGGCGCGGTCGGTTTCATCGGTTATGAATTCATCCACGACGTCGAGCCGGTCGTGCCGCGTCCGCCGCAGGACGAATTGAAGACGCCCGTGATGGTTTTTCTCGTCGCCGACCAGCTTTTGATTTTCGACCGCGTCGCGCAGACCATCACCGTTCTGGTCAACGCCTTTTTGGACGAGGCGGAAAATCCCGCCGAGGCTTACGAAAATGCGACGAGCGAAATCGAGCGGCTGGTGTCGCTGCTCGAACAGCCGAGCGAACACATTCCCGTCAGCGTGCCGAACGAAGTTCCCGAAGTCGCGTTCGCGTCGAACATCACGCGCGAAAAATTTTGCGCGAACGTCCTCGCCGCCAAAAAACTCATCACGGCGGGCGACATCATCCAGGTCGTCGGCTCGCAACGGTTTTCCGCGCCGGTCACGGCGTCGCCGATGGACGTTTACCGCGCGGTGCGTTCCATCAATCCGTCGCCGTATATGTTTTTGCTGGAGCTGGACGGATTTTCGCTCGTCGGCGCGTCGCCGGAAGTCCATGTGCGCTGCGAGGAAGGCAAAGTTGAAATTCGCCCGATTGCCGGAACGCGTCCGCGCGGAAAAAATTCCGACGAAGATTCCGCGCTCGAAAAAGAATTGCTCTCCGACCCAAAGGAACGCGCCGAACATGTCATGCTCGTGGACCTCGCGCGCAACGACATCGGCCGCGTGTGCGATTTTGGTTCCGTGCAGGTAAAAGATTTGATGATCGTGGAACGTTACAGCCACGTCATGCACATCGTGTCGCAGGTCGAGGGAAAATTGTCCGCCGGCAAGACGCTTTACGATCTGATGCGCGCGACATTTCCGGCGGGCACGGTGAGCGGCGCGCCGAAAATCCGCGCGATGCAGATCATCTCCGAACTCGAACAGACCGTGCGCGGGCCGTATGCGGGCTGCGTCGGTTATTTTTCCTTCAACGGCAATCTCGACACCTGCATCACCATCCGCACCGCGCTGCTCAAGGACGGCAAGGCCTACGTGCAAGCCGGCGGCGGCTGGGTGAACGATTCCGTGCCGGAAAATGAATTTCAGGAAACCGTGAACAAATCCAAGGCCATGCGCAAAGCGGTGGCGATGGCGGAGAATTTTTCGCGGTGAAGACTGACTTCGAATTCTTGTGAAACACGTTCTCAAATGGTTGGTCGTGATTATGGCGAGTGCGGTTCTTTGTGCAGTTATTTGGATTTGTTGGGTGTGGCATCGCACAGAAGTTTGTCAGCAAAATTATCTGAGGGTGCAAAGAGGTGATTCGCAGACACGCGTAATCGAATTGTGCGGGCAGCCCGCACAAATTTCCATGGAGCTTGAGACAAATCTCTCGTGGGAAGACAGCCAGCAATTATATTGGACAAATGGCATATGTATTCGGCAGTTTCATTACTATCCGCCGTTTTCAATTTGTGGCGAGTCGTGGCAGATTGGTTTTGATGAAGGAAGTAATGTTGTCTCGAAGTTTCATTTTATTTCACCATGAGCCATATGATTAATAAGTAGTCAGGCTGCAAAATTCCTTCGCCCGCTTCGCGTTCCTTCGCGCGACGCTTTTGCCAAAACAATTCGCGCCGCCAGAATCCCAACGGGATTCCATTATTCAGCCCAGGGTTGGCGCGCAGCGACTACCCTGGGTCAGCCGTCCAAAAAAATTCCAACCCTGAAAGGGTTGCATCAAATCCGCGCGAACGGATTCAACTCTTTCAGGGTTGTCGTCATTTCGTTCCGCCACCCGGCGTAGCCCGATTTCATCGGCCAACGCCGGGCTGAATGATTAAATCCCTTCGGGATTTTCTGCGACAAATTATTAAATTGTTGCCG
>DASXED010000116.1:0-12063 GCA_036490295.1 Verrucomicrobiia bacterium | reverse complement strand
AAAACGGCGCGCTTGGTTTTGAATACGGTTACAGTCTCGACTGCCCGAAATCCCTGGTGATTTGGGAAGCGCAGTTCGGCGATTTTGCGAACGTCGCGCAAGTCATCATTGATCAATTCATCGCGAGCGCGGAAACCAAGTGGCGCCGGTTGTCGGGACTCGTGCTGTTGCTGCCGCACGGATTTGAAGGTCAAGGCCCGGAACATTCGAGCGCGCGGCTCGAAAGATTTCTCACGCTCGCGGCGGAGGACAATATCCAGATCGTCCAGCCCACGACGCCCGCGCAGTATTTTCATGTGCTGCGACGGCAGGCGATCCGCAATTGGCGAAAACCGCTGATTGTTTTCACGCCGAAAAGTTTGTTGCGTCATCCCAAAGTCATCTCCCCTTTGGAAGATTGTTCGCGCGGAAATTTTCAGCGCGTCTTGCCGGACGATTCAAAGTCGCAAAATGTAAAACGCATTTTGCTTTGCACTGGCAAGGTTTATTACGACCTCGCCGCTTATCGCGAGGAACATAAACGCTACGACGTCGCCATCATCCGGCTGGAGCAGCTTTATCCGCTGCCGACCGCGCAGTTGGATGCAGCGTTGAATGCTTACGCGGAAACCACGCCGGTTTTTTGGGTTCAGGAAGAACCGGCGAACATGGGCGCGTGGCGTTATCTGCACGAAAAATTTGGCCGGAAACTTTTCAACCGTTTTCCGCTCGCGCCCGTCACCCGTGCCGAATCCGCGAGTCCGGCCACCGGCTCTTCGCACGCGCACAAACAGCAGCAGGAAAATCTCGTGCGTTGCGCGTTTGGCGCAGCGGAAAAAGAATTTTAAGAAAGCGAAAAAATAAAAAATTAAAAGGGAAAATTATGAGGGGGTTTTTTAATGGGCTGGTGCTCGGCATCATTTTGGGCGCGTTTGGCTTTTGGTTCGTTCAAAAAAAAGCCAATGAACATCCCGAAGCGCAGCAGCGTTACGAGCAATCCGCCGCGCAGTTGCGCACGAATGCCGGCGACGCGGCGGAAAACATGTCGGACGCCTTGCGCGCCAAGCTGGACACGCTCGATTTGCACGCCGACAGCATCAAGGACGAACTCGCGCGCACCGGCAAAATCGTCCGCACCAAAACCCAGAACCTTGGCGCGCAAGTGGCCGACGCCGCTTCCGACGCGCGCGCCGTGACGGAAATCAAGGCCAAGTATGCCGGGGATTCAACGCTTTCGGTCTGGAAAATTTCGGTGGGCTGCGATCAAGGTCATGTGGCGCTTTCGGGAACTGTTTCGTCGCCGGACGACATCGGCAAAGCCGTTGCGCTTGCGCTCGACGCGGACGGTGTTCGCGATGTAACTTCCACCTTGCAGGTGAAACCGAACCAATAAAAATTCAACGCCATGCCCATTGAAATAAAAATTCCAGCCGTCGGCGAATCCATCACGGAAGTCCAGATCAGCGAATGGTTGAAGTCCGAAGGCGACAGCGTGAAACAGGATGAAACTGTCGCAGTCATTGATTCCGAGAAAACGACTTTTGATCTGCCTGCGCCAAACGCCGGCAGGCTGGTGAAAATTTTGCACAAGGCCGGGGAAACCGTGGCCGTCGGCACGGTCATCGCGCATCTTGAAGCCGACGGCGAAACCGGCAAATCCAAACCGGAAGAAACAATTTCAAAACCGGAAGCCAAAGGCACGGCTGAATCAAAAACCAAAGAGCCGGAACCTGACAAACCTGAAAAAGAAAATTCAAAGGACGATTCTGAAAAGAAGCCTGCGCCGGAAGACGCAAAGGAAAAATCCAAGCCCGTTCCTAAAACCGAAACGGAAAAGCCCGTCGCCAAACCAGCCGAACCATCGCAGCCGAAACAAAAATCTTCGTCCGCTCGCGAAGAGGAAATTGTTCCCATGACCATGCTGCGGCGCACGGTCGCGCGGCATCTGGTCGAGGCGCAGCAGACGATGGCGATGCTGACGACGTTCAACGAAGTGGATATGTCCGCCGTGCAGGCGTTGCGAAATGAAAATCAGGAGGCGTTTCAAAAGCGTTATCAGGTGAAACTGGGCTTGATGTCGTTTTTCGTGAAGGCGGCGATTGACGCCTTGAAGCAATTTCCGCAGCTCAACGCCGAGGTTCGCGGCAACGACATTGTTTATCGCAATTATTTTGACATCGGCGTGGCCATTGCGAGCGAACGCGGACTCGTCGTGCCGGTTTTGCGGGACGCCGAGCGTTTGAGTTTTGCGGAACTGGAAAAAGCCATCGGCGATTTTGCGCGGCGCGCGAAGGAAGGAAAATTAAAACCCGGCGAACTTGAAGGCGGCACGTTCACCGTCACGAACGGCGGCGCATTTGGTTCATTGCTCTCCACGCCGATCATCAATCCGCCGCAGACGGGCATTCTTGGAATGCACACGATCCAAGAACGTCCGGTCGCGGCGCAGGGACAAATTGTGATTCGCCCGATGATGTATCTGGCGCTGACTTACGATCATCGCATCGTGGACGGCCGCGAGGCGGTTTTATTCCTGCGGCGGATCAAAGAAGCCATCGAAACTCCGTCGCTGATGTTGATCGAAGTTTGAATGAACGAACCGCCGCTCATGCCATTTTTTTATTTTCAACCGGATTTTTTCATCCCGTTGACCATCGCCGCTTTTCCATGATAGTTTCTTTGGATTGAAAAAAGCCTTTATGTCAATCCGCAAGGAAAAATCCTTGTTGATTCGTTTGATTGCAGCGGCATGGTTGCTTTGCGTTGTCGTCCTGAAAACGGTTGCCGGCCAGGAAGGGACGGACATTCTGCTGCAAGCTTCCCTGGCTGCCAGTTATTTTGGCAATGACGCTCCGTGGTTTGAAAGTAACATTCCTTTTTTCGATTGTTCCGACCCGCAGATCACCCGGATTTATTACTATCGGTGGGAACTTTACAAATCGCATCTCAAAGACCTCGGCAGCCGGGGATATATTGTCACGGAATTTCTGGATGACGTGGGCTGGGCTTGGAATCCTTACCAAAGCCTCAACGACGCCACCGCCTTTCACATCAACGAAGGGCGCTGGCTCAAAAATAATCGCTATCTGGATGATTACATTAACTTCATGTATTCCGGCGGCAATGACCGCCATTTTAGCGAGGCGATTGCCGCCGCTGTTTATGGCCGTTACTTGGCGAATGGCGACCGTGCCTCCGCGATAGAAAATTTGGATTCAATGAAGCACATCTATCAGCTTTGGATGGATCATTATGATCCGGCCAAGGGATTGTATTTCATTGAACCGATTGCCGACGCCACCGAATACTCCATTGCTTCGATTGACGCCAGCGGCGGCCGGGATGGTTTTCTGCACGGCGACGCATTCCGCCCGACGATCAATAGTTTCATGTTCGCAAATGCAACAGCCATCAGCAGACTGGCGGCGTTGGCGGGCGATACAAATACGTCCGAAATTTTCGCCGCGAAAGCTGAAGCCATCAGAAATGATGTTGAATCAAATCTTTGGAACGACAGCCTGCAACAGTTTGCTGACCGTTTCAAGGCGGACAACCGGTTCGTGCATTACTGGGATTTTATTCGCGGACGCGAACTGGCGGGATATGTGCCGTGGGCTTTTGAACTTCCCGACTATGATCCGAAATACAACGCATCCTGGAAACATTTGCTGTCGCCCGATGAATTTGCCGGCCCTTACGGATTGCGCACCGTTGAACCAGGTTATGAGTATTACATGAAACAATACCGTTATGCGGTCGTGGACGGGAAAAAATTGCCGGAATGCCAGTGGAACGGCCCTAGTTGGCCGTTTGACACTACTTTGGCGCTCGACGGCATGGCCAATCTTTTGAACGACTATACCCAGGATGTAGTCCGCGCCGAAGACTATGTTCGCTTGCTGAAGCAATATACCCGCCAACACTACTTGAACGGACAGCCGGACTTGCAGGAAGACTATAATCCAGATACTGGAAACGTCATCGTCGGGTTGCCGCGAAGCAACCACTATAACCATTCAGACTATGATGACTTGATCATCACCGGCCTCGCCGGGCTGCGGCCTCGTGCGGATGACATTCTTGAAATCAATCCGCTGATACCGACCGACCCGGACTCGACCAACTCGATTGACTACTTCTGTCTGGAAAATGTTCCTTACCACGGCCAGTTGGTCACAATTGTCTATGACCGCGACGGCCGGCATTACAAAAAGGGCGCGGGTCTTTCTGTGTATGTGAACGGCCGCCAAGTATTGAAACCATCGCACCTTGGAAGAAAAACCATCGCCATTGCCGAACCAACGATTGTCACAACATCGCATCCGATAGATTTGGCCGTGAACTTCATCAAGGAAGGTTTTCCCGCGCCGTCCGCTTCCATCAACAATTCCACCAACGAACTTTATCAAGCCGTGGACGGGCGCGTCTGGTTTTACCCGAACGTCAGGAACTACTGGTCGAACGAAGGTTCCACGAATTCCGAAGACTGGTTTAGTCTGGATTTCGGCGCCGAAAGGCAATTCAGTTTCGCCCGACTTTATTTCTACGCTGATGGCGCAAAATTCAAAGCGCCGGCAAAATACACCGTTCAATACCGGGCGGGCGAAAAGTGGGTGGACGTTTCAGATTCGCACACGACGCCAAATGAACCTCTGGCTAACGGTGAAAACACAATCACTTTTCATCCGGTGAACACCTCCGGACTGCGCATCCGGTTCATCAATCCGGTGCAAGCCGCGATTGCCTTGGTCGAAGTTAAAACATTTGAGTAAGTTTTTAACAAAAAACCGTAAAGCCGGTGGTTCTAAAACTTTTTGCGTTGCCTGGGACAGACCTTAAGTTTTCACGCGAAGTAATTTCAACGCCGCCAGAAAATCCTCCGGCAGCGGCGCTTCAAACGTCATCAGCTTTTTCCGGCGCGGATGGATGAAGGAGAGTTCACGCGCGTGCAGCATCACGCGCGGCGCGGCGTAGTTCGTCAATTCCTTGAGCCGCGCATTTTGCCGCGCGCCGTAAGTGTCGTCGCCCACGAGCGGATGGCCGATGAATTGAAAATGCACGCGGACTTGATGCGTGCGTCCGGTGTGGATCTGCGCTTCCATCAACGTCGCCGCGTAAAGCCGTTCGAGAATCCGGTAGCTCGTGTGCGCGGCGCGGCCGTCGCTGTCGTTGCGCACGGCCATGCGCTTGCGGTGCGTGGGATGCCGCGCGATGGCGGCGTGGATTTCGGCGGATTTGCGCGCCGGTTCGCCGCAGACGAGCGCGTGGTAAATCTTTTTGACTTCGCGCGAGGCGAATTGTTCCGAGAGCGCGAGGTGCGTCTCGTCATTTTTGGCGACGACGAGGCAGCCGCTCGTTTCCTTGTCAAGCCGGTGGACGATGCCCGGTCGCGCGACGCCGCCGATGCCGCTCAACGAGCCTTTGCAATGATGCAGTAGCGCGTTGACGAGCGTGTGTTCCTCGTGGCCGGCGGCGGGATGCACGACGAGTCCGGCGGGTTTGTTGACGACGAGCAGCGTTTTATCTTCGAACAAAATATCGAGCGGAATTTTTTCCGGTTGCGCCTTGGCGGGCTTGGCTTCCGGCCAGTGAATTGTAATTTCTTCGCCTGCGTGTGGATGATGTGTGGGCTTGACGATTTCGCCATTGACGCGGATGTGGCCTTCTTCGATCAACCGTTGCAACGCGCCACGCGAGGCGGCGGGGAATTTTTCGCAAAGAAACTTGTCGAGCCGCTCGTTCGGCAGCGATTTTTCGACGATGAAATTTTCTTTGTGCGATTTCATCCGCAGATTCGCAGAAAAATAAATCTGGGAAGATCTGCGAAATCTGCGGAGAAAAAGTTTTTCATTTCGATGATTCGGCGGATTTTGGCGCGTGTTCATTTTTCCACGTGATGAGGAAAATCAATCCGACGCCGGTGCAAATGGCGCTGTCGGCAATGTTGAAGGCGGGAAATCCGATTTCGCCGCCGCCGCGTTGTTGCAGATAAAAGCGCAGGAAATCCACGACTTCATGGCGGATCAAACGGTCGGCAAGATTTCCCGCGATGCCGCCGAAAATCAACCCGAACGCGATCTGGCCGGTCAACGTATGCGAATCAAAATGGTGACGCGTGAGAAAAAGCGCGACGAGCGCGAGCAGTCCGACGAGGGCGAGCGCGCTGTTATCGCCGCTGAACAGGCTCCATGCCGCGCCGGTGTTTCCCCAGTGGACAAACTTGAAAAAGCCGGCGACGACAATCTTTTCATCGTAATCTCCAAGCGAGCGCAGCACGAGCCATTTGGTGAACTGGTCGAGCGCGAGAATGAACAGCGCGAGCGCGGCGATGCGGCGGTTCGATTTCTGGAAAACAGTCATTTAGGCTGTCCAAAGTCCAAAGTCCAAAGTCCAAAGTCAAGCCCACCGCGACTTTGAATTTTAGCTTTGGACTTTGGGCTTTAGACTTTAGACTTCATTCATGGCGCTGGTGCGGATTTTGGTGGACGGCTACAGCCTGTTGCACAACTGGCCGGAACTGGCGGAGGGTGCGCCGCGACATTCGGCGCGGGCGCGCGAGGAATTGGTGCAAATTCTGACGCGCTATCACGACGTGACGGGCGAGCCGATAACAATTTTTTTTGACGGAGCAGGCGCGCCGCCAAATACGCCGAAGAACGAATCGAGCCGCGACGTGGAAGTTTTGTTTTCACGCGCGGGACAAACTGCCGACGATATGATTGAGCGCGCGGCGCATCGGTTTCAAAGTTACGGCGAAGTTCTCGTCGTGACGGACGATAATGCAGAGCGCGACGTGGTGGGCGGGTTCGGCGGTTCGGTGGCGAGCTGCGCGAATTTCATCCGCATGATTGGAAATGCGCTGTTGGAATTGCGGGATGAATTGAAGAATCACAACCGCGCGGAGCGGAATCGTTTCAACCGTCCGCCGGAAGGCAAAGACAAATGAACGACCAGGAACATTCAAAGAAATATGTCCGCGCCGCGCGAACTTGCTTCGCGCTGCTCGCGGGACTGTTTTTAATTCCGGGATTGCGCGCGCAACCGGCGGAACTTGCGGTGGACAACCGCCTGCTGCTCGTCTTTGACACGTCGGTGGACATGAAGAAGCGCCTGCCGACGGTGCAGATCGGGCTGGACGAAGCTCTGGCGACCAGCATGGGCGGCGACCTGCAGCCCGGCGACAGCATCGGCGTGTGGACGTTTGATCAAGAACTGCACGCGGGGCAGTTTCCACTGCAAAGCTGGGTGCCGGAAAACGGGGCGGTCATGGCGTCGAACATCATTGCGTTCGTCGGCAAGCAACATTATGCCAAGGGCGCGAGCTTTGATGCGCTGCAGGCACCGCTGGACCGGATTATGCGGGATTCCGAGCGGCTGACGGTGCTGATTTTTTGCGACGGCGAAACACAAATGAACGGCACGCCGTTCGATTCCGGCATCAACGAGATTTTTCAGAAACGCCAGGCCGGACAAAAAAAGGCGCGCCATCCGTTCGTCATCTTGTTGCGCGCGCAATTGGGCGAATATGTCGGTTGCACGGTGAATTTTCCGCCGCTGCCGATGAGTTTCCCGGCGTTTCCGCCGCTGCCGCCGCCGCCCGCGCCGCCCGCCCCAAAACAGGACGACACGCCGCCTGAACCGGCCGCCACCCTGCCGCCGCTCATCATCGTCGGCACACACGTGGGGACAAATTTTCCGCCGCCCGAACCCGCGCCGGAAACCAACGCCGCGCCCTTGGTTCAAACAAACGAGGTTTCCGAGCCGACCAATTCAGTCGCGGCGTTGCCGGGAAATTCCGATCTCACCAGCAAGGGTTCGCTCGCCATCGGCGCGATATTTTTGCTCGCGGCGGCCGGACTGACGATTTTCATGCTGCGCCGTTCGCGCAAAACCGGCCCGGCCAGCCTCATCACGCGCTCGATGAAGAAAGATTGAATTCCGCGCGTGACTTTTGGCCGCGCGCATGGAAAAATCTTTGGCCATGAAAGCACGAAATCTGATTTGCACGCTCGGCCTCGTCGCCGGAATCGCGACGGCTTTGGCCGACGACACGAAAACGAACTCACAAACCAACACATCAATGAGCAATTCAAACACGAACGAAGTCGCCGTCATCACCACCACCGAAGGCACAATGGTCGTTGAATTTTGGACCGACGCCGCGCCGAACACCATCGCCAATTTCAAGAAGCTCGCGGAAAAAGGATTTTACGACGGCACGGCCTTTCATCGAGTCATCAAGGGCTTTATGATCCAGGGCGGCGATCCGCTTACAAAAGATGCGGGCAAGGAAGATTCCTGGGGCACCGGCGGGCCGGGCTACCAAATCAAAGCGGAATTCAATGACCATTCGCACGTGCGCGGCGTGATTTCCATGGCGCGCTCGAACGATCCTGATTCCGCCGGCTCGCAATTTTTCATCTGCGATGGCAATCCGACTTTTCTTGACCATCAATACACCACGTTCGGCAAATTGATCAAAGGCGACGACGTGCTGGCCAAAATCGCCAACACGCCCACGCATTCGCCTGACCGTCCCGACAAACGCATCGGCATCATCAGCATTAAAATCGTGCCGGCCGACGCCGTGAAATAGTCCACTGATAATTTAACAAACGCAGGAATGTGGAAAGTTTCCGCTTCCTGCGTTTTTGTTTTCCTGATTAAATTTTCCCGTGGAAATTTCTGAACTCGCCCAAATTCTCGTCGCGCTTGGTTGTCCCGCCGATAAATCTTTGGAGATGGCCGCGCAATTGGACAAACGCGCGAAACAATTGACCGCTGAAAAAAATCGCAGTTACGACGAGGCATTGAAGCATTTGCTGACGCTGATGAAACAAGGTTGGGCGGCGAACAAAAATTTATGATTCAGCCTTGGAAAACCATCCACTCCAAACTCATCGGCGACTTCCGCATCTTCAAGTTGCGCTCCGATTTAAAAATTTCCCCGCGCACCGGCAAGGAGCACGACTTCTTCGTCCTCGACAGCGTCAACTGGGTCAACGTCATCGCCGTCACGCCCGACCAAAAGCTGGTGATGGTTGAACAATTCCGGCATGGTTCGAACACCGTCGAACTGGAAATTCCCGGCGGCATGATGGACGCGGGCGAGACCGACCCGGTGGCGACCGCCGTGCGCGAATTGCGCGAGGAGACCGGCTACGCAGGCGAGAACGCGCGCCTGCTCGGAAAAATTCATTCCAACCCCGCGATCTTGAGCAACGTCACCTACACCGTGCTGATTGAAAACTGCCGCCTGCAACACGGCGTGGAATTCGACAGCGGCGAAGATTTGATCACGCGCCTCGTGCCCGTCGCGGAAATCCCGAAACTCGTCGCCGACGAAAAAATCGGCCACTCCCTCGTCGTCGTCGCGCTGTATCATTTCGATTTGTGGCAAAGGGGAATTAAAAATGCGTGAGTTTTGGCCAAAATAATTCATAATTGAAACGTGAAGATTTTCAATGCAGAAATCAAACATGGCGATTGTGTGGAAATTCTCAAAGAGTATTCCGACAATACGTTTGATTTAATTGTGACTTCACCGCCTTATGCAGATCGGCGCAAAAATACTTATGGCGGAGTTTCGCCGGAAAAATATGTCGAATGGTTTTTGCCACGTAGCAAGCAGTTTCTTCGAGTGCTCAAACCCACTGGAACTTTCATTCTAAACATCAAAGAAAAAGCAGAAAACGGCGAGCGTCACACTTTTGTCATCGAATTGATTTTAGCATTGCGTAAGCAAGGCTGGCTTTGGACGGAAGAATTTATCTGGCACAAAAAAAATTCCTATCCTGGAAAATGGCCGAACCGTTTTCGTGATTCGTGGGAGCGTTGTTTGCAGTTCAACAAAACGCGCCATTTCAAAATGAATCAGGAAGCCGTCATGGTCCCGATGGGTAATTGGGCGGAAGGCCGGTTAAAATCACTCGGCAAAAACGACATTGTGCGTTTTGATTCCCAAGTTGGCAGTGGTTTTGGAAAGAACATTGCGAATTGGCTTGGACGCGAAAAGGCTTATCCGACAAATGTTCTGCATCTCGCAACGGAATGTGGAAATAAAAATCACAGCGCTGCATTTCCAGAAGCTTTGCCGGAATGGTTCATAAAACTTTTCACCGATGAGGGCGATTTAGTTCTTGATCCGTTTGTTGGTTCGGGGACAACTTGCGCTGTTGCGCAAAAATTACGGCGTAATTCAGTCGGAATTGAAATTTTGGCGGAATACTGCGGGCTGGCGGAAGAAGAAATTGAAGTTGGCGATTATCAATTATTTGAGAAAGGGACAAAAAATGCCAAGCGTAACGGTTCAAGAAATCACCAAATACATTGAGGAGCATATTCCTGACTTTCACCGGCGACGTTTGGAAAGTCTGACCGCGCTCAAACTTAAAAAAGTTTTGCGGCGTAAAAATCCTTATTTGTTTAAGGCAAAATTTGTTACCAACGCGCCCGATTTGGTGAAAATGCTTCTCGACGCCCATCTTTCGTCTCAAGAAGAAACGGTTTTCGGCGGATTTCTTGAAGGTCTGGCAGTTTTCATTTGCGAGCGCGTTTTCGCCGGTAAAAAATCCTCGGCAGAGGGCATTGACCTCGAATTCGAGCGAGACGGAATTTATTTCATTGTCTCAATCAAATCTGGACCAAATTGGGGCAATAGCAGTCAGATTAAAAAGATGCGGCAAAATTTTTCGCAGGCCAAACGCATTCTTGGAACAAACACGTCCGCGAAAAACATCGTCGCTGTCAATGGCTGTTGTTACGGCCAAGACAATACCGAGGATAAAGGCGATTTTTTGAAAAAGTGCGGCCAAAGATTTTGGGAATTTGTCTCTGGCGATGACAACCTTTACACAACGATTGTCGAGCCGCTTGGACATAAAGCCAAAGAACGCAACGAGGAATTTCAGATTGAATACGGAAAAGTCGTTAATCGTTTTACGGCTGAATTCATCAAAGATTTTTGCCAACCCGATGGAACAATTCTTTGGAGCAAGTTAGTTCAGTTCAATTCTAGCCGCGAGTAGCGTCAAGCCTGTTTCAGCCGGTTCAGCAAGCGGTCAGTGTAGCCGTCTTTGCGAAGCTTGTCGTAATCCACACGACCATCTCTCTTTTTCATATCTTGCTTGAGCCTGCGTAACAAATTATTCGTGGCGTAATCCAACAGTTCGGCTTCCGATTTGAAGTGTCGCTTCGTTGTCGCTTTCACATACTCAATTTGACTCAAAGAAGGGACAATTCAATTTCTAAATTCACCCCAAATTCACCGGATCAATGTCCACGGCCAGCGTGACATCTTCGGGCAGCGCCAGTGATTGAATGATGCGCGCAAGTTCGCGGCTCAACGCGCTCATCGCCCGAGTTCGCAGCATGATCTGGTAGCGGTAAAAAGTTTCCGCGCGCAGCAACGGCGCAGGCGCAGGCCCGGCGAGAATCAAATCTTTGAACGCCTTCAGAGTTTTCTCCAGTTCGCGTTTCAAATGTTCGGCGGAGAATTTCACTTTTTCCTCGTTGCGGCCCTTGAGCGTGAGCAGCGCGACGCGGCTGACGGGCGGATATTTCAGTTGTTCGCGAAATTCGATTTCCTGTTCGTAAAAACCGTTGAAGTCGTGGCGGCGCGCGTATTGGATCGCCGGATGAAACGGCGCGAACGCCTGCACAAACACCTCGCCCTCCACGTCGCCGCGACCGGCGCGACCGGCGACCTGTGTGAGCAACTGGAAGGTGCGTTCGCCCGCGCGAAAATCCGGCTGATGCAGCGCGAGGTCGGCGTAAATGATGCCGACGAGCGTGACGTTCGGAAAATGCAGGCCCTTCGCGATCATCTGCGTGCCGACGAGGATGTCGGTCTTGCCCGCGCGAAAATCGCCGAGCACTTTGCGGTAATCATCCTTGCGCTTCATCGTGTCGGCGTCCATGCGCTGGATGCGCGCCTTGGGAAAAAGTTTCGCGAGCGTCTCCTCGACGCGTTGCGTGCCCGTGCCGGAAAAACGGATCGCGGGATTTCTGCATTTCGGGCAAACCAACGGAACTTTTTCAACGTGGCCGCAGATATGGCACGCGAGTTTTTGTTCCTGCCGGTGA
>DASXED010000033.1:0-9035 GCA_036490295.1 Verrucomicrobiia bacterium | reverse complement strand
TGAAATTGACGAGCCCGCTGTCGCTGAAACTTAAATAACTGCTCGCGAGCGAAGTCAACGGATAACTGAACGTGCAGCTTTTGAAGTCGAGCGATTCGAGAAACGCCGGCAATTTTTCGTAATCTTCAATCAGCCGGCTCGCCGTAATGCTCGCCGTGGTTTGAATTCCGACGCTGTGGAAAAATTCGTTGGCTTTCTTGATTTTTTTGCAAACGTCCGGCAGGCCGCGATTTTTTTCGTGCGCGTTGATGTCGTGCGCGTCAATGGACATGATGACGCTGGTCAAACCATCGCTCGCGAGGCCGCGCATATTTTCGTCGTTCCACAAACCGCCGTTCGTGCAAATCATCGGATGAATCCCGCGCTCGGCGGCGTAGCGCGTCATCGCGCGCAAATCGCGATGCACCATCGGTTCGCCGCCGACGAAGAGCAGATAGCCGATGTGATTTTTGACGGCGATGTCAATCACGTCGCGCGCTTCCTGCAACGTCACGCTGCGCCGCGCCTTCGGATCAAATTTCGAGCGCGCGAATCCGCAGAAACCGCAATCGGCGTTGCAAATATTCGTTATGGCAAATTGTAGATAGCCCGGCCCGCCGTGATTCAAAACTTCGCCGATGAGTTTGAGCGCGCCTTTTTTGGGACGCACGACAGGTTTGGAAAAATCAATTTCCGACGGCGACAAAGATTTTATTTTTGTCACAGGCGGATTTTCAGCAATGGCAGTATCGTTCATTAAAGCTTTTATATTGTGCCGCCGAAAAGCAATGCGGGCAAACTTTCTTTCGCGTGAAATTGTTGCGATGATTTTCGCTTTGCGCGGACGATGCAGAAAGTTTAGTGTTCGTGCGGATTGTCCGATGGTGTAATGGTAACACAGCGCCCTTTGGAGGCGTTATTCATGGTTCGAATCCATGTCGGACAGCCAATAATGCCAATGAAAACGCGGATTCTGTGGATGTTCGCACAGGATTTGCACAACAACCGGCACGAACTGCTGACCGTCGCGTGAGATTCCCTGTCACCATCCGACACCGCGCCAGCACCGCGAAACGCAGATGCTCACGCAGGTTTTGCCGGCGACGATTCCGTCCGCGTTGCAATGCTTGAACGCCAAAGGCTTTGCAAGGAAGGTCCTTCGCAGCGGATGGCGGCGATGTCAGGGAATTCAGCCTTCATGTTTAATCAATCGTCTTGTTTTTTAATTTATTCTTTTGGTGGAGTGATGGTGACCTGATCGTTGGTGATGGACAATTGGTTCACGCCCTCCGGCGTGATGATTTCGGAATCCACCAGCCTGACGTTTTGGGCGTCGTAGATGCCGAACGGTTTGTCGGCGGTGATTTTGACGCGTTGCAACAACACATTGGTGACGGCCATTTCCGGCAAACCCCAGATCAATCCCGCCCGACGTCCGGATTGCACCGTGGCGGTGATGTTGCTGAAAACGATGTCGCGGTAAATCGGAGTCCGGCTCACGACCGCGTTGCTGGGATAACTTGCCGCAATTTCAGGCGTGAGATTGTTTAAGTTGCGATACTCGCGGTTCGTCGCCATGTAAGACGCGTAAATCAAAATCGGGCAGCCGACATTGGTCATGCGCAGGTTCAGGTAGGAAAGGTTATGCAAATAGCCACCGCGATCACGGTCGGATTTGATGCGAATGCCGCTTTCCGTGTTGTTGAACGTGCAATTGATGACGGTGATGTTCGACACGCCGCCGGAGGTCGGGCTGCCGATGGAAACGCCGTGGCCGTAACCGTAAGTGCAGTTGGTGATGAGCACGTCCGACGTGCCGCCGCCGCAGGTAAAATTATCGTCGCCCACGCTCACGTCGCAGTCCTGGATCAAAATATTTTTTCCGCTCACGTCGCAGGCGTCGGTGTTGTGTCCAGGATTCACCGGATCGGTCGAGGGATTCGCACGGATGGTAACTTTGCGGACGGTGACATCCGTTGATCTCCGGTTGATGGCGATATGAAACATCGGCGAGTTGGACAACGTGACATTCTCGATCAAAACACGATTGCACGACGAAAGCGCAATCATGATCGGCCTTCTTGCACCGCGCGTTCGGGCATATGGCCACCACGGAATGCCCTGACCATCAATCATCCCCGAACCGCTGATTTCAACGTCATGCAAACCCGCGCCCCTGATAAAATTTTCCGGATCAATCGTGCCGCCGGGATATTTATCCAAAGGCAGCATCCGCAACGTCGCGCCTTTATCCAAATGAAAATTAATCTGGTTTGCCAAATGAATCGGCCCGCTCAAAAAAACTCCCGCCGGCAATTCCACCATTCCGCCGCCCATGTCGCTTGCGGCGTCAATGGCGGCCTGGATGGCCATTGTGTTTGTGGTCATGCCGTCGCCAACGGCGCCGTAATTCGTGGCGTTGAAGATTTCATTTGGAATCGTCGGCAACGTGGGGACGACTGACGCCCCGGCTTGTGCCGAGCATAGGGCGATAAAAATCAGAACGGCTTTGTAGTTCATAAAAAGAAGTGTCGCGTTTTTACATAAACCGAAAATAATCAATGTCCACATGGCCGGCAGGCATATCTTTAATGCGTTTCAAGCTGTAAAGTCCCACTTTCGCTCCAATCCAAACGCCTTTGCGCACAGGAAAAATTTGCGGCAACCGCACAAAATAATCGCCGTCGGCAAAACTGAAAACACACAGTCCGTCATTTTTTACCGTCAAACGCAACTTGACGACCTCCGCCACGCTGGCCTGAACAAATTTTTGCACGCCGTTGATCCGCAGAACGATTTCGTTGCCGGAATCTCTTTTCTCAAGCGCGAGCGTGGCAAAAGATTCGCCCACCACGATCAATCCCGCTTCTTCGCCAATTTGTTTCGGCGCAAACTCCAGTGAAGTTTCAATCGTAAAAGATCGCGCCGGAAATTTTTGCAGCAGCAGGTTCGGCAATTGGGTGAGATTTTCGTGCGCGGCGAATTGTGAAAACAAACGCAGCCGGCTTTTTTGTTCGCCGAGCTTATGCCAGCCTTCACCGTGGTTCGCCTGCCATTGCCACTGCAATCCCAATTTGGAAGAATCAAATTCGTCGCTGGTTTGTGGAATAACTTGCGCGGTGTCCGCGTTGCCCAAGGGTTTCGCATGATGCAAAACAGGTTCGCCGATTTTTTCTCCATTTTGACTCGCACCCATCAGCGGCCAATCGTCCTGCCATTGGACCGGCTGCAAATGGGTGATGCGGCCATAAATGTCCGCATCCTGAAAATGCACGAACCACCAATCACCGTTTTGCGTGTCAACCAGCGCGCCTTGATGCGGGCCGTTGATTTCAGTCGCGCCTTGTGCCAGGACAATTTTATCTTCGTAGGGGCCAAAAACATTTCGCGAGCGCAAGACGACCTGCCAGCCGGTTTCAACGCTGCCGGCGGGCGCGGAAATGTAATACCACCCGTTGCGTTTCAAAAATTTCGGCCCTTCAATCGTCGGATGTTTTTCCGGCTCGTGAAAAACAATTTCGCCTTCGCCTAATAATCGCGAGCCGTCGGACGCCATTGGCCGCACGCGCAGCATATGCTTGATGCCCGAACGCGAACGCGCGTAGGCATGAACCAAATATGCTTTGCCGTCGTCGTCCCACAAAGGACAAGGATCAATCAAACCTTTGCCTTCCTGCACCAGATGCGGTTCGGACCATTTTTCGGCGGGATGATTTGCGGTCGTGACATAAATGCCTTCATCCGGCGTCGGGAAAAAAATCCAGAATTTCCCGGCGTGAAAACGAATGGCCGGCGCCCAAATGCCGCAGCCCGGCTGAACTTCGGCATAGCGGGGATGCGGTAGATTTTTTATCGCATGATTGATGATTTTCCAATTGACCAAATCTTTTGAATGAAGGATCGGCAACCCCGGCGTGCAATTGAAACTCGAGGCCGTCAGGTAAAAATCTTCGCCGACGCGGATCACGTCGGGATCGGAATAATCGGCGTAAATAATCGGGTTGCGATAGGTGCCATCGCCGCAGTCGGGAATCCACGGATAATTTCCGGCTTTGCAAACCGCAGCCGACGATGATTGTTCTGCGATTGCGTTGTTCATGCGGTTCGTTCCGGTTGAATTTTCGGCACGAGCAATTGAATGAGAATCAATGAAAGAACATACATACCCGAAAAATAGGCAAAAACACAAACGTAACTTCCGGTTTTCTGCAGGATGTTGCCGGTGATGCCGTTGACAAAGCCGCCGGTGAAATAGCAAACGAATCCGCCGAGGCCAATGACCGAGCCGATCGTTTCCTTGGGCATCGTGTCGGAAACGACGCAGTAAAGATTGGACGACCATCCTTGATGCGCCGCGCCGGCGATGCCAACAATCAGCACGGCCAGCCAGACTTTGCCGGCGAACGGCGCCAAAAAAACCGGCACCACGGCCAGCGCGCAAATCAGCAAGGAAGTCTTGCGCGCGACATTGACGCTCCAGCCGCGATCTAAAAAAATTTCCGCCAGCCAGCCGCCGGCGACGCCGCCCATCGCCGCGATTGCAAAAAACGCAGCCGTCCACCAGCCGATGGTCTGTAAATCCAGATGAAAGGTTTTTGAAAGAAAATCCGGCACAAAAAACTGGTAGAAACCCCAGGCCGGCGCGGCCAAAATGCTGGCGAGCATATAAGCCCAGACCGCACGGTAACCCAGCAGCCCGACGAGCGGCGTCTTCACTTTTTTTTCCAGCTCCACCGGCTGCCCGCTTTTGATGTAAGCCAGTTCGCCGGGCGAAAGCCTTTTTTGTTTTTCCGGCGATTCATAGAAGCGCCACCAACCGGCCAGCCACACAAAACCCAAGGCACCGGTCAGATAAAAAGTCGTCTGCCAGCCGAAATGATTAAAAATCCACGGCACGCCAATCGGACACAAAATCGCGCCCATGGTCGAACCGGTGTTGAACCATCCGTTGGCCAAGGCGCGTTCTTTGACCGGAAACCATTCGGTCACAGTTTTGATCGCGCCGGGGAAATTTCCGCCTTCCGCCAGCCCCAGTCCGATGCGTGACAAAATGAAACCCGCCGCCGTCATCGGCATGGCCAGCGTCATCCAGACAATGCCGTGTTCCGTCCACGAAAACCACGGATACTGCATCCGAAATTGTTCCTGAACGCCGATCAATCCGCACAAGCCATGCGCCAGCGCGGCAATACTCCAGCACAAAACAAAAATGGACAGGCCGCGTTTGACCCCGATGCGGTCAATCGCCCGGCCGCCGATCAAATAACCAAACGCATAGGCGAACGAAAACGCCGCCGCGATGTAACCGTAGTCGCTGTCGTTCCAGCCCAATTGCGCGCTCAACGGCCCTTTCAAAATGCCGATGATCAGCCGGTCAATGTAATTGATCGCCACCGAGAAAAACAGCAGCGCACAGATGACCCAGCGAAAATTTCCAGTTTTGTTCATTTGAGCAAATTGAGCGAGGAATTTTTCACGCGAACCTGCGTCAGTTTCGGGCCGGATTGATTTTCGATGCGGACATTTTCAAATTTGATTCCATCGGCATCCGTCAAAAATGCGCCGGCTTTCGAACTGATGAAAACATTTTTCAATTCCATGTCGCGCAATGGCATTTCCGGCAGTCCCAACAGCACCATCGCCTTTTGCGCGCCGAGGCAAACCACGTTCTCGATATGAATGTCGCGGAATTGCGGCGTGCCTTCATCAACGGGCGGCAAATTTGTGTCCGTTGCTCCGCCGGTTTCTTCCAACGCCGACTTGCCCGCGTAAAACATCTCGAAATTGATCGCCGCGCCGAGGATGTCCGTCATGCGCACGTTGGAGATGTAGATTTTTTCAACAACGCCGCCGCGGCCGCGCGCGCTCTTGAACCGAAATCCGACGTCCGTGCCGATGAACGTGCAGTTTGTCACGAGCATATTGCGAACGCCGCCGGACATCTCGCTGCCGATGGTGAATCCGCCATGCGCATGATAAACCGTGCAGCCTTCAATCAAAACATCTTCGGTGGGAACGCCGATGCGGCGACCGGCTTCATCTTTGCCGGACTTGATGCAAATGCCATCGTCGCCCGTGTCAAACGTGCAGTCACGGATGACGGCGCGACGACAGGATTCCAAATCCAGCGCGTCGCTGTTTTGCGCGGCGTAAGAATTATGAACCTTCACATTTAGAATTGAAACGTCCTCGCACAACGCGGGATTCAAAGTCCAGTTCGGCGGATTTTGAAGCGTCACGCCTTCCAGCAAAACTTTTTTGCAGCCGATGAACCGCACCATTTTTGGCCGCAAAAATTGGTGATATGGTTCATAATCTTCCAGCTTGAGCGAATTGCTTTTCCGCAATTGCCCCACAATTTTTTCTCCAGCCATCGCTTCACGGCTCGGCCACCAAGTGTCGCCTTTGTCATTCAGCACGCCGCCGGATTTGACCAGCGCGCGCCAGTCATTTTCAGTCAGTTTTTCTTCTTTGACCGGCCGCCACGCGTCGCCGCCGCCGTCAACGATTCCTTCGCCGGTGATGGCCACGTTTTCCAGATTTTCGCCGGAGATCGGGGAAATTGAATCCACTTCCTTCTCGCCTTTCATGTCAATCACCGTGAGCGGATACAATTTGTAATCGCCGGAAAATTTCAACAGCGCGCCGCGCTTCAAATGTAAATTGATGTTGCTGCGAAGTTGAACCGGCCCGGTCAGCCAGATGCCCGGCGGAATGATCAGTTCGCCGCCGCCTTTTTCCGAAAGTGATTCGATGGCTTTGGCAAAAGCTTCGGTGTTGAGCGTCACGCCGTCGTCCGCGCCGCCAAAATCGGCGAGGCTTGCGATGGTTTTTGGAATCGCCGGCAAAACAACTTTCGGAGAAATCTCATCTGCGTTTGCCGAAAAACCGGTGCAGAAACCCATTGCAAATAAAATCATCCGCCCGCGAAATAAAATTTTGCTATTCATTCAATAAATTTTCCTTTTGCAAGTTGATCATGGCGAAGCAGCATTCTGCAAATTCCGTCGCGCAAATGAAACTGTGATTTTCGGCATAAAACATTGAAGAATGTGTGGATAAAAAGATGTCCCTATTCCGCGAAGCGACTGATAAATTGCTTCCCGAAAGCAAAAGCACCGGATAATTCCGGCGCTTGCCCTAAACTCTGCCAAATTACAATCGAGCTTAACGGCGTGAACGGCGATAATTCAAAATAAAACCAAGCACGCCCAGGCCAGCCAGTGCAAAAGTGGAAAGTTCGGGCACGGGCGCAACAACGTCCGTAGTGACAGTGATGACGGTGGCGAACACCGGCAAATGCGATGGCGATGAAGTGGTTCAGGTTTATGCAACCGCAGTGAACTCACCAGTGCCAATGCCGCTGCGTCAATTGGTCGGTTTCCGGCGCGTGTTTTTCAAAGTAGCCGAGACCAAGACCGTGGAAATTTCCGTGCCCGTAAATCTTTTGCGCCGCTGGAGTGAGGCGGAGAATCGCTATGTGGTTGACCCAGGCACTTATGAAATCGTGGCCGGGCCGTCATCTGATGAGCCGTTGGTCAAGGCAAATTTGAACATTCCTCCCTAAAACTCCGAAGAAAATTTACAATGAGGCCGTGCTGCTGCGTTACCATCGTGGTGGACAGTCGTGACATTGCGGGATTGCTGGCGGATTTACATTTGACAATGCTGTTGCCCAAACCCAGCCTGACGTGCTGCTCGACCTGGATGAGCAGGCCGGCGCGGCGTGCCACGAAGGTTATCAATCGTGCTTTTTCCGCTCGGTCGAGAATGGCAATTTCAAAATCACCGAACCGCAATTGCAAACGCCGGAGGAAATTTACAAAAAGAAAAAATAATCTCGCCTCCATGAGCAGTCCAGAACTCTACCGTTACTTGCGAGATGAAGCAGCTATCAAAACTATTGAAGCCCGCGCCTTTCGTGTAAGCCGCCTTACAGAATTAAATGATCCATTTGAGTGGCGCGTTGGATTTGATGGCCACCCTCCGGCATTGGAAGAAGTTCTTGAAAAGCAAATGGACGGCTTGGTTGAACTGGCTAGTCAGGACATGGGAATTATCTGTTTTTCCCATAAAATTAAAGATCCAATTCTATGGAGTCACTATACAAATGTTCACAGAGGCATCGCATTTAAGGTCGACTTAAATGTAAATCCGAATTTGGTTTCCAATCGTCACGACGTTGACTACGACAAACCGCCGATAGTAATTCCATTTCAACGGTATATTAATAAGCAGGTTTCCGAAAAAGAACTCGCGGAAGTGATTATTAATTTACATAGACAAAAATCTGGAAGTTGGCGATATGAGCAAGAGTGTCGCTTGGTAATTGACCTTAAAGCGTGCAAGCCGTCCGGTGGCAGCTACTTTTGGGACAAGATGCCGCCTAGTTTCATTACTCATGCAATTATCGGGTTTCGCTCATCAGTCAACGAGCAATATCTTCGTCAAGCATTAGACTTAAATGGTTTCCAACACACACAGATTCTCAAAGCTAAACGCTCATTAAAAAACTACGAAATTGAATTAGTGGAAACGACCAATTCAAGTCCTGCTATCTGGCGAGGCTGGAAAACAACGTAACAAGCGAATACGGCGTTCCTGCTTTTGTTTTCTCCGCGCTTCGGCTAAAAATGATTTCATGTATTCGCCTACGCCTGATGAATTTTTGAAGCTGGCCGCGCAGGGCAACGTGATTCCCGTCACGCGTCGCCTGCTCGCCGACATTGAAACGCCGCTCTCGGCTTATCGCAAAATTCGCGGCGCGGGCGAATCGTTTTTGTTCGAGTCGGTCGAGGGCGGCGAACATCTGGGACGTTACTCGTTCGTCGGCTGCAATCCGCGCGCCGTCATCCGGCAGACGGAAAATCGCGTCGAAGTTTTGGAGAACGGAAAAGTCACCGAGATATTTTCAATCGGCAAAGACGTGAAGGACGGCCTCGTCGTCGTCGAGCGCGTGATGAAAAAATATCGCGCGGTGTCGCTGCCGGGACTGCCGCGATTCACCGGCGGCGCGGTCGGTTTCATCGGTTACGAATTCATCCACGACGTCGAGC
>DASXED010000042.1:0-24619 GCA_036490295.1 Verrucomicrobiia bacterium | reverse complement strand
CTATCAGGCAAAACTTGTCCGACGTTACGGCGCGGCAGTGGTCGTGATGGCCTTCGACGAAAAGGGTCAGGCGGATAATCTTGAACGCCGGAGGGAAGTCTGCAAGCGCGCCTATGATTTGCTCGTGGAAAAAGTCGGTTTCCCGCCGCAGGACATTATTTTTGATCCGAATGTTTTGACCGTCGGCACGGGCATGGAAGAACACGCGAATTACGCCGTGGATTTCATCCGCGCGACAAAATGGATCAAGGAAAACCTGCCGCGCGCGAAAGTCAGCGGCGGCATCAGCAACGTTTCATTTTCGTTTCGCGGCAACAACACCGTGCGCGAAGCGATGCACAGCGCGTTTTTATTTCACGCCATCAAGGCCGGACTCGACATGGGCATCGTCAACGCCGGAATGCTCGCGGTCTATGAAGAAGTCCCGAAGGATTTGCTCGAATTGGTCGAGGACGTTTTGCTGAACCGCAAACCGGACGCGACCGAGCGGCTGATCAAATTTGCCGAATCGGTGAAGCAAAAAGGCAAAGCCGAAATCGTCGAGGACGAATGGCGCAAAGGCACGGTGGAAGAACGGCTCACGCATTCGCTGGTGCGCGGCATCGTGGATTTTATTGACGCGGACGTGGAAGAAGCGCGGCAAAAATTCGCCAAGCCGTTGCAGGTCATCGAAGGCCCGCTCATGGCGGGCATGAACGTCGTCGGCGATTTGTTCGGCGCGGGCAAAATGTTTTTGCCGCAAGTCGTCAAATCCGCGCGCGTGATGAAAAAAGCCGTCGCGTATCTCATGCCGTTCATGGAAGCGGAAAAAAAATTGAGCGGCGCGACGAATAAAAACGCCGGGAAAATTTTGATGGCGACCGTCAAAGGTGACGTTCACGACATCGGCAAAAACATCGTCGGCGTCGTGCTCGCGTGCAACAACTACGAAGTCATTGATCTCGGCGTGATGGTCTCGTGCGAAAAGATTTTGCAAACGGCAATTGCCGAGAAAGTGGACATCATCGGCTTGAGCGGGCTTATCACGCCGTCGCTCGATGAAATGGCGCACGTCGCGCGCGAAATGGAACGCACCGGCTGCAAGCTTCCCCTGCTCATCGGCGGCGCGACGACGAGCAAGACGCACACGGCGGTGAAAATCGCGCCGCATTATCGCGAACCGGTCGTTCACGTTCTGGACGCCTCGCGCGCCGTGCCGGTCGTCAGCAATTTGATCAGCGCGGAAAACAAATCGAAATTCGCCGCACAAATCCGCGAGGAATACGACCGTCTTCGCGCCCAGCACAGCAGCCAGACGGCGAAATTGCTTTCGATTGAAGCCGCGCGCACCAATGCGCCGAAGCTGAAGTTTGATGATCTGGCGAAGCCGGAATTTACCGGCGCCAAAACGATTGAGCCTGCGCTTGATGAACTGGTGAAGTTCATTGACTGGTCGCCGTTTTTTCACACGTGGGAATTGCGCGGCGTTTATCCGAAAATTCTCCAGCATGAAAAGCACGGCGAAGAAGCGACAAAACTTTTTGCCGACGCGCAGAAATTGCTTGATGAGATTGTCAGAGGAAAATTGCTTCAACCAAAGGCGGTTTACGGATTTTTTCCTGCAAACCGAACCGGCGACGACGTGGAGCTTTACAGGGACGAATCGCGTGAAAAAGTTTTGACCACGTTTCATTTCCTGCGCCAGCAAATTGAAAAAGGTGACGGCACGCCGAACTGGTGCCTCGCGGATTTTATTGCGCCGAAAAGTGGGTCAGGCTTCCAGCCTGACCAGACAGGCAAGATGCCTGTCCCACTTTCAGATTATCTCGGCGCGTTCGCCGTCACGAGCGGACACGGACTCAAGGAAATCGTCGAACGGTTCAAAAAAGATCACGACGATTACAACGCGATCATGGCCGAGGCGCTGGCCGACCGACTCGCTGAAGCGTTCGCGGAATTTTTGCACAAGCGCGCCCGCGAAGAATGGGGTTTCGGAAAAGTTGAAAATTTGAAACCCGAAGATTTGATCGAGGAAAAATATCGCGGCATCCGCCCGGCGGCGGGTTATCCGGCGTGTCCCGATCACACGGAAAAGGGAATTCTCTGGCAACTGCTCGACGTGGAAAAAAACGCAGGCATCCAAATCACGGAAAATTTTGCGATGTGGCCGGGCAGTTCTGTGAGCGGACTTTATTTCGCGCATCCTGAATCAAAATACTTCGCCGTCGGCAAACTTGGCCGCGACCAATTGATTGATTATCATTTGCGGAAAGGCATGACGTTGCAGGAAGTCGAGCGCTGGCTCGGCCCGTGGCTGAATTACGATCCGGCAAAGAATGTTTCTTCAATTGCCTGCGCCTGCGGCGTTTCGCATTGATTTGAAAGGCAGGCTTGTCTTTCGCGCGGCGCGGATTAGATTTGTGCCATGAAGAACGACGTTGTGCCCGTTCAAATTCGCGGGATTCTTCCAGCGAACAGCGGTTGCGCGCTGTTTGTCGGCAATGACCAAAAAGTTTTTGTCATCAACGTCGAGCCGCAGATGGGCGCGGTCATCGGGATGTTTTTGCGCCAGACGCCGAAGGAACGCCCGCTCACGCACGACCTCATCAACCGCGTGTTTCAAGGCTTCGGCATCAGCGTCGAGCGCGTCGTCATCACCGATCTGAAAAATTCCACCTACTTCGCGCGGCTGATTTTGCAGCAGCAGAATGAATTGCAAACCGCGCGGAAAATTGTCGAGGTGGACGCGCGCCCAAGCGATTGCCTGGCCATCGCCGCCGCGCAGAAGAAACCGATTTTCGTCGCGTCCGCACTTTTTGACCAAGTCGAGGACATGAGCGAAGTTCTCAACCGCATCAACGAGACCGGCAGCGAGGCCGAATAAAATGCCCGCCGCAAAATCTCCAGCCCTCGCCCTCATCTGCGGCGACGACGAATTCGCCGTCAAAAAACGCGCCAAGGAAATTTATCAAACGTGGTGCGACGAACTCGGCGGCATGGATCACGAAATCATTGACGCCTCGGTTTCCAACAGCGGCGACGCGCTCACGACAATTGCCAAATTGCGCGAAGCTCTGAACACGCTTCCATTTTTTGGTTCAGGCAAAGTCGTCTGGCTGCGCGATTGCAATTTTCTCGGCGACGAACGCGCGGCGTCCGCGCAAGCCGTCACGGAAACTTTGAACGAAGTCGCCGACGAGTTGAAAAATTTCAAATGGCAAAATGTGCGGCTTTTGATCAGCGCTGGAAAAGTGGACAAGCGTAAAACTTTTTTCAAAACACTGGACAAGATCGGGTCGGTCGAAAGTTTCGCAGCGCTTTCGGCGGACGACAAGGATTGGGTCGAGCGAGCGGAAGTCGCGGCGCGAACGGCCATCCGCGAGCGCAAAAAGGAAATTTCAGAGGAAGCGTTGTCGGAATTGGTCAACCGCGTCGGCCCGAACGCGCGGCAATTGGAGACGGAAATTGAAAAATTGTCGCTGTTCGCCGGAGACAGAAGGAAAATTGAATTCGCCGACGTTGCGATAATTTGTTCGCAAAACAAAACGGCAAAGGCATTCGCGCTCGGCGACGCCCTGGGTGACCGCGATTTGCCGCGTTTGTTAAAGCGACTGGATGAAGAATTGTGGGAAACGAAATTCGATTCGCAGAAATCGGAAATTGGTTTGCTTTACGGCCTGATTTCCAAGGTGCGCGCGATGCTGCTGCTCAAGGAAATGGTTCGCGAAGGCTGGCTTAAACCAACGAACGATTACAATCATTTCAAATCGCAACTGGAACGCGTGCCGAAGGACAAATTGCCCGAAGACAGAAAATTCAATCCGCTGGCTTTGAATCCTTATGTGCTTTACAAAGCGCTGCCGCAGGTGAAAAAATACTCGCAGGGCGAACTGGTCCGCGCCATGGATTTGCTGCTGCGCTGCAACCAGCGGCTGGTTTCCAGCGGACTGGACGAAGCGCTCGTGTTGCAGCAGGCATTGGTGCAGATTGTCGCGCCGCAAGCAATCGCGGCTTAAAAATTTAATCGGAAAAATGTCAACGCCGTCGGCAAAATTGTCGGTATTGGTCGGAAAAGATTTCGCCTGCGTGAAAATCGCGGGCCGCGCCAATTTCACGTCCAGCCCGGATTTCAAGACGCTTCTGGACGAACTGGCGCAAAAGGGTTACGGGCATTTCATCATTGATTTGTCGGAATGCGTGCTGATGGACAGCACGTTTCTTGGCGTGCTCTCCGGGTTTGGCTTGAAATTGAATCCCGGCGGCGAGTCCGGCAGGCGCGGCGTCGAACTGTTGAACCCGAACGCGCGCGTCGCGGAGCTGCTGGAAAACCTCGGCGCCATCCGCCTTTTCAAAATCACCAGCGGCGCGCTGCAGTTGCCGGACGACGTGAAAACCCGCACGCCGGAATCCATCAATCCCACACACGAACAAGTCACGCGCACCTGCCTTGAAGCGCATCAAACCCTGATGGCGGTCAACCCGGAAAACGTCGCGCGATTCAAGGACGTGGCGCAGTTTCTGGCCGAGGATTTGAAGAGCCTCGAAAAAAAATCCTGACGACGCGCGCCACACCGTGGCTTGACAATTCGCCCCGATGGGTTTTGCTTGTGGCATGAAAATGAACCGGAGAATTCCAGTTATTTTGACCGCAGCCCTGCTTTTGCTTCCAACTTTTGGGAGCCGCGCGCAGGACGCCGATCAATCCACCAATGTAGTTGCCGCTGACGACGTGACCAACGACGTTCCACTGCTCAAGGAATTGATGTCCAGCAACAACATCGTGACCAACACCGTCGGCGTCGTGCTCGTGAAAATATCGCCCGATTTGTGGGCTGGAAAATATGAATTGACGCAGGATGCCTGGCAAAAGGTGATGCACGACAACCCGAGCGCCTTCAAAGGCGGCCAAAATCCGGTGGACTCGGTGAGCTGGAATGACGCGATGGCGTTTTGCCAAAAACTCACGGTAAAAGAACGGATGGCCAAAGAATTGCCGGATGGTTACATCTACACGCTGCCGACGGAATCTCAATGGGAAATGCTCGTGGGCGACGCTTCGCTCAAGGACGCGGTGATGACCCTGAACGGAAACGCCCATTCTTCAACGGCTCCAGTGGGCAGCCTGGGGCCGAACAGCCTGGGACTTTACGACACGCGCGGCAACGTCATGGAATGGTGCCTCGACTCGCATGATCCCAGTTATCGCGTCCTGCGCGGCGGCGCGTGGGACACGTCCCTTGAAGTCAACTCGCGCATCGAATTCCGCTGGTATTCAAGTTCGCTGGACGAAAAGAAAAGCTCTTACGGATTTCGCGTCGTGCTTGAGCGGGGCGGTTCGCAGTAAATCAAAACTTCAAGCCGCCGCCGGCGCCGGATTGCCGAGGCCGGGCAATTTCGGCGGAACGGATTTTGGAGGAACTTCTGGCAGCGGAGTGACAGCCTGCGCGCCGCTTGGCGGCTCAATTTTCGGCGCGGGCGGCGGCGGCGTGAATTTTCCGAACTTCACGATTTCTTCCACCTGCACACCGTCGAGCGTCTCATATTCGAGCAATGCCTTCGCAATCATTTCCAGCTTGTCGCGGTTCGCGTTGATCAATTCCTGCGCGCGCTGGTAGCAACTGTTGATGATGCCGTGAACCTCCGCGTCAATGTCCTGCGCCGTCGCCTCGCTGTAAGTCTTGCGGCGCATCATGTCGCGACCGAGGAAAAATTCATCGTCCTCGACGTATTGAACCATGCCGATTTTTTCACTCATGCCGTATTGGCAGACCATCGCGCGCGCCATGTTCGTCGCCTGATGGATGTCGCCGCCCGCGCCGGTGGAAATGTCGCCGGAAATAATTTCCTCCGCAATACGCCCGGCCATTGTCATCGTGATCGAATCAAGCAATTCCTTTTTACGGTAATTCAAAATGTCCTCCTTCGGCAGCGACATCGTGGAGCCGAGCGACGGGCCGCGCGGAATAATCGTGACCTTGTGCAACGGATGCGTGTGATCAAGCAAAACATTTACGAGCGCGTGACCGGCTTCGTGCCATGCGGTCAATTTTTTATTTTCATCCGTCATCGCCATGCTGCGGCGTTCGCGTCCCCAACGCACTTTGTCGCGCGCTTCTTCAAGTTCAACTTGTCCGACGGATTTTTTTCCCGTGCGCGCCGCGAGCAACGCCGCTTCGTTCAATAGATTCGCCAGTTCCGCGCCGGAATAACCGGGCGTGCCGCGCGCCGTCACGGACAAATCAACCGCCGGATCAAGTTTCACGTTGCGCGCATGAACTTTCAAAATCGCCTCGCGTCCGCGCACGTCTGGCAAATTTACCGTGATGCGGCGGTCAAAACGTCCGGGGCGCAGTAACGCCGGGTCAAGAACGTCCGCGCGATTTGTCGCGGCGATGATGATGATTCCTTCCTGCGTGTCGAAGCCGTCCATTTCCACGAGCAGCGCGTTCAAAGTCTGTTCGCGTTCGTCGTTGCCGCCGCCGAGACCGACGCCACGGCTGCGGCCAACCGCGTCAATTTCGTCAATAAAAATAAGGCACGGAACATTTTTGCGCGCCTGGTCAAACATATCGCGCACGCGGCTCGCGCCGACGCCGACGAACATTTCCACGAAGTCCGAGCCGCTGATGCTGAAAAAACTCGCATCCGCTTCGCCGGCGATTGCCTTCGCCAAAAGCGTTTTGCCGGTTCCCGGCGCGCCGACCATCAAAACGCCCTTCGGAATCCGTCCGCCGAGCTTTTGAAATTTCTTCGGGTCCTTCAAAAAATCCACGAGTTCGGAAACTTCTTCAATTGCTTCCTCGACTCCGGCCACGTCCTTGAAAGTCGTCTTGTTGCGATCCTTCGCGAGCAAGCGCGCCTTGCTCCGGCCAAAATTCAGCGCGCCTTTGCCCGCCATTTTCAGCGGACGCATGAACAAAAACCAGAACAGCACGCCGATGCCCACGAAAAATAAAAGCTGGTAGCCGATTTCCGAAAGCATCGGGTTCGGCACGCTCACTTCGACTTTGTCCGACGGCAGCAATTTATCTTCCATCGTCGGCGTCAATACCACGTTTGGCGCGGTGAAATCCGCCTCGACCGGCTTGCCATTTGACTTGAGAACAGCGCCGTCCTTGTCCGTCTGGTAATACTTGCCTGTGATGGTGATCGGGCTGCCCGCCATGGACGGATTGTAAGTGATCACCGCGTGCGAAATCAGGTTTGAATCAAATTTTTCCAGAAACGTCGCCTCCGACATCGGCGGCGTGCCTGGCGTCGCCCTATACTGCTTCACAAGCATCAGCGCTGCTATGCCGCCGATGATCACGATCCACGCGATCCATGTGAACGTGGGGATGTTAAAACCGCCGGACGGTTTTTTCTTGTCGTCTTTCTTTTTGTCGTCGTCATCAAACATATCGAACATAATCCGCAATTTATTATGGCGCGCTAAACTATCACGCCATTGCCGCTTTCGCAATCAATCAATTCCGCTACAATCTACACCATGCGCATCGGTTCGCTCAAACTCGAATCCAATCTTTTTCTCTCGCCGCTGGCTGGTTACACCAACCTGCCCTTCCGCCTCGTCGTGCGCGAAGTCGGCGGCGTCGGCCTTTGCACGACGGATTTGGTCAACGCGCGTTCTCTTTTGGAAAAAAATAAAAAAGCGCTCAAGCTGATTGAAACTTCGCCCGCCGATTCGCCGCTCGCCGTCCAACTTTTCGGTAGCGTGCCGGAAGAAATGCGCGACGCAGCCATCGTTCTCGAAAATCTCGGCGTTCAATCCATTGACATCAACATGGGCTGTCCCGTGAAAAAAGTCTGCAAAGTCGGCGGCGGTTCCGCGATGATGACCGAACTGGACAAAACTTCCGCGCTCGTAAAAAAAATGGTGGACGCCGTGAAAATTCCCGTCACCGCAAAAATGCGTTTGGGTTGGGATGATGAAAATCTAACCGCGCCCGATTTAGCGCGAACTTTGGAAGATGTCGGCGTCGCCGCGATTTTTGTTCACGGACGCACGCGCGAACAAGGGTTTGGCGGCACGGTGAATCTCGCCGGAATCCGCAAAGTTGTCGAGGCCATAAAAAATATTCCAGTCATCGGTAACGGCGACATCATCACGCCGCAGGCCGCAAAAAAAATGTTCGACGAAACTGGCTGCGCGGGCGTGAGCATCGGGCGCGGCGCATTTTACGATCCGTGGATTTTCAAACGCACGCTGCAATATCTCGAATCTTGTAGGAGCCGACGTGAGGAGGCTCTAATCAATTCCGCTGCAATAAATGAGACTCCTTACGTCGTCTCCTACGAAAATAACGGCGGACTTCCGCACGAACCAAGTTTCTCCGAGCGCACGCGCATTTTATGCCGCCATCTCGATTTGATGATTGAAGTTTTTGGCGAGGAACCCGGCTGCCGGATGTTCCGCAAAGTCGCGCCGTGGTATGCCAAGCGGTTCGGCCCGTGCCACGAATTCAACAAACGCGTCGTGCAGATTTCCACGCGCGCGGAATTCCACGACGTTCTGGAAAATTACATCCGCTGGCGCCGGCAATTTCTCGACGAGCACGGCGAATTGCTTCCCCGATTTCAACAGCCGCCGATGGTTGCGTCCTTCATGCGCGAACCGGCCTCAACTCAACGCGAACAAATTCCCGTGCCGCGCGGGCCGGTGGAAGTTTGGTAATAATCCTTCATTTTATTTCTTCAAGATGAATAACCAATTGCCTCACAAGTTTAATTGTGTTTGCGGCTTTCGCGTCTGCGTCTAGCGGAATATCTTTATTGTGCTTCCAAAAAGAACGGTGAACGAATGTCTCAATATCTAATTTTGCAACTTTTTGTTCTTCTTCTGAAATAAATTGGAGCCAATTGATATGATACATTTTTCCCTCTGGTAATTGATATTCCTCCGTGAAGCGATTTCCACCTATCTAAAACTTCTAATTTTATTTGTTTTGGTAAGCCTGTGACGATTGTAAGAACTTTTTCTGCGGATTCAGTCGCAGAATTATTGTTTTCAAGAAAACTCTGATAACCAAGAATATCAAAAAATGCGATTAGCCCATTCATCTTCGGATTCTATTTCTTTGTTTCAATTTTATCGAGCCATTATTTCCCAATGCAAAACCGGCTGAAGATCGAGCCGGGCAAATCGTCCGTCGCCGTTTAGGACTTGCCGTCCGTCTACGCCTTGTCCTATTTTTGTGGCGCAGCCAAAACCAAAACATCAAAGGAATTCTATGCGAATGTTAATGATCATCACCGTTCCCCACCACAAGTTCAACGCCGCCGTGAAGGACGGCTCCGCCGGCGCAAAGCTCGGCAAAATTCTGGAGGCAATCAAGCCGGAGTCGGTTCATTTCACGGAAATCTGCGGCAAGCGCACCGCCTTCATCGTGGTGGACTTGCGCGACGCTTCGAAGATTCCCGCGCTGGCCGAGCCGTGGTTCCTGACTTTTGAGGCGGATGTGCAGCTTCATCCCTGCATGACGCCGGAGGATTTGAAACGCGGCGGTCTCGACGAGATTGGCAAGAAGTGGAGTTGAACTTCGCGATTATTTCCCGATGCAAAACCGGCTGAAGCTGGAGCCGGGCTTTAGTGAGTTAGCCGGTGATGATGTTCACCATTTTCTTCGGCACAACAATAATTTTCTTGATCGTTTTGCCTTCGATGAACGGTTTCACTTTCTCGGAATTTTTCGCCGCCGTTTCCAAATCCGCCTGCGTCGCGTTCACGGAAACTTTGATGACGTCGCGCAGCTTGCCATTCACTTGCACGGGAATTTCCATTTCACTTTCCACGAGCAATGCCGGATCAAATTTTGGCCACGGCGCGTAGGCGAGCGAAGTCGCAGTTTGTCCAAATGTGGAATGCAACCTCGCCCAAAGTTCCTCCGCGATGTGCGGCGCGAACGGCGCGAGCAATTGCAAAAACGATTTCATCATGGCGAGCGGTTTCGTCTGCCACGTCATCGCCTCGTTGATGAAGACCATCATCGCGGAAATTGCCGTGTTGAAACGCAGGCCGTCCAAATCTTCCGTCACTTTTTTGATGCAGGCGTGAAGCGTCTTCAATTGCGCCGGAGTTGCCGCGACATTTTGGATTGAAGGATTCAGTTTGATTAAGTCCAGCAACTCTTGGTGACTTTGTGCCTTGGTGGTTGTTTCAGCCTGCTCAAATTCCGTTTCGGATTTTTCATCCACGAACAAACGCCAGACGCGACCGAGGAAACGATACACGCCTTCGACGCCTTTGGTGCTCCACGGTTTCACCATTTCGAGCGGGCCCATGAACATTTCGTAAAGGCGGAATGCATCCGAGCCGTATTCGCCGAGCACGTCGTCGGGATTCACCACGTTGCCGCGCGACTTGGACATCTTCTGCCCGTCCTCGCCGAGAATAATTCCTTGATTGACGAGTTTGAAAAACGGTTCGGGCGTCGAGACGTAGCCGAGGTCGAACAAAACCTTGTGCCAGAACCGCGCGTAAAGCAGATGCAACACGGCGTGTTCCGTGCCGCCGACGTAAAGGTCAACGCCGGGCGTTGAAGTTGAATCGTTGAATCGTTGAATCGTTGAACCGGCTTCCGATTTAACAATTTCACCATTTAACGATTTAACGCCGCCGCTCATCCAATAGTTTTCAACTTCACTTCCAACAAACGCGGCGGAATTTTTCGCGTCGAGATAACGCAAATAATACCAGCACGAGCCGGCCCATTGCGGCATGGTGTTCGTTTCGCGCACCGAGCCGTTGGGCAGATTCACCCAATCTTTTGCGCGGGTGAGCGGCGGTTCGCCGGTGGCGGTGGGTTTGTAATCTTCGAGCGTCGGCGGCAAGACGGGCAACGCACTTTCCGGCAACGCTTCGTGGAAAAGATGTCCGGCGGCGTCTTTTTTCCAAACAATCGGGAACGGCTCGCCCCAGTAACGCTGACGGCTGAACAGCCAGTCGCGTAGCTTGTAATTTATGGTTTTTTTTCCGAGATTTTTTTCTTCGAGCCACGCGGTGATTTTCTTTTTGGCTTCGGCAACGCTTAATCCATCCAATGAAACTTCCGCGTTGCGAGAATTGATAGCGTGGCCTTCGCTTGTAAATGCCGCTTTGAAAACTTTCGGAATCTTTGTGAATTCAACCGTGAAGGAATCAGGTTCGAGATGCGCCCAATTTTCCGGCGCATTTTTCCTCAACCAATCCACTGGCGGCATTACAACCGCCCGAATTTTTAATTCAAATTTCTTTGCAAATTCCCAATCCCGCTCATCATGCGCAGGCACGGCCATGATTGCACCCGTGCCGTAACTCGCTAAAACATAATCGGCAATCCAAATTGGAATTTTTTCGCCGTTGACCGGATTGATGGCAAACGCGCCGGTGAACACGCCGGATTTTTCCTTCGCCAATTCAGTTCGCTCCAAATCGGATTTTTTTGAAATTTCAGTTTTGTATTTCGCGACTGCTTCGCTCTGTTCTGTTGTCGTAATTTGGTCAACAAGTTTGTGTTCCGGCGCGAGCACCATGTAAGTCGCGCCGAACAATGTGTCCGGGCGCGTCGTGAACACGGTGATGAACGTGCTGCCGTCCGTCTCGGCGGCGGATTTTTTTTTAGTTTGATCTGTCGGCGGGACGCCAGCAGCACGTTGAACGATTTGAAAATCCACTTCCGCGCCTTCGCTGCGGCCAATCCAATTGCGCTGCATTTCTTTGAGCGAATCAGTCCAGTCAATCGTATCCAAATCTGTCAAAAGTTTTTCCGCATAAGCGGTAATTCGAAGCATCCATTGGCGCATCGGTTTGCGGACGACGGGAAATCCGCCAACTTCACTTTTGCCGTCCACGACTTCTTCATTGGCGAGAACAGTTCCGAGTTGTTCGCACCACCAGACAGGTTGTTCGCTGACGTAGGCGAGACGTTTTGAATCGCGATATTCACGACGTTTATTCCAAAGTTTCAGCGTTTCAGAATCCAATTTCTTGGGATCGTCTAAAAGTTCGTCGGCAGTTTGAGATTTTGCCCAATTAGACAATTCCAGTTCCTTTGGATATTCCAATTTGCTAATCGGTTCGGCTTTATTCGTTTTCGGATTGAACCACGAGTTGTAGAGCTTGAGGAAAATCCATTGCGTCCACTGGAAATAATCCGGGTCGGTCGTGGCGAGTTCGCGCGACCAGTCGTAGCTGAAGCCGAGCGATTGAATCTGGCGCTTGAACGTGGCAATGTTTTCCTCGGTGGTCTTGCGCGGATGCTGGCCGGTCTTGACGGCGTATTGTTCGGCGGGCAAACCGAACGCGTCCCAGCCCATCGGATGCAGGACGTTGAAACCTTGCGCGCGTTTGTAGCGGGCGAGGATGTCCGTGGCCGTGTAGCCTTCGGGATGCCCGACGTGCAGGCCCGCGCCGCTCGGATACGGAAACATGTCGAGGATGTAAAATTTCGGCGGCAGTTGCGGCGCGGAAACTTTGCCGGAAATTTTGTGGCGTTGCGCGAAGGGATGGTTCGCGGGAATTTCCTCGTTCGGGTTAAACGCGCGGAAAGCCTGTTGCTCGTCCCAAACTTTTTGCCATTTGGGCTCGATCAAGTGAAACGGATATTGTCTGCGGCTGCTTGACATTGAACCGAAGATTTTGCGCGAAAATTGAAGCGCGGGCAATTGCGGAGTTTCGGCTCGCGAGGACGCTCGCCCGCCAAAAATGGTTGTCAGAGATATTTACGAAGCGTCTGTTCGTCGCTTTCCGTAGCGAGCAGGTAAAGTTTGCCGTCTTGCGTCCAAGTGGCGGTGGCAAGTTGGTTCACTTTTGCAAATTGCGGCGAAGCAGCATAGGACGCGCCTTTCACCGAGGCACGGTCAACGACAAAAAGCCAGAGGTCGCCCGCTTGGTTCGGCGGCAACGGTTTTCCGGTGCGGAAACAGATCATGGAAACTTTTTTGTCCTGCCAGCCTTCGATCGCGCAGCCGGTCGCGGCGGCCTTTTCGAGCGGCGCGGGCAGCGTGTAATCCGCTGGCGCGGAATTTTGCGCGAGGTAGGCGCGGATTTGCGACAGGTCGTTTGTCGGGAAATTCATGGCATAACCGCTCGTCGCAACGCCGGCCATTTGATTTTGATAATTCGCGAGCGTGTTGAAATCGGCTGGATTTCCATTTCCGCCGCGCGGAAAATATAACGTCGCGATGACGGCAAGCGAAATGACAATGGCCGTCACCGCCGCGACAAGGACAATTTTCTCGCGCCGCGAATTTCTTTTGGAAAAAGCCGCCTGCTCGGAAATGATTTGCTCCTTCAATCCGGCGGGAATTTCGATCTGCCGGAATTTTTCGCGCAGCGCATTTTGCCGCGCGCAATGTTCTTCGAGCCAGCGCGCCAGTCCAGGATCGTTTTTCGCCAGCGCAAGCGCCCCGGCGATTTGCGGGTCTTCCGCGTCCGCCGTGTTTGGGCGGTAAAGCTGCAAGATTATTTTCGCTTCGTCGCGGTTCACGATTTTGTTTTTTCAGTCAATGATTGGTGCAGCCGCGCCAGCCCGCGCGTCAGGCGCGATTTGACGGTTCCCAGCGGCACGGCAAGAATTTCGGCGATTTCATTGTAGGAACAATCTTGCAAATAAAACAGAGCGACGGGCGCCTGATAAATTTCATCCAGTTGCGCGAGCGCGTCGAGCACTTGCGCGGTGTCGAGGCGGTTGACCGTGGCCGGCAAGACAACGGGCAATTCCGCCACCGCGCCTTCCAGTTCCACGTGCGGAAAGCGCGTCTGCCTCCGCCGCGAGCCGAGAAACTCGCGGTGCAAAGTTGTGAAGAGCCATGTTTTCACCTTTGAAGCGTCGCGCAACTGGTGGCCTTTGGCGGCCCAGATGCAAAAAGTCTGCTGCGTCAGGTCGCAGGCGTCCGATTCGGCGCGCGTGAGGCTGAAGGCAAACTGATACAGCGGCGCGTAGTAACGGGCCACGATGTCTTCAAAATCCACGCCTTCAGCCATATTACGGCTTCAATGTTAAGAGTTGGTGACGTTTCAAAAGTTCCCGCCGTCCTGGCGAAAACGAAAAAAAATTCTGGAACAAATTGTGTTCAAGTTCCTCACATTTGCAAGTACATACGGAGTTGAAAAAGCTTTTTCAAAAAGTTTTCAGCCAATATTCCGTTCACACCGGATTTTCCGGGAACAAATTATGGCAAATTATATGAGATTCACATTCCAAAACCTTCTGGCCGCCGCTGCTGCGGCAATTTTACCATGTTTGACCGCGCCGCTTTCAAGCTTTGCTGCGACGGCCAATGTAAGCGTCATAAATTTTGCGTTCGTCCCTGCCGCGACAAACATATTTGCGGGAGATCAAGTCGTTTGGACGTGGGGAAGCGGTTTTCATTCCACAACCAGCAGCCAGACGCCGCCTTTGTGGGATTCGCTGCCACAAAATACTCCATTTGTTTTCTCCAACACGTTCACCTCCGGCGGCACTTTTCCTTATTTATGCACGGTTCACGGCTTTACGGGCACGATAAACGTGGCAGCCGCCAATGTGCCGCCAACCGTTGTCATCACCAATCCGGCGGCCAACGCCGTTTTCGCCGCGCCCGCCAGCGTGACCATTCGAGCCTCGGCTGCGGACAGCGACGGCACCGTCACCAATGTTCAATTCCTCGTCGGCCCGACGGTTTTGGCCAATCAAGCCGCCGCGCCGTTTTCCGCCGTCACCAGCAATCTGGCGACGGGCGGTTACACGCTTTCAGCCGTTGCTTCGGATAATCTCGGCGCAACGGCCACGAATTCCATCACGATCAGCGTCGTCACGCCGGTGCCGCTGACCATCAGCGAAATCCAGCAATCGCCGCCGGCGAATTTTCAATTCAACTACGCGGCCAACGCGGGGTTGAGTTACGTCGTGCAACGCTCGACCGATCTGGCCTCGACCAATTGGACGACCCTTCTCACCAACATTGCCGCCGGCAATCCCGCGACTTTCACGGACGCGAACGCGACGAACAACCCCGGATTTTATCGCGTCGGGCGCCTGCCGAATCCGTGATTCGTCGCACGGTAAATTTGCAATATGCGGTCGTGGCAATTATTGGCCGTTGCAGTTCTGCTGATTTCGCTTGATGCAAAATCAGCCGGAGCTTCGTTGCCGCAAAACGGAGGCGAAACCAGCGCGCACGCGTTCGCGGCAAATGGAGTGATTGAAGAAATCAAGCCGGACGGCAAGACGGTCGTCATCAAGCACGGGGCGGTTTCAAATTACATGGACGCCATGACCATGCCGTTCAAGGTGAAGGATGCAAAGGAACTGGCGGGTTTGCGGCGCGGCGACGAAATTTCATTTCAACTTCATGTGACTGGAACTGAAAGCTGGGTGGGCCAGATCACAAAAACCGGGGCGGTTTCGCTGCCGCAAAATAAAACCGGGCCGGAAGCGCCGCCCGTTTCGGACGCGCGGGCGCTGCTGGATTACAAATTCACGAATGAACTCGGACAGGCTGCGAGTCTGGGTGATTTTCGCGGGCAGGCGCTGGCCATCACGTTTTTTTACACGCGCTGTCCCCTGCCGGATTATTGCCCGAGGCTTTCAAAAAATTTTCAGGAGGCGTCGCAAAAACTGGAAGCCATGACCAACGCGCCGGCCAACTGGCATTTCATCTCCGTTTCCTTCGACACGGAATTTGATTCGCCGGAAACGCTCAAGGCTTACGGAGAAAGTTATGCCTATGACCCGGCTCACTGGAGTTTTCTGACCGGGCCGCCGGACAAAATCGGCGAACTGGCGCGCGCGTGCGGCGTGACGTTTGAAAGCAGCGACGGCACGATCAACCACAATTTCCGCACACTCATCATTGACGCCGCCGGCCATCTGCAAATGATTTTTCCGACGAGCGGGGATTTGTCGGATCAAATCACCGCCCAAATTCTCAAGGCCGCAGCGGTCACGAACCAGTCCGCCGGACAAAATCATAACCGGTGAACCTCAAACGCACATTGGTCGTGGCGCTGGCGCTGGGATTTCCGGCCGGCGCGGCTTTGCTGTTTCTAAATTCCTGTTCCACGCCCGGCGCGGCGGTCGTGCCGCTGGAAATTCCCGGCGCGCATTACGTCGGCAACAAGGCCTGCGCGGATTGCCACGCGGACATCGTCCGAAAATTTCCCGCCAGCCCGCACGCGCGCGTCCATTTTGAAAACGCGGCGATGGTCGGCGAAACCGGCTGCGAATCCTGCCACGGCCCCGGCAGCAAGCACATCGAATCCGGCGGCGCCGCGCAGTTCATCATCAATCCGCGCAAAGACCCGGCATCCTGTTTTCAATGTCATCTCGACGTTCACGCTGAATTCACCTTGCCGCAGCATCATCCGGTCATCGAGGGCCGCATGAGTTGCGTGGATTGCCACGATCCGCACGGCGGCGATATTTTCAAACCGGCGGGCGGTCTGGCAATGGCGCGTCAGGACGAAAGCTGCGCGCAATGTCATCGCGACCAGACGCGGCCATTTGTCTTTGAACACGAGGCGATGCGCGAAGGCTGCGCCACCTGCCACAATCCGCACGGCTCGATCAACCAGAAAATGCTCGTCGAGAGCGACCCGAATCTTTGCCTGCGCTGCCACGCGCAGGTGCAGGGCGCGAATGTTCCCGCCGGGCACATTTACATCGGCGACACGGATCACACGGCGTTTCTGCAAATCGGAACCTGCTGGACTTCCGGCTGCCACACGGCGATCCACGGCTCGAACGTGGACCCGCGATTGCGATATTGAACTCGACCCGGAAATTTGAATGAAAAAAGATTCATCAAATCAATTTTGGGCGCCCGCAGTTTTATTTCTGGCGATTTGCCCGGGTTTATTCGCTGATGAAATTTCAACAAATCAGATTCCGCCGCCGGCAAATGTAAAAATTGATTTCGACCGCGACATCCGGCCGATTTTTGAAACGTCCTGCGTGCGCTGCCACGGGCCGCAAAAACCACGGAGTGATTTCCGCCTCGACAGCCGCCAGCCGGCGCTCAATGGCGGCGATGAAAACACCAATGACATTGTTCCCGGCGACAGCGCCAAAAGTCTGCTGGTCAATTATGTCGCGCGGCAGGTGCCCGACATGGAAATGCCGCCGGACGGCAGGGGCGATCCGCTGACGCCACGGCAAATCGCGCTGTTGCGCGCGTGGATTGACCAGGGCGCGAACTGGAACACGACGAATCAATTGCAACAACTCGCCTTCACTTTCGCGCCGGCATTGCGATGGACTGATGTCCGGGGCGACCAGTCAAAATTCCGCGAACTTGAGGGCGTGGGCGGCGGATTTTCGGGCGGCGTCGAGGATTTTTCGCTCACGCAGCAAACCACTCCCGACGAAAAATTTTCGCTGGCCGGGCATTTTCTGGTTCCCGACCGCGATTTTGAATTGAAGCTCGCGCTGGATGAAACCGGCCTCGGCTTCGTCCATGCCGGTTTCGAGGAATGGCGCAAATACTACGACGACAGCGGCAGCTACGATCCGGCGGGAATTTCGCCGGAATTCAGCCTGAACCGCGATTTGTATGTGGACAACGGGCGCATCTGGGTTGATTTCGGCCTGACGTTGCCGCGCCGTCCGCAGATTGTCCTCGGTTACGAATACGATTTCAAAAACGGCAACGAGTCCACGCTGGACTGGGGCGGCGCGAACGGGAAAAACATCTATCCGGCGGCGCAGGGAATTGACGAGCAGACGCACATCATCAAGCTCGATGTGACGCACGATTTCGACGACTGGCATCTGGAAGACAGCGCGCGCATGGAACTTTACAGCGAGAAAAACCAGGGCGCGGAATCGCAGATTTTGTTTGGCGGCCCCGCGCCGGACACCTTCGTCAACACCCGGGACAATTATCATCAAGCGCAGGGCATGAACACGCTGACGCTGGAAAAACAAATCCGCGACTGGTGGTTTTTGTCGGGCGGCTTTTATTATTCGCGGCTTGAAGGCAGTGATTTTTTCAACCAGACGACGGCCATTCCGTCGTTCGGCTTCGCAAATGTCCTGGACAGCCAGCAGATCACGCTCCGCCGCGAATCGGAAATTTTCAGCGCGGCCAGCCTGTTCACGCCGCTGGAGTATTTGAGCTTCTCGCTCGGCACGCAAAACGAATGGACGCGCGAGGAGGGTTTCGGCGACAGCGTTCCCGACCTTGAACTGGCGGTCAACACGCCCGCCGGTTCAAACCTGGACGAATTCAAGTCCATGCAAAACGCGAACCTCCGTTTCACGAAAATTCCCTTCACCGTCCTTTTTGCCGAGGCGCGTTTCGAGCAGGACAGCTTCAGCGAATTTCAACAGGAAGACCCGGATGAATTCATGCAAGACACCGGCGCCATGAACAACCGCCATGATTTTCGCGCCGGCTTCAACACGTCGCCACGGCGCTGGTTCGACCTGGACGCGCAATACCAAAAACAATCCAGCGACACGGACTACAACCACCTCACCGACGTGTTTAACGGCATTCCGGCCGCGATGACCAACGGCTACCCGGCGTTCATTCTCAACCGCAAAATCCAAACCGATGAGTTTGAAACGAAGCTGGCGCTGCGACCGGTGAACTGGTTGAAAGCCACGCTGACTTATCAAATCACCGGCACCGATTATTCGTCGAAAACCGATCCGGCGTTTAATCCTTTCCTGTTGCAGGCCGTTTCTCCCGGCGGCCCGATTTTGGACGGAAATTACCAGGCGCAAACTTACGGCTTCAACGCCACCTTCACGCCGATCCGGCAGTTATATTTTTCCGCCATGTTCACTTACAGCCGGGCGCGCGCCGCCACCGCCGACAACGGCGACCCGTCCATCGCGCCTTATCACGGCAACATCTACACGCTCACCGCCACCGCGACCTATGCGTTAAATCCGAAAACCGATTTGCAGGCCGCCTACACTTTTTCCCGCGCCGCTTACGCACAAAACAGCGCGGCGGCGGCATTGCCGCTGGGATTGGATTTCACGCGCCACGAATTGCTCGTCAGCCTGACGCGCCGGTTCTCAAAAAATGTGACCGGTATGCTGCGCTGGCAGTTTTCCCAATACTCCGGGCCGGGCGCCGGCAACGCGAACAATTTCATCGCCAGCGGAATTTTTGCGACGCTCGCCTACAAATGGCCGTGATTGAATTTCCAGGTCAGCCGCAAACCTTCGAGGGTCAAATCCGTTTTGACGGCGGAAATTTCCGGCAGCTTTGACGCAATCAATTTCGCGTAACCGCCCGTCGCGATCACAGGCAGTTTTTCCGCGCGCAACTCGCGTTTCAATTTCACGACCAATTCCCGAATCAAACCGCGATAGCCGTGAACCGCGCCAATCAACATCGCCTGCTCCGTGCTTTTGCCGACCACATTTTTGACTTCGCGGATTTTAATTTTTGGCAGCAGCGCCGTCTTCTCGTGCAAATAATCCGTCATCGCCGCCAAACCCGGCGCGATGATTCCACCGGCATAATTTCCACTCGAATTAACAACATCAAACGTCACCGCCGTCCCAAAATCCACGACAACCACCGGCGCGCCAAAATGAAATTTCGCCGCGACCGCGTTCGCCAGACGATCCGGCCCGATTGAATTCGGTTTCGGATAATCAATTCCGACGCCGCGCAAAGTTTCCGGCGACAATTCCAAAACGTCCAGCTTCCAAAGTGCGCCCACGATTTTGCGGACAAGCGGCGTCGCGTTCGGAACAACGCTGCACAAAATCGCGCCGTCAATTTTCTTTCCGCCTGCAAATTTTTTGACGCGCGATTTTGCATTTCCACCAGACCATTCGCGCGTCGGCACGTTGAATTGTTTCAGCACGCGCAGTCCGTCCGCCAGCCCGACGTGCGTGTGCGTGTTGCCGATGTCGAACAACAAAATTATTTCTTCATTCTTCATTCTTCATTCTTCATTTCTCCAGCGTCACGTCGCCGCCGGTGATGCGCTCCAAATGTCCGTGCTCCGTGCGCAACAACAGCGCGCCGTCGGCGTCCAGCGATTCGGCGCGACCGCGAATTTTCCTCTCGCCGATTTGCACTGTCACATTTTTGCCGATTGTTGTGCAGTTTTCTTCCCATTCGTCCGCGACCGCCGCAAATTTGCCCGAACAAATCCGTGAATAATCAAAATCCAGTTCGCGCAAAACGGACGTTGCCAGTTCCGCGCGGGAAACCGTTTCGCCGGTTTCAATCTTCAGCGATGTCGCGATTTTTTTCAATTCCGCCGGAAATTCGCCTGCGTCCAGATTTACGTCAATGCCGATTCCGAGAATGACGTAGCGGACTTTGTCCAGTTCCGCGCTTAATTCCGTCAAAACGCCAGCGACTTTTTTTCCGCCGATCAAAATGTCATTCGGCCATTTGATTTCCGGTTTCAATCCAGTTTCAGATTGGATCGCGCGGCGCAACGCCGTTGCCGAGGCGACCGTCAATTGCGTCGTTTCCTGCGGGCGCAAATCCGGCCGCAGCAAAATGGAAAACCAAAGTCCTTTGTGCGCGGGCGAAATCCATTTTCTTCCGAGCCGTCCCCTGCCCTTTGTCTGCGATTCGGCAAAAACGACGACGCCTTCCTTCACGCCGTCACGCGCCAGTTTTTCAATCACGTCGTTCGTAGAAGTCGTCTGCTCAAAAACTCGGATGTCGCGCCCGATGATTAGTGGCACGGGCATCCTGCCCGTAAGTTTTCTTTTCAAATGTTCGACACACGGACGAGATGTCCGTGCCACTAAATCGTCGGCAACCAGCGCGTCCGGTTCGCCGACGATTCGATAACCGAAATGCGGACCCGCCGAAATGTCAAAGCCGACCCGGCGCAATTCCTCAATGCGCGCCCAAACCGCCGCGCGACTGATGTGCAACTGCTCCGCAAGTTCCGCGCCCGAAACGCCGTCGGGATTTTCGCGCAATGCGGAAAGAATTTTTGCGTCAGTAGTCATGGATTTTTAACCACAAATGGACACGAATAAACACGAATAAACACGAATAAAAAAATCTGCTTTCAATTCTTCGCGTCCATTAGTGTTCATTCGTGGTTTAGTTTTCAAAATCCAATCCGATGTCCACGGCACGCGCCGAGTGAGTAATTGCGCCGACGGAAATAAAATCCACGCCGGTCTCGGCAATCGTGCGGACGGTTTTCAGATTTACGCCGCCGCTGGCTTCCGTTTTTGCGCGGCCATTGACGATTTTCACGGCCTGACGCAATTGTTTCAAATTCATGTTATCGAGCAAAATGAAATTCGCGCCTGCGTTCACGGCCTGTTCGACTTGCTGCAAAGTGTCCGCTTCGACTTCGATTTTCAATTTCGGAAATTTTTCGCGCGCGCGCGCAACGGCGGCGGCAATTGCGTCTGGTTTTTCACTTTGCAATAGTGAGGCGGGCATCCTGCCTGCCCATCGCAGGCAAGATGCCTGCGCCACTACGGCAAGGTGATTGTCCTTGATCAAAATCATGTCGAACAAACCGAGGCGGTGGTTTTTTCCGCCGCCGCAGGTGACGGCGTATTTTTCAAATCGCCGCCAGCCGGGCGTCGTTTTTCGCGTGTCGAGGATTTGCGCGCGAGTTCCTTTGATGGCTTCAACGAATTGCGAAGTCAAAGTGGCGACGCCGGAAAGCTGCTGGACAAAATTCAGGGCGACGCGCTCGGCGGTCAAAATCGCGCGCGCCGGGCCGGAAATTTTCAGCAGGATTTTCCCGGCGGCAATCCGTTGTCCGTCGCGCGGCAGTTTTTCGATTTTGATTTTCGGCGAGAGTTCGCGGAACGCCGTTTCCGCAAATCCGATTCCGGCGACGACGAGCGGTTCGCGCGCGCGCATGACGGCTTTGGCCGTCGCGTTTGCGGGGACGGTTGCCAGCGTCGTCGCGTCGCCGCCGCCGATGTCCTCGGCGAGCGCGAGGCGGACGGAAGCACGGATTTCTGCGGCGGACAATTTCACGCCGCCAGCATGAATGCGAATGGAAAAAGGTGAAAGAAAATTTCAACCGCTTCCAAACCGGCGCGATTACAATGCCGGATGGAACGGATCGTTCGTCGTCGCCGGAGCATTGGTCGGAAGGACGTTTGTTGAAGGCAAATTCGTTGCCGGCGACGGCGGCGCGTTGGTCGAAGACATATTGACCGATGACATTTTTGTCACAGCACCGGGCGCAGGGATGTTCGTCAGATCGTATTGCGGAAACCACGTTTGATTTTTTTCCGCGTCCGCCGGTTTCTTTTGCTTTTCGGGAATGTCCGTGAACGTCCACGCGACGAAGAGAATTTTGTGATATTTGTTATAGGATTTGCCGGTGAGCGGCCCGCTGGAATAAATATGCGCGCGCGACTCGTTCGCGTAGGCAAGCAGTGCAATTTTCGCGTAGGCAAATTGTTTGTCCGATTTGTAGAGCGCGATTTCCGGGATCGAAATTGCGCCCGCCAGCGGGATCGGCAGGCCGGTGCTCGGCACGCCAATCAGGGAATCCGCGCTGTCATCTGAAAGCGCGCCCGAACGCGCCTCCATGATGATGCCTGCGCTTTTTGCATCGGGCATCAACAGCGCGCCCGCGCGGCTCAAGGCGTCGCGGATTTCGCCGACGGCGTATTTCGAGTCGTAACTGTCAAAATAAGTCGTGTCCAAAAAGACTTTTTTGCCGGCAAAAAACTGGAGGTCGGCATTGGCCAAGGCGCGGTCGGCGGAAGTGCTCAAGAGAAGTTGTTCCGTGGCCGAGCGCGGCGGATTGGTCAATGTAAAACTCGCGCAACCGCCCGCGAACAATGCGAGCGCAATGAAAATTGCAATGCGAAATGCAAATTGCGCGGAAAACGGAAATAAATTCTTGCGCGTTTCCATAACACGCAATTCTTTTGCAGATTTTGTGCCAGCCGGTTATTTGAATTTTTTGATGACGCGGATTTCTGCGGCGGACAATTTCACGCCGCCAAAGTGAAGGTAAAATGGAAATTGAAAATCAGCCACGGATTAAACACGGATGAAAATTAAGGCAACAACTCGGCGCGGAATAATTTTATTCAAGCGTGCGTTAATTGAACAAGGCAATGGCGGCAAATTTCACGCCTTCACCAATGTTTTGACGCAATAGCTGTTGAGGCTTTCACCGGCCGCAAGAGCTTTGGCGGCAAGGCGGCGATGAATGGCTGGTTCTACGCGCAATACAAACTTGCCGCTGAAATCACTCACTTTGCCCAATGGTTCGGGCAGGGAACTTCCGTCCGTTTCGAGCAGTTCAATCCACTCCTCAACAATTTGGCAGAGTTCGGCATAAACTTTCGCTTCATCGGCACCGTGGCAGCACGGGCCGATGATTGGCGGCGCACTACCCACGAAGCAGCCGTCTTCATCGCTCCACTCCACAAGCTTGGTGTAATGAGCGGCACTTGCTTTCAATTCGCTCTTTTTCATAATTCATTTCAGTTTCAGTCCTGCTCTTTGCTTTCAATTCATTCTTTCAACGTGTTCAACGCCCGCCGCACTTCGCGCTCCTGATAATGCCTGGCATCATCACCGGCATGGCCGCTCACCGTCACCCGTTTTCCTTTCGGATGCGTGAAATTCCGATGACTGCCCTTGCCGCCTTGGTTCACAAACCCGGCCTTTTCCAAGTCAGCTATCAATTGGCGAACCTTGCGCGGCATTTCAGTATCAAATTAGTATCACAATTGTTTAAGACTGTCAAACAGTCAAATTTCGCGGAACGCCGTTTCCGCAAATCCGATTCCCGCGACGACGAGCGGTTCGCGTGCGCGCATGACGGCTTTGGCCGTCGCGTTTGCGGGGACGGTTGCCAGCGTCGTCGCGTCGCCGCCGCCGATGTCCTCGGCGAGCGCGAGCCGGACGGAAGCGCGGATTTCTGCGGCGGACAATTTCACGCCGTCAAAGTGAAGGCAAATTGAAAAATGGAAAAGGAAAAACGGAAATTGAATTCAGCCACGGATTGAACACGGATGAAAATTAAGGCAACAACTCGGCGCGGAAGAATTTTTCAATGCTTGGGACTGAACTCTTTGTTATCCTTCCTTCTTCCGCGTAGTTTCGTTTCCTTGATTCTTCTCTCTATTATGGTGTCTGGCGTTTGGCACCATATCGCGCCAAAGCCCTCATACATCGCGACTACGCTCTGCCATCCCATATCCTTTATGACAAGGTTGTATCCCCTGGTAAACTTGTTATCGGTCTTTGCAATACGGATGGCGTCTTGCATATCAGCGAGACCGCCTTGCTGGTCGCCGACAGCTCTCTTTGAAATCGAGCGCTGAAAATAGAGATTGGAGTCTTCTGGCTCTCGTCGAATTGCCTTGGTGAAATCGTCAATCGCGTCGAGATGCCATTCAAGCGACTGTAAACACGGAGCGCGCGAACCAAACATTTCTCCATCATCGAAACCGCATTCAACGGCTGTATCGAAGTAATCTAATGCCGCTTGATGGCGTCCTTCGGCTAAATGCTTTTTCCCAGCCACTAAAGCATCGTAGCCTTGAAGCCACTTGTCATCGGCTTCTGTTGAAACGCTTGGTTTCTTCCTGAAAAAATTTAGGAAATTGCTCAATGGATTCATTTTGCTTCGAGTGGGTGAACAGCCAGAACAATCACAGGCGCATTTCCGCCACTCATCGGCTGAAAAACAACTTCAATAACTGTATGACGTGCATCCTCCCAAATAACTGTATCTCCC
>DASXED010000145.1:0-31837 GCA_036490295.1 Verrucomicrobiia bacterium | reverse complement strand
TTACACGACGCGCGTCGGCGAAGGGCCGTTGCCGACGGAGAACGCGGAGATTTCCGACCTGCTGCATGGCATGGGCCGCGAATTCGGCGCGACGACCGGGCGTGCGCGGCGCTGCGGCTGGTTTGATTCCGTCGCCACGCGCCACGCGACGATGGTCAACGGCATTGACGACCTCGCCATTACGAACCTCGACGGCCTCGACACGGTGGAGACGATCAAGGTCTGCGTCGCGTATCGTCGCGGCAAAAAACAATACGACTTCGTGCCGAACGACGCGCAAGTGCTTGCCGAATGCGCACCGGTCTATGTGGAATTTGAAGGCTGGCGCACGCCGACGGACAAGGCTCGCAAGTTCGCCGACCTGCCGCCGAAAGCGCGCGCGTATTTGAAGGCGATTGCAGAACTGACGAATGCGAAATTGTTCATCGCGTCAATTGGCCCGGCGAGAGAACAAACTATTTTTGTTTGAAAAATGAAATTGCCGAACGCCGAAAGCGCAGTCGTGTCCAGCCGGAAAATCACGCACTACTTGCTTTCGACGACGCATCGCGACGGCCAGCACAAGGCGGAATTTTTCCGCAGCTTCGGATTCAATCTGGAAACGTGGGAAGAACTTGCCTCGGCCTTGCTGGAACACGCGCGCAAATATGAAGTTGTCGAAATTGTGCCGACGCCATTCGGACAAAATTTTGTAATTGAAGGCGCGCTGCCCGCACCCGATGGCCGCTCGCCAAAAGTGCGCGGTGTTTGGTTTATTGCCAAAGACCAAATAATTGCTACATTAGCCACGGCATATCCATTGGATGAATGACATGATCAAAGAACTCGACAGCGTGGTGTTGACGACCGACTTGCCGGAACACGGCTTGAGCGCGGGCGACATCGGCACAGCCGTGCTCGTCCATGAAGGCGGCAAGGGCTGCACGGTGGAATTCATGACGCTGGCGGGACACACCATTGCCGTCGTCACGCTGCTGGCGAATCAAATTCGGCAAATTGCCAAAGACGAAATCGCCCACGCCCGTCATGTGGCAGTGGCGGCTTAACAAATCGGCGCGGGAGCAGACGATTTTTATTTGATGCTTGGAGTTACTTCACTGCACCAATTGCACGCGGTAAAACCGCTGCACATCTGTTATCCCAGAGTCAGACGTGGTAATAGACCCGTTTGTGGCGGTGATGGAATCTCCAAGATTGATCCAGTTGCCTGAAGACAAGTTTGTCGTGAATTGCAACTGGTAAGTAAGGTTGGGAATTGTGCTCCAAGTAAAGTTGATTATTCCATTGGTTGGAGCGAGCACCGGAACCACTGGCGGTAACTGCAAACTCAAACTGGCAATGCTGCTGGTTACGCTTCCGAAAGAATTGGAGACAATGACCGAATAATTTCCCATATAGCCTGTAGTTACATTGGTCAGCGAAAAGGTTGGTGCCGTTATTTGTATCCGTCCTACTTTACGAACGCGAGCATTGCCATAATCCGCAATGAACAAGTTGCCAGCAGCACTGACCGCTACTCCATACACGTTATTCAACATGGCATTAGTAGGCGCTCCACCATCTCCTGAAAAACCTTGTGTGCCTGTGCCGACTTCAGTTGTAATGATGCCGTTGGTGTCCACTTTGCGAATCACATTATTTTGGGAGTCGGCGATAAACAGATTGCCAGCCATGTCTTCAGCCACGCCATACGGCCAATGCAACGCAGCGTTCGTGGCAGCACCGCCGTCACCGGAATAGCCAGCAGTGCCATTGCCCGCCACTGTGGTGATGATGCCGTTGGTATCCACTTTGCGGATGCGATTGTTGGAGTAGTCAGAAATGAAAAGATTGCCCGTCGCGTCCACTAAAATCCGATGCGGACTTGTCATTGTTGCATTGGTCGCCGCGCCGCCATCACCGGAATAACCATAAGTGCCATTGCCCGCCACCGTGGTGATGATGCCATTGGTATCCACTTTGCGGATAAGGCGGTTTCCGTAATCTGCGATATAGTAATTGCCTTGGGCATCCGCTGTCACATCCCAAGGCCATGAAACTACGGCGTTAGTTGCGGAACCGCCGTCGCCAGAAATGTTTTGTGCGCCGTTACCCGCGCCGATGCCAGCTACCGTGGTGATGATGCCATTGGTATCTACTTTGCGGATGCGATTGTTACCATTGTCAGCAATAAACATGCTCCCGATTGCGTCAAAGGCTACGCCGTAGGGGTAGTTAATTGACGCATTTGTAGCCTGGCCACCGTCTCCTCCGTAATTCTGCGTAAAGCTTTTGCCTGCCACGACGGTCATGATTCCATTAGCATCCACCTTTCGGACGCGCGTATTGGAAGAGTCGGCGATAAATAGAATACCATTAGCATCCAGTGCCACGTTAAATGCATTAACATTTAAGGTCGTGGCTGTTTTGCCGTCTCCATCATACAGAATAGCACCATCGCCTGCCACGGTCGTGATTATCCGAGGCGTCAGCAAATTTGTTCCATTCAGAAGCCACCTGTAAGACAGCGTTCCCGAGCCAAAAGCGAATACAGAAAATGTAATGTTGCTGCCCAAAGTCGCAGTTTGGCTACTGGGTTGGCCGATAATTGTGGGCTTCCCAAATTGTGCAAACACTTGCTGAACATGAAGCGCGAGCAGCAAAATAACGCCCACCAAACAATGATGCAGAAGTTTTTGTTTCACATTGCTTTTCAAATTTGTCGCCTAACTGACTTTATTAGTCAATAGATTAATTTTTCATTTTTGAAATCAGCGCAATCCGCGTAATCTGCGGAAAAGCAAAATGAGTTCCGCCACTTCCCATTTGAGCGCCGCGAACTTATGTCGGCACTAATTCGATTTTAATTTTGCGTCCCAGCGCGCGCGCGGCCTTGCCGAGCGTTGAAAGTGTCAGCGACGGATTGGAGGCGTCGAGCAACCGGTCCACGGCGGCGCGACTGGTCTTCATGCGCACGGCCATTTCCGCCTTGGTGAGTTCATTTTTCGCGAGCAATTTTTCCAATTGCAGCGCCAGCGCTTTTTTCATGGCGCGTTCCTCGACTTCTTCCAAAATGCCTTCGGCTTTGAGAAAGTCCCGGAAGTCGCTTCCGCGATGGATGTTTTTTTTCATAAATTCAGATATTCTTTTTTCCGTTTCTTTGCCAAAGCCAGTTCGTCCGGCGGCGTCCGTTGCTGCTTTTTGATGAAGCCGTGCAGCAGCACGATTTCTTCATCAATCACGGCAAACAACGTCCGCGCGATGCGGTTCGGCAGCCGCGAACGGATTTCCCAGATGCCGTCGCCCAAATTGTCCACGAGCGGCTTGCCGACCGGCCACGCGTATTGCACGGACAAAATGTCCGCGCCGATGGTCTTACGCTCTTCAGCAGGCAGACTTTTGAGCCATTGCCGCACCGGCTCGTTGCCCGCGCTGGTCTGGTAAAAAATGACGTTTAGCGGGCGTTCAGCTTTCATCCGCAAGGAAATGTATCAAGAATGATACATTTGTCAACGGGCATGTTGAAGGAAGTTTTATTTTTCATTTCAGAAAATTCGCGTAATCTGTGGACAAACAAAATGAGTTCCGCCACTTCACACTTGAGCGCCGAAGCCCGCGTGTCGTTGCCGCAGCACGTCGCCGTCATCATGGACGGCAACGGCCGCTGGGCAAAGCAGCACGGCTTGCCGCGCGTCGAGGGTCATCGCGTCGGCGCGGAATCGGCGCGCACGATCATCCGCACGGCGGGCGAACTCGGCATCAAGTATCTTACGCTCTACGCTTTTTCGGCGGAGAATTGGAACCGCCCCAAGGACGAAGTGGACGCGCTGATGAAATATCTCGTCCACTATCTCAAAAGCGAAACGCCGGAGCTGAACAAAAGCAACGTGCGGCTCGAAGTCATCGGCCAGATTTATCGCCTGCCGGAAAATGTGCAGGAACATCTGCGCAAATCCATCGCGACGCTTTCCAAAAACAACGGACTGACGCTCGTAATGGCGTTGAGCTACGGCAGCCGGATTGAAATTGTCGAGGCTGTGCGCGCGATCGCCGAGAAAGTGAAATCGGGAAAACTTGAATCCGCCGACATCACCGAAAAAATTATTTCAGAAAATCTTTGGACGCGCGGTATTCCCGATCCTGATTTATTGATTCGCACCAGCGGCGAGATGCGCGTGAGTAATTTCCTGCTCTGGCAGATTTCCTACGCCGAACTCGTCATCACGCCGACGCTCTGGCCGGATTTCCGCAAGCCGCAATTTTTCGCCGCGTTGGAAGAATATGCGCGGAGGCATCGGAGATTTGGCGGAGTGTAAATTAATTTTGTTTCAAGCAGTTGCTTCTTGAAATGTCCAATGCCACGGTTCGTAAATGACTCCAAATTCATTATTGCGCGGAAAAGTCAGTGAAAATCCAAAAATTTTTGCGTCGCGAACCAGCCAAGCGAACTCGGGAGTTTGCTCAAACTCTTCCGTGAGCGGTTTGCAACTGGAAGAAGTAATGTCAATCGCCCTGCCGGTGTGATGTTCGCTGTAACCCGGAGCAGCGCTGACGCGAAGAATTTCTTCCATGGTTTGTCCCGCCGCAAGTTTCCGTTCGATAATCTGTCGTTGATAGGCAACGCTCCTGAAAGCAGAAACAATCTGCAAAGTGACTCCATCGCTTTCGGCTGCCATTTTAAGTTTACGCCACGCAGAAGCGGCATTTGGAGCAAGTTTCTGTTCGCGTCCATAAATATCCGTTCCAATGGATATAAGTTCGATTGCTTCGCGAAACGGTTTTCTTCCGCCGAAATTTTTTGAAATGCCCAATTCGCGCAAGGTTTGAGCAATTTGTCTTTCGTAAGTATCAGACGTTGTCATTCAAAAACAGAGCGCGTCAATTTATTTGGCTCTTTTACGCCAAAAACCAAACTGCGTTCGGTGTCACTGGTTCTCCGCCGACAGAAATCTTTCCGCGTCAATCGCCGCCGCGCAGCCCGCGCCCGCCGCCGTGATCGCCTGCCGATAAACGTGATCCGCGCAGTCGCCCGCCACAAACACGCCTGGCACATTTGTCATCGTGCCTTCTTTGGGAATGATGAAGCCGTTCGCGTCCGTCTCAATCTGTCCCTTGAAAATTTCCGTGTTCGGCCCGTGGCCGATGGCGATGAAAACGCCCGCGCATGGCAAAACGGATTCCGCGCCGGTCTTGAGGTTTTTCAATTTCACGCCGGTCACTTTGTCCTGCTTCACGTCGAGAATCTCCGTCACGGCGGAATCCCAGACCGGCTGGATTTTTGCGTGGGCGTGGACGCGTTCGGCCATGATTTTTGACGCACGCAGCGAATCGCGGCGATGAATCAAATGAATGACCGAGCCGAAGCGCGTCAGGTAAAGCGCTTCTTCGCACGCGGAATCGCCGCCGCCGACGACGACGAGCGGCTGGTTGCGGAAAAACGGCAGCGCGCCGTCGCACGTCGCGCAATATGTCACGCCTTTGGTTTCCAGCAAATCTTCGCCGGGAACGCCGAGATGCTTGTGGCTCGCGCCGGTCGCGATGATGACGGTTTCGGCTTCAATTTTTTCTCCGTCAACCGTGAGAACAAAAGGCCGTTCGGAAAAATCCACTTTGTCAACCGTGCCGAAACTTGCCTTCGCGCCGAATCGTTCGGCCTGTTTCTGCATCCGCGTCATGAGTTCGTAGCCGTCCACGCCTTCGGGAAAGCCGGGGAAATTTTCCACGATGCTCGTGGTCGTGAGCAGTCCGCCGGGCTGGACGCCGGTGAAAACGACTGGTTTCAAATTGGCGCGCGCCGTGTAGAGCGCCGCCGTCCAGCCCGCGCAGCCCGAACCGATGATGACAACTTTTTCCATGCGCGCGAAAGGTAGTTTGCATTGGCGCGCGTTGCAAGTTCGCATGAATTGAATTTGCCGTTTTTCCGTTTTGACGATTAACTGATGTCCGAAATGAAATTATCGCAGCGCATCTGGCTCGTCGTTTGCATTCTTAACTTGGGCGCGCAACTTGTCTGCCACGCGCAAGCCGGCGCGACCAACCTGTGGCAATTGCGACTGCCGTGGTATTACACCGAATCATCTCCGGCTGTCGCGCCCGATGGAACCATTTATCAGGCGACTTGGATCGGTGATTTGGTGGCCGTCACGCCGGAAGGCAAGATCAAATGGATTTTCAAGACCGATTCCGAAATCGTATCCACTCCGGCGATTGCGGACGACGGGACGATTTATTTCGGCTCGCGCGACCGGAAGTTTTACGCCGTCACGCCGCGCGGCAAACTTAAATGGATTTTTCCAACCGGCGCGTGGGTGGATTCTTCTCCGGCGATTGCCGCCGACGGAACCATTTACTTCGGCTCCTGGGACACGAATTTTTACGCGCTCAATCCAGACGGCTCGAAGAAATGGGAATTTGCCACGGGCGGGATCATTGTTTCGTCGGCGGCAATTGGCGCGGACGGCACGGTTTATTTCGGCTCGCACGACCGGAAATTTTACGCGTTGAAGCCGGACGGAACAGTCCGGTGGACGTTCACAACCGGCGGCCCGATCATTTCCTCGCCCGCAATCAATTCAGACGGCACGGTTTATTTCACCTCGACCGACGGAAATCTTTACGCGTTGAAGCCGGATGGCGCAGAACTTTGGAAATTGCACACCGGCGGCGCAACGCGGTCATCGCCGGTGATTGACGGCGACGGCAATATTTATCTGGCGGCGAACCGGCGCAATCTTTCCGTTAGCAGCGATGGCAAAATGAGATGGGATTCGGTGGATCCGCATTTAATTGAAGCGACTCCCGCCGCCGCCGCGAACGGCCTGATTTATTTTTCCGTGCCGTGGAATGAATTGTTTGCCTTTCAAGAAAATGGCGCGGTCAAATGGCTGACGGACTTTACGGGACCCATTGTCGCCTCACCGGCCATCGGCGCGGACGGGACAATCTATGTGCCCGACCCTATGTTTTTGTATGCCGTCAATTCGACAAACAGACTCGCGCCGCCGGCGAAAAGTTCGTGGCCAATGTTCCATGCAAACGCGCGCCGCACCGGGCGGGTCGAAAAGTAAAATGGATTGGTGGATGAATGGATTTATGGATAAATGGGCGAACACGTTTCCTCCAACAATCCAACCATCCATCAATCCATTCACAACCGCTCGCGCCCGCCAAATCCGGTTTCGAGATCGTGCCAGAATTCAACGGCTTCTTCATCCTGTTCCCAGCAGAGAAAAACTTCGCGCCCGCCGATGATGGCAGGAAAATCCAGCAGCCCGCGTTCCAAATCTTTGATGAAAATCTCGCGGCGCTGGAATTCGGAAAGGATTTCCTGCATGGCCGCAAGCACGCGAATCCAACTGTTCACCGTTTCGCCGCCGATGTCGTTCCCCTGCTCCGTCAGGCCGCTCAAGCGTTTCTCGTATCGGTGCAAATCCTCGCGCTGCCGGTTTAATTGCTCCAGCCATTTGTGGATTTGCGGCAACAGCGCGTTCGCCTCCTCGCGCGTGTAATGTTTGTCGAAACGGTGTTTCATCGCAAAACTTTCGCGCACACGAATAAAGACCGTTCGCGGACGGCTGCAAAAAATGCGACCACCCGCGAACGGATGAATTGAACCGCGCGCAGAATTACTTCTGCCAGGTGCGCTTCTTGTGACGATTCAAGCGCAGCTTCTTGCGCCGTTTGTGCTTGTTGATTTTTGCCTTGCGGCGTTTTTTGATTGAACCCATAAATTTATTGCGCGATCAATATACCACTTTGTTCAGCGGATATTCAATGATTCCTTCTGCGCCCGCCGCTTTCAATTGAGGAATCAATTCACGCACGATGTGTTCGTCAATGATTGTTTCAACGGCGACCCAGCCTTTCAAACTCAAGCTGGAAATCGTCGGGTTGCGCAACGCGGGCAATTCTCGCAGCAGCTTCGCCAGATTTTTTTCCGCGATGTTCATTTTCAATCCGACTTTCGCCTCGGCTTCCAGCGCGCCTTTCAAAAGCATCGCCAGCGTTTCGATTTTTTTACGTTTCCAGGAATCTTTCCAGGAATCAAGATTTGCAATCAGGCGCGGCGTTGAAACCAAAAGCGTGTCCACGATCCGCAAATGATTTGCGCGCAGCGACGAGCCGGTTTCCGTGACTTCGACAATCGCGTCCACCAATTCGTGCGCTTTCACTTCGGTCGCGCCCCACGAAAATTCCACCTCGGCCTTCACGCCGTTTTTCTTCAAATACTTTTTCGTGAGATTCACGACTTCCGTGGCGATGCGTTTGCCCTTCAAATCTTTCACGGATTTGATTTTGGAATTTTCCGGCACGGCCAAAACCCAGCGCGCGGGGCGGCGCGTCGCCTTGCTGAAAAGAAATTCGCCGACCTCGTGAACCTTCGAGCCGTTTTCGATGACCCAATCGTAACCCGTGATGCCGCAATCCAGATAGCCGTGCTCGACATAACGGCTGATTTCCTGCGCGCGAATCAGGCGAATCTCCATTTCATCATCGTCCACCGTCGGAATGTAGGAACGGCTGCTGATGGAAATGTTGAAACCCGCCTTCGCCATTTTTTCAATGGTGGCGTCCTGCAAGCTGCCTTTGGGCAAACCGAATTTTAATTTCCTGCTCATTTTCCAACAAAAACCAGACAGAATTTACAGAATTAACCGAATTGAAATTTTAATTCCGGTAATTTTGTTAATTCTGTCTAATCATTTTCCTTCTGCAAATCCTGTTTCACGCACGAGCGCGAATATTTTTTCGACGATTCTTTCACGCGCGTGACCGGGTTAATCTGCCAAGTCCGGCGCGGAAACGCCACTTTCTTCTTTTTCGTTTTCATGGGGCAACCGCGAATAGACACGAATGAACACTAATAAGTTGAAATTCGTCAGCCTTTTTGAATTTGTGTTTATTAGCGTTCATTCGTGGTTCAATTCTTTTTCCAAATCACTCTTCGTCCAACAACTGAAATTTCCCCGCGTGCAATCGCCGCGACGCATTTAGGATACAGCTCATGCTCCGCCGCGTGAATCCGCGCGTGCAGAGTTTCCGCTGTGTCATTGTCCAACACCGGCACGGTTTGCTGGCCGATGATCGCGCCGGAATCCACGCCGGCGTCCACGAAATGCACCGTGCAACCCGTCACCTTCACGCCATGATCCAGCGCCTGCTTCCACGCTTCGAGTCCGGGAAACGACGGCAGCAGCGACGGATGCACGTTCACGATGCGGCCTTCAAACGCGCGCAGAAACTCGCCCTTCAACACGCGCATGAAACCGGCGAGCACAATCAAATCCACTTTCGCTTCCTGCAAAACTTTTACGAATTCACGCTCCGCCTCTTCGTCCAATTTCGTGCGAAATTTTCCCGGCGGAATAAATTGCGCCGGAATTTTCCATTCGCGCGCGTGCGCCAAAATTCCCGCGCTCTCGACATCGCTCAACACGACGGCGATTTCCGCCGGAATTTTTCCCGCCGCACACGCATCGGCAATGGCGGCAAAATTCGAGCCTTTGCCGGAACCGAGAATGCCGAGACGAAATTCATTCACGGCGGTTAAATATCAAAGTAATCAAAACTATTCAAATCCATTGTAACTGCGTAGTCTTTTGCGGCGTCTAACCGCGCGTCCCTTTGCCCGAACTAACTTATGAAATTTCAGAAAATGGCCGTTGCCATGCTGGCATTTTTGTCCGCCACAATTCTTCAAGCCGCGCCGCAATCTTCCGTCACCGTTTCCGAGGATGAAAATTCATTCACGCTCGACAACGGCATCGTCACCGCGCAAATCGGAAAACGTTCCGGTGATTTAACTTCGCTCAAATATAAAAACCTGGAAATGCTCGACAACCAAGACCAGCGCCAGCCCGGCTATTGGTCGCACAACGCCGCGCGCGGGCAGCAGGTTGACCGCATCACGATTGATCCGAAAACCAACGGCGGCGAACGCGGCGAAGTTTCTGTAAAAGGAATCGCCAATGGAAATCAAATGGGCAGCGGACCGGGCGGCAGCGTCGTCGCCGACATTGAAATCCGTTACGCGCTCGGTCGCGGCGATTCGGGCGTTTATACTTATTCGATTTTCACGCATCCGACGAATTATCCCGCCACGTCCGTCGGCGAGGCGCGTTTTTGCCTAAAACTTAACGACGACATTTTCGATTGGATGACTGTGGACAAAAATCGCGACATGAAAATGATTTCCACTTACGATTGGAATCACGCCACGCAAATGAACATGAAGGAAGCGCGCCGGATGAACACAGGAATTTACAAAGGTCAGGTCGAGCACAAATACGATTATTCCGCGAACCAGTTCGACGTGCGCGCGTGGGGCTGGTCGAGCAGCGCGAAAAATGTCGGCGTCTGGATCGTCAATCCGAGCGTCGAATACTTGAGCGGCGGGCCGACGAAGTTTGAACTCTCCGCGCACCGCGACGCTACGTTCACGGACAGCCTCACCGCGCCAGCACCGCCGACGCTTTTGAACTATTGGCGCGGCAGCCATTACGGCGGCAGCATCTGCAACATCGCCGCGACCGACGCGTGGACGAAAGTCATCGGGCCATTTTTGATTTATTGCAATAGTGGAACAGGCGTCTCGCCTGTAAAAAATTCCGCGAACGCAGGAGAGACGCCTGCGCCACTACACGACACGCTCTGGCATGATGCGCTCGCGCAGGCGGACAAAGAATCCGCCAAATGGCCGTTCGATTGGGTCAACGGCGTGGATTATCCGCACAAAAACGAACGCGCGACCATCAGTGGAAAAATTATTCTCAATGACCCGCAAGCGCCGGATTTGAGGATGAAAAATCTGCTCGTCGGTTTGACTGCGCCGGATTACGCGCCCGCGACAATTCCGCGCGGACGCGGCGGATTTGGCTTGGCGGGCGGCGGCGACGATGAAACCAATTATTTGCGAAACTTTGGCGGCGGCACAAATGCCGATTTCAATTCCACAAATCGCACCGGCGGATTTGGGACAAACAATTTTGCCCGATTTGGCACGAACGGATTTCGCGGGCGCGGACGTTTTGGTCGCGGTGGATTTGGCGGCGGCGGGTTTAATGCCGGCCCAAGAATTGTGGACTGGCAAAACGACGCGAAGGATTACGAATTTTGGGTGCGCGCCGACGCAAACGGAAATTTTGAGATTCCAAACGTCCGCGCCGGAACTTATTCGCTCCACGCGATTGCCGATGGCGTTCTCGGCGATTTGACCGTGACGAATATAATCGTCGCAATAGAAAATAGTAGTGGCACGGGCGTCCCGCCCGTAAGTTCACACGGGCAAGATGCCCGTGCCACTACCTTGTCGCTCGGAAAAATAAATTGGCAGCCCGTCCGCTTCGGCAAACAGCTTTGGGACATCGGCATTCCGAACCGCGACGGCTCGGAATTTTTCAAGGGCGACGATTATTTTCACTGGGGCTGGTATCTCGAATATCCAAAACTTTTTCCGAACGATGTGAATTACGTCGTCGGCAAAAGTGATTTCTGCAAGGACTGGTTTTTCGAGCAAGTGCCGCACAACGAAAATCCCGACAACACCACCGGCAACGGTCAGGGTCGCAGCACGACGTGGACAATTTCATTTAATTTGCCCGACGCGCCGCACGGCAAGGCGACGTTGCGGCTGGCGATCTGCGGCGTCGGCACGCGCAGCCTCATGGCGACCGTGAACGACCAGTCCATCGGCAGCGTCAGCAATCTCGTCTATAACGCGACCATCAACCGCGACGGCATCGGCGGCTATTGGATGGAACACGACCTCGCGTTCAACGCGTCACTGATGAAGCCGGGCGAAAATATTTTGAAACTGACGATCCCCGCCGGCGGCCTGATGAACGGGATCATTTACGATTATCTGCGGCTGGAATTGGATGAAAATGCAACGGCGAAATAAAGTGAATTGCAGTTGTAAAATTTCTCACAAGCCGGATCGCAAAGGCACCGGGCTTTTTTGAAAATATTTTTATTGTCCAATCATTGCAAATCGCGTCCAATGTTTGCATGAGGATATTAATTTTCATTCTGGCGGTTTTTGCGTTCGCGTTCGGATTGTCCGCCCAAGAGACCAACCGTGTCGCGCCGCTGAAAATCAGCGCCGCCAGCGCGACGAATTATTACGACAAGGAAATGATCGTGACGGGCAAGGTCGCGCAAGTCACCGTCCGCCCTACCGTGACGTTTTTGAACCTCGACAAAAAATTCCCCCATTCACCATTCACGGTGGTCATCATTCACGGACACAGCCAGTTTTTTGGCGACGCAAATGCGCTGAAAGGAAAATCAATCGAGATCAAGGGCAAAATAAAAAATTACAAGGACAAGCCGGAGATTACGCTGGACAGCACCAATCAATTGACCGTTTTAGGGATCACAAATTTGAATCTCTTTCTCAATCCGCCGGTTGCTGCGCCGCCGCCGGCCGCACAATCAACCAATTTTCCAGAAATAATGTAATCGGGACGCCAAAACAGAATTGCAATTCCGGCCCGGGTTGCTAAAATGTTTGCTCGAAAAATAAGACTATGAAAAAAACTTTGACCGTGATCTTTTGCGTGGCCGCCGCCGCGCGGCTGTTTGCCGACGGCACGAACGTGCTGACCGATGAAAAGGCGCGCGCGAGCTACGCCATCGGCATGACGCTCGGCCACAACTGGCAGCAGCAGGGCATTGACGTGGATTTGGATCTGGTCTTGCGCGGGCTTAAGGACACGCAGTCCGGCGGCGCGACTTTGCTGACGCCGCAGGAAATGCAAGCCACGCTGGCTGAATTCCAAAAAAACCTCGCCGCCAAGCAGCAGCAGATGCAGAAGGAACTTGCGGTAAAAAACAAGGCCGATGGCGAGGCGTTTCTCGCCACTAATAAAGACCAGCCCGGCGTCGTCACGCTGCCCGACGGCCTGCAATACAAAGTCATCACCGATGGCAGCGGCCCGATGCCCGCCGCCACTGACACCGTGAGCGTGGATTATCGCGGCATATTCATCAACGGCACGGAGTTTGACGGTTCTGACAGGGTCGGGCACCCGATACAATTCCAGGCCAACCGGGTCATTCCCGGCTGGACGGAGGCGCTCACGCACATGAAAGCCGGCTCCAAATGGCGGTTGTTCATTCCGTCGGAACTTGCTTACGGCCCGATGGGACGTTCGCCACGCATTCCGCCGAATGCGACGTTGATTTTTGAAGTTGAACTGCTTTCGTTTCAACCGCCGGCCACTCCGCCGCCCGCGCCGGTGACTCAAAATTCCCAGCCGCTCACCAGCGACATCATCAAGGTGCCGTCAGCGGAAGAAATGAAAAAAGGCGCGAAGATCGAAGTCATCAAGCCCGAGGACGCGCAAAAACTTGGGCAGTCGCAAACGAATTAAAGCCGCTGCGCGTGACGGAACAGATTGACCGCGCTGCGGACTTTGGCGGCGCATCCGATGAAAAAGTTGAGGGTTGAAAGTTGAAGGCAACAAGGCGGGAATGAGAAAATCGTTCTGGTGTTTTTTATTCGGACATCACCGCCAGAAATGTTTCGGATATTTCCGCGCCAATTCCGATTTGATCTTCGGATAATGCTCGCGCCAGAAGCTCGCCATGTCTTGTGTCACCTGGATTGGTTTCATTCCCGGCGTCAAAATGTGGACGGTCACGGAAATTTTGCCCAAGGCAATTTTCGGCGTCTGGTTCACGTCGTAAAGTTCCTGAATCCGCAGCGAGATGAACGGCGTCTTGCCATTTTCGTAATTCACCTTCGGCGTGCGGTCGTTCGCCAGCGTCAATCTTTCAGGCGCGTGTTTGTCCAATAATTCACGCTGTGCGTGCGAGAGCCACGACATGACGATTGGCTTCACTTCGCGCTCCTTGATTTCCTTGTAACTCACCGCGCCATGACACAATTGCCCGATGACGTGCTGTTTGTCGTCGTCAGTGAACGGCGGCAATTGCAGTTCAGGACAATTCGCGCAAAGAAAATTCAACCGCGCCAGCCATTGCTCGACCGAATGATCCCAATTCGGCAGCGACAATCGTCCGGCGATAATTTCATCCGCCAGAATTTTTGCGGCGGCATCGGCAGGCGGCGGCTCAACACGTTTTGCGGACAACGCAAGTCCGCGAAATTTCAACAGTTCCGCCGCTTGGACGCGCTTCGTCGTCGAATCGAACTGGACGTGCAAATCAGATTCCATGTCTTCGGGAAACAATTCGCGCAGCCAGTCGGCTTCAATCGCCGTCGCCAGTGAAAGAATTGTGTTCATTTCCTTGTCGCGCGTCTCAATCTCGCGGATTTCAGCCACGACAAGCAGAGAACTTTTTTGCACACTGCTTTCCCGCGCGAGAACGCCGCGACGATTGTGAACCATCTCACAGCGCAAAGTGCCTTGATCCAATCTTCGCGCGACGCGGTCGCTGAAACCGATGAGAATACATTTCTGCAACGCTTCGTCTTTAATTTCACGCGGTTGCACATCAAGGCCTTCGCGCTTCGCAAGCCGGAGAAACTGTTCAAACAGCGGCCCGACTTGCCGCGCGGTGACGGCATGAATTCCCAATTTGCGGCAGGCGTCCACGCGAAATTGATTTTTTTCCGCAAACGTCCACGCGCGCATGAGAATCCAAAAATCCGACGACGCCTTTTCGCCCAGCAAATCTTCGCGCGCAGAGTCAACGTCCTTGCCGCAGTTTCGCAAAAGCAGATCGCGCCCCTGCGTGAGCGCCGCAACGAGCGCGGCCTGATAAACGCAGCCGTATTCCTGCGCCGCCAGCAGCATCCGCGCGTAACGCGGGTGCAGCGGAAATGCGAGCATCTTGCGGCCCATCGGCGTGATGGAATTATTTTTATCAAGCGCGCCGAGGTCGTGAAGTAATTCTTCCGCGTGCGCGAGCGATTGCTCGTCCGGCGATTCCAGCCAGCGGAATTTTCTTAAATCTTGCACGCCCGCCGCTTTGAGCGTGAGAACAACTTCCGCCAAATCGAGGCGTTTGACTTCCGGCAATTCTTGCGGCGCGCGATGCGAATGTTCTTCGCGCGACCAAAGTCTCATGCAAACACCCGGTGCGGTGCGACCCGCACGCCCTGCGCGCTGGTCGGATGATGATTGGGAAATTTTTTCGATGAGCAGCGTGTTAATGCCGCGATTCGAATCGTAGCGCGCAATTCGCGCGAGGCCGGAGTCAATTACAAGACGAACGCCGTCAATCGTCAGCGATGTTTCCGCGACATTTGTCGAAACAACAACTTTGCGCTGGCCGTAACGTGCGACGGCGGCGTCTTGGTCGCGAGGCGGCAATTCGCCGTGCAGCGGCAGCAGAATAAATCCCTTCGCTTCCGACGTGTGACGAATCGCTTCAATCGTTTGTGCAATTTCAAAACCACCGGGCATGAATACGAGCACGTCACCTTCGCCGCCGCTGGCGACGTAATTGCCGAATGCCTCCGCCGCCTGCTCCCAAACCGGCCGCTTGTCCACATAACCCGGCTCTGCGGCGTATTCGATTTCTACGGGAAACATCCGGCCAGCGGATGACAGGACGGAGCAGTGAAATTGATTTGTAGGAGACGACGTAAGGAGACTTTGATTAATTTCTTTTGAAGAATGAGCCTCGTCACCTCGGCTCCTACATTCCGATAAATACTTTTCCAATTCGCCGGCGTTCAAAGTTGCAGACATGACGACGAGATTCAGATCAGGACGAAATTGCTCCTGCAAATCCAGCGCGCGGGCGAGCGTGATGTCGCCATAAAGATGCCGCTCATGGAATTCGTCGAAAATCAAAGTCAAAACCCCGCGCAACTTCGGATCGTCAATCATTTGCCGCAACAAAACGCCTTCGGTTACGAAACGGATTTTTGTTTTTGCCGACGTGACATTTTCAAAGCGGATTTGATAGCCGACTTCTTCGCCAAGTTTGACGCCAAGTTCCTGCGCGACGCGCGCGGCAAGCAGGCGCGTGACGAGTCGGCGTGGTTGAAGAATCACAACTTGTCCTTCGCGCAAAAAATCGTGGCGCAAAAGCATCTGCGGCACTTGCGTGGATTTGCCGGAGCCGGTCGGCGCGGACAAAATCAATCGCCGGTCGGATTTCAGGCGCGAAATGATTTCGCGCTCAATTTCGTAAATGGGCAATTGCTGAGTCATCGGCCCGTCAAGCGTAGCGGCTTTCGGCAGAAAGCCGCCATCTGAAAAATTGAAATGCGGCGGTCTGCCGACACGCCGCTACAATCACGTCAAGATCCAGCCGGGTTTGATTTCTTCGTCCAGCGGCGGAAGTGGAACTTGTTGCAAAAGTTTTCGCCCAGCCAGAATTCCAATCATTGCGGCGTTGTCCGTGCAGAGCGATTTTTCGGCGAGGCGCAATTGAAATCCTTCGCGCTGGCAGGCGCGCGACAATTCATTTCGCAACGCGCGATTGCACGTCACGCCGCCGGACGCGGTTACAACGCGGACATTGTTTCTCCTCGCGGCGCGAATGGTTTTTTTGACGAGGACTTCGACGATGGCCGCCTGCACGCTCGCGCACAAGTCACGGATTTTTTGCGCGTCATCGAGCAATGTTGGATTATCGCGCAGAAAATAGTGCACGGAAGTTTTCAAGCCGCTGAAACTGAGATCGTCGCTCGCGTCGTTGAGCAATGGGCGCGGAAAATCAAATGCTTTTGGATTCCCCTGCTCCGCCAGCCGGTCAATTTCCGGCCCAGCGGGATAATTCAAGCCCATCATTTTCCCGGTCTTGTCAAAACATTCGCCCGCAGCGTCGTCAATCGTCGAGCCGAGGACGCGATGCTTCAATTCAGATTCAACCAGCATAAGCATCGTGTGCCCGCCGCTGACGATGAGAGAAATGTTCGGCTGAAATTTTTCGAATTCATTTATCCACGGCGAAAATAAATGCGCCTCGTGATGGTTGATGCCGACAAACGGTTTTCGCAAAGCAAACGCGACGGCTTGCGCGGCCTTGAACCCGATGAGCAGCGCGTTCGGCAATCCCGGTCCTTGCGTGGCGGCGACTGCGTCAAGTTGTTCCGTTGAAACTCCGGCTTCGCGCAATGCTGTTTTTGCAACGGGAATCAGATTTCGTAAATGTTCGCGCGCGGCGAGTTCCGGCACGACTCCGCCGTATTCGGCGTGCAATTTGGTTTGCGAGGAAACGATGTTGGACAGAATTTTCCCGTCGCGCACGACGGCAACGCTGGTTTCATCGCAGGAAGTTTCGATGGCGAGGATTGTCATTTTAGTCGGAGTTCAAGCTTTAGCTTGTGACAAATGTTGAAATAAAAGCCGGACAAGCTGAAGCTTGAACTCCAACAGAATTATTTCACCGCGACTTTTTCCGGGTTTGAAAATTCGCCGTAAAGCAAAATGCCCTTGAGCAAATCCTTCGCGCGGTCGAGCTGGATGTCGCCGGAATTTTTTATGTGTTCACGATCTTTTGCGTCCAGCGAGTCGAGTCCGCCGGGCGAACGGCCTGCGAGCAGCGCGGCTTCCGCCTCGTCGCTCATCGGCACGAAAATGTCCGGCGTGATGCCGTGTTCATGGATGACTTTGTGAGCTGGCGTATAATATTTTGCAACGGTGAGCTTGAGCGCCGAGCCGTCGTCTAGCGGAAAAATGCTTTGTACGGAGCCTTTGCCGAAAGTTTTTTCGCCAAGGATGATTCCACGGTGCAAATCCTGCAAACAGCCTGTGACAATTTCCGCCGCGCTCGCGCTGCCGAGATTCACCAGCACGACAATCGGCTCGCCTTTCAATTCATCGCCATGGCCTTCGGCGCGGCGGATGGAATTTTCGCCTGGGTTGCGGCCTTCGGTCGTGACGACAAGCTGGCCGCGTGGCAGAAATTTTTGGCAAACATCGACGGCTTCGTCCAGCAAGCCGCCGGGATTGAAGCGCAGATCCAAAATCAACGCCTTCATGCCCTGCCCTTTTAATTTTTGGAGCGCGGCTTCAAGTTCATCGCCGGTCTTGTCGCCAAATTCGTTGATGCGGACGTAGCCGATTTTGTCGTCGCCCAGCGGAAATTCCTTTTTGCCGTTGATATCCTTGACCATTTCCATGTTGATGACGGCGCGCGTGAGCGTAAAATCCTTCGTCACGCCGGAGGACGGCCGCTGGATGGTCATGGTCACCTGCGTGTCCGGCTTGCCGCGAAGCTGCTTCACGACATCCGACAACGGGACTTTTTCCACGCTCTTGCCCTCGACCTTGACGATGAGGTCGCCGGACAAAATGCCCGCGCGAAATCCCGGTGAATCGTCCATCGGCGCGACGACGGTGACGAAGCCGTCTTTCATCGCCACGACAAGGCCGAGTCCGCCGAACTGTCCTTCCGTGTCGTCCTGCAACTGCTGGTAATCGTCCACGTCAAGAAATTCGCTGTGCGGATCGAGCGAACCGATCATGCCCTTGAGCGCGGATTCGACAAGCGCGTGATAGGTCAGATTTGTGCCGTCAACATAACTCGTGCGGACTTTTTGCAGCACGTCGGCGAAAATTTCCAAGTTCGCGTCCGGCGAATCTTTTGCATCCGCCGCGTGCGCCGAACTCAAATAAATTTTCGCGCCAATCGCCAGATTCAGCGCGAGCAATGCTGTGACCAGACCGAAAATCAAACGTCGTTTCATAAACACAAAAACTTTACCACGAAGGCACCAAGACACCAAGTTTTTGGAAAACTCTTTGTGCCTTGGTGTCTTGGTGGTTAAGAAATCCGCAGCAAAGTTTCTATTAACGGCAAATCGCCCGGCACGGTCACTTTCGGATTTGGCGTTGCGCTTGGAACGATCTGAACCGGCTGGCCGATCAATTCACACGCCGCCGTGTCGTCCGTGAAAATCAGATTCTTTGCACGCGCAGTTGAAATCGCGCGCCGGATGATTTCCACGCGAAAAGTTTGCGGCGTCTGCACCGACCAGAGTTTTGCGCGGTCAAGCGTGCGCAAAATTGTTTTGCCATCGGCTGATTCTTTGATTGTGTCTGTGATTTGCTGCGCGGCGACCGCCGCGCCAGTTTCGCGCGCGGCGGCAATCGTCGCGGCAATCAGCACTTCAGTCGTGCAAGGCCGAGCCGCGTCATGAATCGCCACAATTTCAGTTTTCGGCGAAAACGCTTCGAGTCCGTTCCAAACTGAATCCTGTCGTTCTGCTCCGCCAACGACAACTCGAAATGATTTTTTGAAATGGAATTTTGCCGCGAGTTCCGAAAATTGTTTCTGCATCCCATCGCGCACGACCAAAATAATTTCATCCACGCACTTCGCGTCGTTGAAATTTTGCCAAGTGTGCGCGACCACGGGACGACCCGCAATTTCGAGCCACAACTTGTCCGCGCCCATGCGGACGCCTTTGCCGGCGGCGACGAGGATGGCGGCATTCACTTGAGTTGAAGGTTGAAGGTTGAAGGTTGCAAGCTGTCTTGGCGCGCTGAATTTTTTACCTGAAACTTTCAACCTTCAACTTGCAACTAACCGATGCGCCAGACGATGCGCGCCTTGTTCAAATCGTATTGCGACATCTGCATTTTCACGCGGTCGCCGACGGTGAGGCGCACGAAGCGCTTGCGCATCTTGCCAGAAATGGTCGCGAGCACCTGATGCTTGTTGTCCAGTTCGACGCGGAACATCGTCCCGGCAAGCACGGTCTGGATGCGACCTTCGACTTCTATGTGTTCTTCCATGAATTGATATAAATCTAACAAGTTTGCCGCGCCCAAAGCGAATCAAAAAATCTTCGTGGCAAAATGAATTGAGCGGCGTTCGTTTCGGAACGCCGCCCGTTGAAACTGTTTCAAAAATTAATAACGGTCACGACCGCCGCCACCGCCGCCACGGCTTCCGCCGCCGCCATAACCACCACCACCGCCGCCGCCGTATTCACGGCGCGGACCGCGATCGCCGCCGCCGCTGCGCGGACGTTCTTCTTTCGGGCGCGCGATGTTGACCGTCAACGCGCGATCGCCGAGCGTCGCGCCGTTCATGGCTTCAATCGCCTTCTGCGCTTCCTCGGGAGTTGACATGGTGACGAATGCGAAGCCGCGCGAGCGGCCGCTCATCCGGTCCATCATAAGATTCGCCTCGACGACCGTGCCGTGCGCGGCAAACGCCTCTTGAATCTCGTTTTCAGTGGTGTTGAAGGAAAGGTTTCCGACAAACAATTTCGTGCTCATTTTCGTAGGACTGCGAGACAAACCGCCGAATCGGACTGTTCCCGAAAGCCGGGTTTCAAATCGTTCACCAGAAGATTTACCATGACCATATTGACAAGTTTTCTAACAGACGGGCTAACTCTAACTATTCCTAAAACAATTGCAAGCCAAATTATTCAGCCGTCCGCCAGTCCAAAACTTTCAATTGAACCGTGCGCCGACCGTTGAATTCATTGATTTGCGGCGCGAACGCCAGATCGAATTTTCCGACGGGCAATGATTTGTCGCCACCGTTCCACCAAACTGCTTCATGCGTCGCCGAGCCGCTTGCAGCGCCGGAGCCGGGCGAAGGCGTGTCGCTCACCCAGAGTTTGACGTGCTGTTTTTCCTTGCCCATGCGTTGCAATGGTTTTGCGTGTGACAGATTGCGCGCGCAAAATTGCACGGTGGGATTCCCCTGCCCCGTCGGTTTTAATTTTTCCAATTCGGCAAGCGATTCAAAATTAATCTCGTCCAAACCAACTTCCGCGTCCAGACGTAGCGGCGGCTGCAAATCCTCCGGCTTCAGTTTCAGGCGCGCGAGTTCGTTTAATTTTTCGCGCAGCAAATCAATTTTGTCCGGCGTAATGCTCAAGCCCGCCGCCATTGCGTGGCCGCCGTGCCGGATCAAAAATTCATTGCACTCGCGCAATGCCGCCGCCAGATCAAAACCAGCGATGCTGCGACCGGAGCCACGCATCTCGCCATTCTCGCCGCCGATGATGATCGTCGGACGATAAAATTCCTGCAACACGCGCGACGCGACGATTCCAACGACGCCGATGTGCCAGAGCAATTGTCCCTCGACGATGACAAAATCTTTTTGCGCGTCAAACTTCGAGCGCACGACACCGATGACTTCCTCCACGATACTCTTCTCGATTTTCTGCCGCTCGCGATTCCGCAAATCCAGGTTTTGCGCGATTGGCATCGCTTCTTCCAAATTTTCAGCCAGCAGCAAATGCAAAGATTCTTCCGCCGTTTCCAACCGTCCGGCAGCGTTCAATCGCGGCGCAAGTTGAAAACCGACTTCGTAAGCGCCGATTTTTTCCGAAGTCTGCGCGACTTTTTTCAGCGCGAGAATTCCGGCGCGTTTGGTTTCGTTGAGTTGTCGCAAACCGGCGGAAACCAAAATCCGGTTTTCTCCAATCAACGGCACGATGTCCGCAATCGTTCCGAGCGCAACTAAATCAAGCAACGGACGCAAATCAAATTCCGCCGCGCCGGGCAGATTCATTTCGCGTGCGCGTTTCAAGATTGCGTGAGCCAATTTGAACGCAAGTCCGGCGGAGCAAAGTTCGCGAAATGAAATCTCATTTTCACCAGCAAGTTGCGGATTGACGAGTGCAACGGCATTTGGCGCGGGATTGGAAACTTGATGGTGATCCAAAACAATCACGTCAACGCCGCGCGCGGCAAGCGATTTGATTGTTTCAACGGCGGTTGAACCGCAATCCACCGCGAGCAACAAAGTCGTCGGAAATTTTTTGAGGCAATTCTCAACGCCGTCGGCGCTCAAGCCGTAGCCTTCGTCCATGCGGTTTGGCAGATAAAATTCCACGCGCCAGCCAAGGGCGCGCAAAACTTCGACGAGCAATGCGGTGGAGGTCACGCCGTCCACGTCGTAATCGCCAAAGACGACTAGCGGCTCGCTTTGTTCAAGCGCGCGAAAAAGCCGTTCGACGGCTTTGTCCATGTTTGGCAACAGAAATGGATCGGCGAGATTTTTGAGTCGCGGCGAGAGAAAATTTTCAATCGCAGAAATTTCGCTATGGCCGCGATTGAGCAGGCATTGCGCGAGCAGCGGCGATATTTTCAGTTGCGACGCCAGTTGTCCGGCGAGCAGCGGTTGCGGCGGCGCAAGCGTCCAGCGAAATTTCATTCAACCGCAGATTACGCGGATGTGCGCAGATTGGGAAAGTTGAATTTCAGACTTTCGCCGACGCGGAATTTTGGAGCGTCACCTGCGACGCGCCGATGTTCGGGCGCTCGCCTTTGTGCCACCACAGCACGAGTGCGCTCGCGACGTAGATGGACGAATATGTTCCGGTGACGATGCCGATGAGGAACGTGAACGCGAAGTCGTTGATGACGCCGCCGCCGAAAATGTAGAGGCAACCCGTGGCAATCAGCACCGTGCCGCTCGTGATGATGGTGCGGCTCAAGGTCTGGTTGAGCGCCTGGTTGATGACGTCCTTGAACGAGCCGCGCACGCCGAGTTTCAGGTCTTCGCGGATGCGGTCGAAGATGACGATTTTGTCGTTGATGGAAAAACCGATGATGGTCAAAACGGCGGCGACAACTGTGGCGTTGAATTCGCGCCCGGAAATTCCGTTGGCGAGGCAGTAGCAGCCAATCGTCAAAAGCACGTCGTGAATCACGGCGACGACGGCGGCGACGGCAAATGAAAACTCATAACGGAACGCGACATAAACCAGAATGCCGAAGAGCGCCATCAGTGAAGCGACAATCGCCGAGCGCCGGATTTCTTTGCCGACGGTCGGGCCAACGTGCAGGCTTCCCTGATTTGGATTAAACCCGACCTGCGGAAATTTTTCCGCGAGCGTCTGCTTGACCTTTTCCGCCGAGCCGCTGGAGGTCGTCACGGACAGCGTTTCCTTGCCGGTGGTCGCGTCCTTTTGATATTGGACTTGCGGATCTTTTTCGCCGATGGCTTCCAACGCGGAACTGATGCTTCCCTGGTCAATTTTTTGGGCGAAGCTGAACGTCGTGCTGTCGCCGCCGAGAAAATCCACGCCGAACAGTTTCGAGCCGCGTTCAAAAACGCCGTAGCCGAGCGATACGAAAATGAACAGCCACGAAATCACGAACAGCGGCGTCGCCACTTTCATGAAATTCACCTTCGCGCTCTTGATGATGTGCATCATCGGCAGCGATTTCAAAATGTTGCGGTCGAGCAGGAAATTGAAAATCAGCCGCGTCACGACGAGCGAGGTGAACAAGCTGGCGGCAATGCCGATGGTCAGCGTGACGCCGAAGCCCTTGATTTCGCCCGTGCCCATGAAAATCAAAATGACGGACGAAATCAGCGTCGTGACGTGCGAATCGAAAATTGTCCCGAACGCGCGCGCATAACCGGCGTCAATCGCGCCGCGCAGGGATTTTCCCTTGGCGATTTCCTCGCGGAGACGCTCGTAGATCAGCACGTTCGCGTCCACGGCCATGCCGATGGTCAGGACCACGCCCGCGATGCCCGGCAGCGTGAGCGTCGTTCCGATGCTGCACATGACGCCGAGCAAAATGATGATGTTCGTGACGAGAGCGACGTTCGCGGTGAGTCCGGCGATCCAATAATACGCGAGCATGAACAGCGAAACGAAAACGACGGCGGCGATAGACGCGTAAATGCCGTGGTGAATGGTGTCAATGCCGAGCGTCGCGGAAACATTGCGGGAATAAACAATCTTGAGCGGCGCGCGCAGCGGATTTTGGAGGACGCTCGCCAAATCCTGCGCTTCCTTGTCCGAAAAATGGCCTTCGATTACGGCGCTGGGCGTGTCAATCTCGCCGTTGATTTCCGGCGCGGAGTAAAGTTCGCCGTCCAAAATAATTGCCATGCGGTGATGCAAACCCGTCTGCGGGTCAGGCGCGTATTCGCGCGTGGTCTGGGCGAATTTTTTCGAGCCGTCGTCCGTCAACGTGAAATCAATCTCCGGTTCGCCCAATTGGCTGCGTCCCATGTGCGCGCTTTTCACGATGTCGCCTTCCAGATGATTCTCGGCCTTTTTCTTCACGATGACAACTTCCGGCGGCGTCGGCTTGCCATTTTCCGGCGGCAAAATGTGCTTGAGCAATTCGTAACCCGGCGGAATCGGCTCGCCATTTTTGATTATTTCATCGCTGTCATCCCTCACCATGCGGAATTCCAGATAAGCGGCCTTTGAAATGTTCGTCTCCGCATCGTTTTTGTCCGCCTCTGAAAGTCCGGGCAATTGGATGAGAATCTGATTTCCGCCCGCAGGCTGGATCACCGGCTCGGCGACGCCGAAAGCGTCCACGCGCTTGCGCAAAACCTCGACCGCCTGCGACAACGCGCCGCTGATGTCCTCCGCACTCGCAACCTTGTTCGTGTCGTCCGACGAGGACACCAGCTTGTTCGTGTCCATCTCGACGAGAAATTCAGTGCCGCCCTGCAAGTCGAGGCCGAGTTTGATTTTGCCAGCCGCGTCGCGCTGGACCTGGTTCAAAATGTAAGTCGTCGGATAAAGCTGATCCTTCGCGTTAATGCCCGGAAAATAATTCTCAATGTCGTTCGTGCCGATGGCCTCCTGCAAATTGGCAAACTCGCGGTTCGTGTTCGCCGCCTGCAACGGCGCAAGCCGTTTCAGAATGGCCGTGAAATTCGTGTCCTGGTTCGACGCGCGCGCGGTGAACTGCTGGATCAAATCCCGCGACGTCGGCGGATAAATCTCGTAGAACGACCACAGGATGACGAGGACGACGAAGATGAACCATCCGAAATTATTTTTTTTCATGGCCGTTCAGGATTCGATCGCCGCGCTGCCTTCGAGGATTTGCACCACCGAGGATTTTGTGACTTCCATTTTTGCGTCCGCCGAACGGAGCGAAACCGTGTTGTCCTTCACCGAGATGACGATGCCGACGATGCCGCTGGACGTGACCACCTTGTCGCCGGACTTGAGCGCTGAAAGCAATTGCGCCTGCTTCTTGCGCTGCTGGCTCTGCGGGCGGATCATCATGAAATACATGACGACAAAAATCAGAATCATCGGAACCAGCATCCCGAAAGGCGAACCACCAGCCGCCGGAGTTCCCGCCGGTGCTGCTGCCGGAGCGGCGGCATCCGCCAAAACCAGAATTTCGTTCAAGTGCATAATTTGAAAAGTGGCCGCACACTTTAATTAAGCGGGAGCAAATGGCAAGTTTTATTGGCTGGCAATCCGGCTCACTTGAACTTTGCGATCCAGCGCCGGTCAACGGCATTTAATTCAGGAAACACTTTCAAATTTTCCGAATGGGCGATGGCGCGGCAGCCGCTGTTGCTGTCGAAGCTCAAAAACCAGCGGCAGCCAAACCGTTTGGCGGCGGCGATGTGCAGCAAATCCAGCGTCCCGACATTGCAGCGCGGCGCATATTTGCGGAACAGTTCATCCGCCAGCGCGGTCATCTGCGCGAACGTGTAGCCGCAATCCACGAACAACCGCGCGCGCACATCGGATTCCAAAGCGCCCAAACGGTCGCCCACGCGCCGGAAATTGCACCGGCATTCCGCCAGCACCGCCTCGCTCACCACCAACGTGTGCGGTTGCTCCATTTTCCGCCAGCGTTGCACGGCGGCATGGTCGCGTGTGTTGTAATAGGTGGAAAAAAGCCAGTTAGTGTCGGCGAAGGCTACTCGGGTCTCATGCATAGGTCATAAATCTTGTCCGGCACGCGCGGGCCGGCAGGACGATCCAAAATCTCCCGCCAGTCGCGCGGTTGCTGCGCGCCGATTTCGCGCTGGATCAGATTGTTCAAACCTTTTGAGACGTTGCCAAATCGGCGACGCAATTCCCGCTTGGAATGGGGCGAACGAAACGTGATGACTTCAGTTTTTGTCATACAAAATAAGTAATACGCGGCTTGTCAGGCGTCAAATAGAAAACATCGGTTGACCGCAGATAAGTCAAGAATTACGGCTTTGATGTCTCAATAAGTGGGGGCAAATTTGGTAATTGCGGAGAAGAATTCAAATCTCTCCATAATTCCATCACATCGGCTGTTCTAAATTGAACATGTCGTCTCAAAGCTTTTTCCAAAGCAAAATTCAATGGCGGTGGCAAGCTTGCAGCCATTTCGCGTGGTTTTCCGGCTAAAACTTCCTCGCGTGTGAACTGGATTTCCTTGGAGTATGCAAGTTGTAGAAATAATAAACCTAAATGATAAATATCAATCCTGTAATCAACTTGGCCAAATTCCGATGTATTGTAAACTTCCGGCGGAAGAATCCCTTGGTTGCGAGTATTTGTGGCATCCACCTCGCTGAATAATTTGGCGACACCCAAGTCGCCGAGCTTAAACTTTAATGCGGTATTATTTATTCCGGTCATCATTTCATCTTTAATGAAAGTTGTGAAAACATTGCCGAGATGAATGTCTTGATGAACGTGCTGATTGATGTGCAAATAGTGAACTGCTTGAAGCAGACATCTGGCAACCGGCAAAATCCACAGCTTCCCATCAAAATTAGGAATCGTAAAAATACCCGAAAGGTTCCCATGACATCGCTCGGTAATTATGTAGAACGTGTCACGATATTCAAACGCATCGTAAACAAAAGTTATGTATGGATTGCGCAGTTGGAGCAATTTTATGAATTCGGATTGCGCCGCCTTTTGCACTTGCTCGTATGAGCCTGTCGGTTTGAGCACTTTTACAGCCAAATCATTTCGCCATACATCCTGACACGAATAAACCATTCCGAAATTACCTTCTCCAATTTTCTCACCAATTGTAAAACTATTTTTAGTAAGCGCGCTGGTAATGACCAAACCGAGAGTTGGAAGAACAAATAATTTTGGCAGCGGAGGCGTGATGAGTGATTGTGCAGGAGGTTGATCCATAGACCTCCTATTGGTTAATCAATTCTTTCACTTCCGGCTCCACCCACTTGTTGTGTTCCTTGATGAGGTCAACGAGCCGTTCCACCGCGTCGGCTTCGGGGATGTTGAACTTGATCGGCGTCTTGCCAACGTAAAGATTGATCTTGTTCGGCGCACCGCCCACGTAGCCGAAATCCGCGTCCGCCATTTCGCCCGGCCCGTTCACGATGCAGCCCATGATGGCGATCTTCACGCCCTTGAGATGTTCCGTGCGCGATTTGATGCGCGCGGTGACGGTCTGCAAATTGAACAGCGTCCGCCCGCAACTCGGACACGCGACGTAATCCGTCTTGAAACTCCGGCAACCGGCGGCCTGCAATATATTATATGCCAGCCGCAACGACATTCCCGCGCCGGATTCACCGCGAATTAAAATCGCATCGCCAATCCCATCCGCGAGCAGCGAGCCGATGACGATGGACGCGCGGAGCAGGGCAATTTTTGGTTCGAGTAGTGGCACGGGCGTCTCGCCCGTGTGTTGATTTGCTTCGGAACTCACGGGCAAGATGCCCGTGCCACTAAAAAGACAATCCTTGAGCAGTATCGGATTGGTGCGTCCAAGTTTTTTTAATTTTGAAGCGAGCAAACGGAACGCGGTGATGGCGGGAAGACTCACGCCATCTTTGACCGTGACCAATTGCGTCTCGCAATTGATTGCAAAATCCTGCGTCGGATCAATTTCAAAAATGTTCAGGTCTTCGTAAATTGCTTCCGGCTTCACGTCGTCTTTCGGACGGATTTTTGGCGCAACTTTTTCCCACGTTGTGCGCGTGACGACGACGCGGATCAATTGTTCGCCGCCGCATTTTGTATTTTCGTTCAATTCGATTTCCGGCGTGGCGCGCTTCTCAAAATGGAACGGGTCGAACGGAAATTCCGTAGGAGTCGAGGTGACGAGACTCTGATTTTCCGTCTTTGATTTGAGACTCGTTACCTCGTCTCCTACGGTGAGAATTGGAATCTGCGCGAGCAAATCGGTGCAGACTTCGATTTCGCGTGGCGAATCTTCCGTGAGCGAAACGCGAATCGTGTCGCCAAGTCCGTCGCAAAGCAGCGAGCCGATTCCAATCGCGCTTTTAATTCGTCCGTCCTCGCCTTCGCCGGCTTCGGTGACGCCGAGGTGGATCGGATAATTCCAATCCGCGCCGAGTTCATTCAATCGCGCGACCAGCAAACGATAACATTCGATCATCACCTTCGGGTTGGACGACTTCATCGAGAATTTGAAATTATGGAAATCGTTTTTGCGCGCGATGTTTGCGAACTCCAAAGCGCTTTCGACCATGCCCAGCGGCGTGTCGCCGAAACGGTTCATGATGCGATCCGAAAGTGAACCGTGATTCGTGCCAATGCGAAGACAACGCTTTAATTTCTTCGCTTCCAGCACGAGCGGCGTGAATTTTTCCTCGATGCGTTTTAACTCTTCCGCGTATTGTTCATCAGTGTATTCCTTGGTCGCAAATTTTTTGGAGTCGGCGTAATTGCCGGGATTCACGCGCACGACTTCCACCCATTTCACGGCTTCCATCGCGGCGTCGGGCTTGAAATGGATGTCGGCGACAATCGGCACGTTGCAATTTTGCGCGCGCAATTCGCGGACGATGTTCTGCAAGTTCGCCGCGTCCTTCACCGTCGGCGCGGTGATGCGCACGAGTTGACAGCCGACGGCGACAAGTTCCAAAGTTTGTTTCACGCTCAACGCCGTGTCCATCGTGTCGCACGTCAGCATGGATTGCTTCACGACCGGATGATTGCCGCCCATGATGAAGCCGCCGTTCGCCGGATCACCGATGACAATTTCCCGCGTTTTCCGGCGATGATAAAAAAATGGAGATTCGCAGTAGCGCATGGAGAAATTATTTTTGTGGCGCGAAAACGATCGGCTGCTCGCGGTCGGCGCGCGCGCTGCGCACCCAGTCGCCCGTGTCAAAAAACGCGATGTAGAGCATGAATGTGATCAACAGCGCGGCAAAACCGGTCTGAATGGTGTTCAAAACCCTTGCGCTCACGGGGCGGCGGCGGATGACTCCCAGCAGCGACAGCAAAATATGCCCGCCATCGAGAACCGGCAGCGGCAACATATTGATCAGCGCGAGATTCACGTTGAGGATGACGCTGAACCACAGCACGCGCCGCCAGGCGTCCTCGTCCTGAAAAAGATTGCTGTAGACGCGGATGATCATCACCGCGCCGCCAAGTTGCTGCACGCCGATGTCGCTCTTGCTCGCAAACAGCGCGTGGAACGTCCCGAAAATCTGCCCGACGCTCGATTGAATCTGTTCGAGCGGGCTTGGATGAACGAGCGCGATGTTTGTGTCGCCCTGCCAGGACATGATGCCGATGAGCGGAAAAGCGTTGGTCGGCTGCAACGGCTTCACCGGAAGCAGCGTGCGGTCAAATTGTCCGCCGCCACGCCGCACTGTGAGCGTGAGCGGTGTCACGACGGCATTGCTCATCGCCTGCTGCGCCATGTCCACCGCGTCGGGGCTGTAAATTTTTTGGCCGTTCAGCGCGACGATCTCATCGCCATTGGTCAGACCGGCGAGCGCGGCGGGGCTGTTCGTCGCCACTTCGCCGACGACCGCCGGCTGCGCCGAATCAATCAAAATCTGCCGCAACGATTTTCGCTCATACCATTTTGTCGGACGGTGAAACGGCACGGGATAAGCCATCGCCTCTTTTCCGTCGCGAAGATATTTGATGGCGATGGTCGGCCCTTCGCTCGTGACGATGCGCCATTTGATGCTGTCGGTCGCCGTCGGGTCAAAATGTTTTACCGGATGGTCGTCCACTTCCAAAATCGTGTCGCCCGGGCGCAAACCGGCCTGCCACGCGGGACCGGCCGGGTCAACCCAGCCAATCGTCGTCGTGTCGCCCGTCAGAATGTCCGGCTTGCCGACGCCCCAGACGACGAACGCGAAAAAAATCGCCAGCCCGAAACTGAACAGCGGCCCCGCGAACGCCACGATGATTTTGTCCAGCGCGGAAACATTCGGCAATTGTTCAACCGGCGTTTCGCCTTTGCCTTCGATGGCCTCCATCGTCGCCATTTGCGGCAGCGCGACATAGCCGCCCGCCGGAATCCAGCCGAGCGCGTATTCGACGCCGCCAATTTTCTTTTTCCAAATCGGTTTACCAAACCAGATGGCGAAGCGATCAATTTTCAGCCCGCGCCATTTCGCCGCGAGAAAATGGCCGAGTTCGTGGACGCCGATGAGCAGGTTGAAAAGCAACACCACTTCCAGCGCGATGAAGATGTAATGCAAAATGCTCATGTAAAATTCAGGAACAAACTATATCAGCGAAAAAAATTACCGCAATGACAGAGCACGGCTCGATGGCGTTCGCTTTGCGCGGAAAAATCCAAATGGACAAGGCAAAAGGAACTGTTTAAGGTCGGAATATGAAGCCGAAATTAACCGTAAAACTGCGGTCTAATAATTGTTAGGCTCACGACCATGCACACCAAACTATTTCGCATTGTATCAGCTTTCATCTTGCACTTATTTGTTTAAGTGCTGCCTTCATCATTGGATATGACCGTAGCCAAACTGCGTTCGTCCGTGAGACGGACACACTTGACCTCGAGCATTATTTAGCCCTTTATGGATTTCAGCAGCAGGGAGACACGAATCAGTTGAGCCACTGGCTTCGCATTATGGTTTTCTCCTCTTATAAGGATTGCGAGAGAGATTTCGGCAGCGATTATCTTAAGCATCTGTCACATTATAGCCTCATGGTCGGCAAAGAGCGCACCAACTTTGTGGTCTTTGACCCAGCGACCATCGTGCGTCAGGTCAGCGAAGAGATTCAGACGAATCGTGTGCCCAACACCGCGCTGGAGCCAACGGCAAAAAATATCGGGAAAAATTAAGAAGCAATTTATTTCGCCGCGTCACGTCGCGCCCAATTGTCAGCTTCCAGAATTTGTTCCAGCGTCGGATGCGAAACGACTTTGTGCGCGTCCATTGTGCGGCGCACAGTTTCGGTGATTTGCGGAAAATTGATTTTTCGATTCACGAACGCTTCGACCGCGATTTCGTTCGCCGCGTTCAACACGGCGGGCAAAGTTCCGCCGATTTCGCCCGCCCTGCGAGCCAGTTCCATTGACGGAAATCTTTCAACGTCCGGCTCTTCAAATGTCAACGTGCCGATTTTTGGAAAATTCGTCTGCACGCGCTCGCTCGCGGCACGGTCTGGATACGTCAGCGCGTATTGAATCGGCAGGCACATGTCGGGCGTCGAAAGTTGCGCGAGCAACGAGCCGTCCACGAACTCGACCATCGAATGCACGACGCTTTGCGGATGCACGACGACGGCGACGCGCGCCATTTCGATGTCAAACAACCAGCGCGCTTCAATCATTTCCAACCCCTTGTTGAACAGCGTCGCCGAATCAATCGTGATTTTCTGGCCCATGACCCACGAGGGATGTTTCAGCGCACATTCAACGGTGATTTCCGAAAATTTTTCTTTCGGCCAAATGGTTTTATCGCGGAACGGCCCGCCGCTTGCGGTCAGCCAAAGTTTGCGGACGGAATTGGAAGGCTTGCCGTCGAGACACTGAAAAATCGCCGAATGTTCACTGTCAACGGCGAGGACGCGGACGCCATGTTTGCGCGCCTCGTTCATCACAATTTCTCCGGCCATCACAAGAATTTCTTTCGACGCGACGGCGATGTCTTTGCCCGCACGAATTGCAGCGAGCGCGGGTTTGAGTCCGGCTGTGCCGACAATTGCAATTAAAACAATGTCCGCCGCCGGAAGCGTGGCCAATTTTATCAAACCTTCTTCGCCAGAAAAAACTTGGGAGGCCGTGCCAAGCGCATTTTGCAATTCCTTTGCTTTTACAGGATCAAAAATTGAAATCGCAGCGGGTTTGTGCTTGCGCGTTTGTTCGAGGAGCAGTTCGGAATTATTTCCGGCGGCGAGCGCGAGCAGACGGATTTGATCCGGCAAATCTTCCGCCACTTTGACGGTGCTTGTGCCGATTGAACCGGTTGAGCCGAGTAAAACTACGTTTTTCATCGGGAAAAATTAACAACAAAGAAACAAAGGAACAAA
>DASXED010000127.1:0-4874 GCA_036490295.1 Verrucomicrobiia bacterium | reverse complement strand
AGTAACCATTTGAGTTTATTTTTCATATTTGAATTGTTTTCAAAAGGCGCGAACGATGCCTAACGAAAAAAGCTGAGCCACCGCCGACTCGCGGCGTGGATTGCAACCGCAGCGGCCACGGCGGTTGGCTCCGGCGACTTGTTAGGCGATTGTGTCATGCTGAAGAATCATGGTCTGTGTGCTTCTGCCCCTTGCTCACATTTTCTCCATCGCTGCTATTATCTAGATCCTGATTCTTGCCAAAATCTGGAGATAGTGGATCAGAACTTTCAAATGTCTTATCAACCAATAACAACAAAAAGCCTGCGATTAAAAACCACACTGATCTAACCGTGTAAGCCAACATGGCATTGTGAAACTCTTCTGGCTGGTCTGCCCTCGTAATAATATGCGTTGGTATATGACCCCCTGGCTCAACTGTTTCACCCCTAATCTCAGCATATGCCGTATACACCAAAAATATAACGGCAATCACCATGATTATGTATGCAAATATGCGCATAAAATCTCGACGATGACTAACAGATTATTAGACCGCACAAGTGCGGTGCTATTTTTTACATGATTTTGACTGTATTTGAGTCTTTCCCTTTTGCCAAGAACATTTTATGATTGGGCGAGGCAAAAATGTGGAATCGGGAAACACCGCACTTTACCCGGTTCACCAGACAATTGATGTTCGCTTGCCAATCGCGCCCGCGTTTTGTCTAATCCGTCCGTGCTCAACCAGCAGACGCTCAATTGCGCCGCCAGTTTTTCCGGCATCGGCCTGCACAGCGGCAACCGGGTCAACATGACCATCCTGCCCGCGCCCGCCAGCAGCGGCGTGCGCTTCCGCCGCGTTGACCTCGCGGACAAGCCGGAAGTCGAGGCGCGCGTGGAAAATGTTTCGGAAACAAACCGCTCGACGACGCTCGCCAAGAGAAATGTAAAAATTCACACGGTCGAACACGTCCTCGCCGCGCTCGCGGGTTTTGGAATTGACAATGCGATCATTGAACTGGACGCGAACGAGCCGCCGATTGCCGACGGCAGTTCGCGCGAGTTTTGCAAAATCATCCAGGCGGCGGGAATTGCGCCGCAGGCGGAAAAGCGCGAGACATTCACGCCGTCCGAGCCGATTGAACTGGAATCGGGCGAGACGCTGATGACGCTGTTTCCCGACGACGTTTTCAAAATCACCTGCACGAGCGCGGACAAAAAAGGCCGGTTCACGCAATTTTTCAGCACGGAAATCACGCCCAAAACATGGGAAAAGGAATTGGCGCACGCGCGGACGTTTTGTTTCTTCGAGGAAATCGAACATCTCATCAAAAATAATTTGATCAAGGGCGGCGGTTTGGAAAATGCGATTGTCATCCGCGACGACGCCGTGCTGACGACGGAGCCTTTGCGTTACCCCGAGGAATTTGTCCGGCACAAGATGCTGGACATCGTGGGCGATTTGTCATTGCTCGGCCGTCCGATTCGCGGACATTTGATCGCGGTCAAGCCGAGCCACGCGGCAAACTGCGAGTTCGTCCGGCAAATCACCGCTCAAATGCAGAAGCCGTTGCGCGCGGCGCAGGCGTTCGGCCCGCCGCCGGTTGCGCAAAAAATTGACGACAAAAAAACCGCCTTGCTGGAGCAAATCGTGCGGTCCGCCGAATTGAACGCCGAGCAGGTCATGCAAATCCTGCCGCATCGCTATCCGTTTCTGCTGGTGGACGGTGTTTCAAAAATTGACGGCAACAAAATCATCGCGTTCAAAAACGTGACCATCAACGAGCCGTATTTTCAGGGTCATTTTCCGGGACACCCGATCATGCCGGGCGTGCTGCAACTGGAAACCATCGCGCAAACGGCCGGAATTTTAATGTTGCGGCAGGCGGAAAATGCCGGGCAAATCGCCTATTTCATGGCGGCGGAAAATGTGAAATGGCGCAAGCCGGTTTTGCCGGGCGATGTTCTGGTGGTCGAAGTCGAAATGACAAAAACGCGCGGCAAACTCGGCAAGGCCAAAGGCGTTTGCAAAGTGGACGATGAAATTGTCAGTGAAGGCGAAGTGACTTTCATGTTGCGCCCGCAGTCGGAATAAAATTATGACTTCCGTTCATTCGTCAGCCGTCATTCATCCAAAGGCGAAAATCGGTTCGGGCTGCGAAATCGGCCCTTACTGCGTCATTGGCGGACACGTTGTGCTCGGCGCAAAATGCAAACTGCATTCGCACGTTGTCATTGACGGCCACACGAAGCTCGGAAAGGAAAATGAAATTTTTCCGTTCGCGAGCATCGGATTGAAGACCCAGGATTTGAAATGGAACGGCGGCATCACGCGCACGGAAATCGGCGATGGAAACACCTTCCGCGAATGCGTCACGATTCACAGCGCGACAGGCGACGGTGAAACCACTCGTGTCGGCTCGCACAATCACATTCTCGCTTACTGCCACATCGCGCACAATTGCGCGCTCGGCGACAACATCATCATGTCCAACGTCGCGACGCTCGCGGGCCACGTCACGGTTGAGGATTTTGCGGTCATCGGCGGGCTGGCGGCGATCCATCAATTCTGCCGCATCGGAAAACTGGCGATGATCGGCGGCTGCTCGAAAGTCGTGCAGGACGTGCCGCCGTTCATGATTGCCGACGGAAATCCCGCCGAGACGCGCACCGTCAACAAAATCGGGATTGAACGCAACGGCGTTTCCGACGAGGCGCAGAAGGCGTTGAAACAGGCTTACAAAATTTTGTTCCGCGAGGGACTTTCCATTTCCAACGCTTTGGTGAAAATCAAAAAGAAATTGCCGCCGCTGCCGGAAATTCTGCATTTGATCCAATTCGTCCGCTCCAGCGAGCGCGGCATCAGCAAATAAATCTTCCTGCGTCTGTGGAAAAATATTTTCGAGTGCCGCGCCGGATTGAAGGTGCGCCTGCTGTTCCGGCAAAATGAAAATGCCTTGGAATTTTTCTTCGCCGGCAACCACGATGACGTTCGCCGCGTGATTCAAGATTTTTAGAATCAAAGCCAAGACCTAATCTTAAAAAATGCTCTGATGAAAATATCGAAAAGGTTGCAGCGGCGTTTCAAAATTATTTTTACTTCTCCATACTCGTCATTGTTTCCTTCCAAAGATTCGAGAGAATTATGTTTGATGTCTTCAGCGTCACCAAGCTTGCTTGTCCATCCTCCTGAATTGAGTTGGTCGCAAACATGAGAAAATCCCCATTTATCTTTCTCGAAGTAGCCATATATGGCATATATCGCCACCTTTTTGTAAAGGATTTCAAACCGAGCATCAGTGCGCTTTTTATATCCCAAATTTTCAAACAGGCGAACGAAATTCTCGAAAGTATAATCTTTTGGAGGAAGTTCTGACGGCCAATGATACCACGGTTCAAATTTTTCGGGTTCATACCATTGCTGTGTGTCTCGTGCCGCCGACCACGCAATGCAGTTATATTGATTCGTCGCCTCGCTTGTTTTTTTAGCTCCATCAGCTAAAAGCTTCGGAAACTTCTTCACCAAATGGGCTGGCAGCATTTCAGGAAATTAATTGTTTGTCCTGACCCCATTTCAGCCACGCTTTTGTGGAATCTTCAAAGCTCTTTGCGTTTTTCGCCGGGTCTTCATTTGTCAGACGCCGAAGGGCTTCAAACCACATATCAGGACGACGCTGTAATTCTTGCAAAATCAGTGTGACAACTTTCGGTTCTTTGCCGCCCAAAACGAGAATTGATTGATATGAGGAGTGTGCATATCGGCGCATGGTTAAAGACGACCCGCCCGTTTCGTCTTTCCATTTTTTTGCAAGTCCGTTGAAAATCTTTTCCAGTTCAGCTTTATCGGCAGATTCAGCTTTGGATTCTTCATCCAAATCAATTGGCTTGATGTCAACTTGTGAAAATTGGATTCGACCCGATTGCTGTAAAGAATTTAGGCTTCCAGTTCCCAACATCCACTTGGAATAATTATGAAAATTTTCGGCTGGTATGGCGGCAACTCCGTTGAGTTGTTGTTGGGCTAACAACATTGCCGCGACTAGGGCACTTGATTGCCAAGAAGAAATCCTGAAATTTATATTAGCACTTTCAACGGTGTCAGCATCTTTCAAAATGATTTCATGTATTTTGCTGTATGCGGCCAATTGCCAATCAAAATCATCCGACTTCCTAAACGCCAAAAGGCGATTAAGGTTTTCATCCATCTGCAAACTGTTGATTACCACACTCATTTCTGTTGCTTAATTTGCTCAAGCGCAGCGTCCATCTGCGGCTTGGTGGCCGCGATATAACTATCAAGCACGGAGCGAACTTGAACGGCGGCAGCAAACGATAAAACAATGCTACACTGAAAATCACGCACCATATTAAAATAATTTTGGTCGCCCAGCCCTAGAAATGTCTGTTCACCAGTAGGGTTTCCGTCAGGGTGGACGGGCTGAATAACACCTGAAGGTGTGGGCGGTCGTTCTACGCAAAAATCAAGCTGAACATTTCCATTATGACTGATTACACCCCACGCTCCGTCTGCATGATAAACGCGATATTGCGCCCCTTTTTCATGGATAATCTTTATGGGCTTGGGCACAAACGGCAATGCCGATGCGCTCGGATTTGATGGTTTAGGTTGGTCGCTCATAAAGTTCCAGAAACGTAATTCCACAAAAATATGCCCATTTCACGCCGCTATGCCAACTTTTTTGTTGCATATAAAAAAACTAAATAAGTGTGGCCATTTTTGAAAGTTGATTTTCTTAAAAAATTATGGTTCAAGACTAGTTAAGCGGGTTGTTTTTGAACTCATTTAAGAGCAACCGATACAGATTATCACGACGATGGTTAAAACGGAACTCACATTCTTTGAGGTGGAGGCGGAGCGTGACACGGTTGAG